>CAZGGE010000041.1:16342-20601 GCA_964524285.1 uncultured Pirellulales bacterium
GTAGTGGGCATTTTGGGCAGCGGGGTTTTGGGCGGCAGAACCGTTTGCCGAGCTTTACGAGCAAAGCGTGATATTCGTTGAAAAGCCTGACGTCGGATGGAAGGCTGGACTGAAAAAGTTCGCGCAATTGTTCATAGCCGGCATCGGGGTCGATTAGGTGGTGGCGAACAGCGATTCGAGCGGTGTAAGCGTCGACTACGAAGACGGGTCTTTGGAGGGCGTAGAGGAGAATTGAATCTGCGGTTTCGGGGCCAATTCCTTTTACGGCGAGCAGTTCCAGTCGAATCTGTTCGGTGCTTATGTCATTAAGTAGGGAAAGGTCTGCGTCATAGTTTTCGGTGAGCCAGGCGAGGAATGATTTTAGTCTTTTTGCCTTGACGTTAAAGTAGCCTGCGGGGCGAATGAATTGTGCGAGTTGAGCGTTGTCGAGGCGGTTTAATTTTTGGGGCGTCAGTAAATCTGCGTCTTTGAGATTTTTTATAGCTTTTTCGACGTTCGCCCAGTTTGTGTTCTGGGTGAGGATTGCACCAACGATTATTTCAAATGTGGTTTCTCCGGGCCACCATTTTTGAGGGCCGAAGCTGCGAAAAAGCAGTTTGTAAATATCGTTAATTTTTTGGCTCAGCATAAGTTCAGTTCCTACAAGATTTTTGCCTATTGTAATTTTTGTGGTGCTGAAGTAAACTTCTGTCTGCAGGAATTTTGTTTAAAAGATACGGGCGTTTTTTATTTAAGGAATCGTCAAGTTTTTTAATATTCTTTACGAACGTATCCGATGTCAAAGACCAACGAAGCCGGGGCACATTTTCTAAACCGTGGCGAAGGCTCATACCTTGAGCGTACGAGCCGGCCTATATACGGTCTTTTGTTTTTGCTTCCATTTATTATCTTTTACGAACTGGGAGTGTTATTTATCCAGGCGGACGTTCTGAATCAGTCGAGCGTATTAGTGGATGCGTTTGTGTGGCTTCAGAAGGCACTGGGTTATCTCGGTTTCGGCAGCAAGTGGGCATGGATAGCGCCGCCTTTTATGGTAATAGTGATTCTTCTTACCTGCCAATTAACGTCTCGTAAGCGATGGGATTTTCGAGCGACAGATACGGTGGGGATGGGTATAGAGTGTGTTTTTCTTGCGGTTCCCCTGATAGTTCTGGGTATTTTTCTCAACAGTTCTTCACAAGGCAACGCCGGCCCGGAGTTTGGTACGGGTGGAGTTAAAACGTCATTTTGCGGTTGTTTTACTGAAGCGGCAGCAGGAAGTGCGGTTGTTCAGGAGAATACATCTGAGCACGGCTCTCTGCTTGCCGACGTAGTTACCGGAATTGGCGCGGGCATATACGAGGAGCTGGTATTTCGTCTTATTCTTATATGTCTTTTGATGTCCCTTTTTCAGAATGTTTTTAAGCTCGACTACAAGACTTCAATCGTTTTTTCCGTGCTCGTTTCCGCAGGATTGTTCAGTGCGCATCATCACGTTGATTTTCTGACAGGCCAGTTGAATGATAGAGACCGATTTGAGGTGGCGAAGTTTTTTTTCAGGGCTATTGCAGGAGTTTATTTTGCGATATTATATGCAGTACGGGGATTTGGAATAACGGCTGGTACACATTCCTTTTACAACATCATGGCAGTTTTGCTAAATTCGTTTTTCTTCTGCAAATAAAAAAATTGTTTTTATTCAAGATTTTTTAAAAAATTTTATTTTCGTTAGTCATTTAATTACGGCAAGTTGCAGAAAAATAGTCCCATAACGCCAATAACCGCGGCTGCCAATACTGGGAGGTGGGTTGATTCAGATGCGGCGATTTTGGTATAATTGTTATGAAAGGTAGTGCGGTTTAATTAAGGACTAAAAAATGGAACTGCCTAAGATAGACATTGCAATCGAAGAACTGGCATTTAGTCTTTTCCAAAGGCCTTTGCATCCGGAGCTATTTCAGATTTATCGCAAGCGAGATTTGAAAACGCACAAATACGAAGCCCAAGTCTGGATAACGGGATGTACGCACGTTATCAGTGTTTTCTTTGGCGAAGTATGCCTGACGGAGATAGTTAGTACACCCGGCCAGATGCTTCCGCAGCGTGGATTGATAGAAAGATTTCGTTTTCGAGGGCCGCGTTCGCACAAGTGTACTCTGAGTAAAGGCTTAAGCTACATGACGGATTTCCAGGTTGAGAAGATGACCTCAAGTCTTTACCGTCAAAGCCAAAAGGACCTTGAGCAGTTTTCAAAGAATCGCGGACTTTACATGCACTTTCCTGAACTTGAGACGGGAGGATTGCAGCCTTTTTGCTACATTGATTATGAAGCTCGCAAAAGCGAACTACATGTTCATGCCTTTGCGGCCTATCCGGAGCAGGTAACAATGGTAAAGACCCAATCGCTTTTCGACTTTGAGTAATCATTATATCGAAAGAAACAGCACATCAGGAAGGTGTTTGTTTGTGATGCACTTTTTGTTTTAAGGCCGACATTCCCTGTCTTATTTCATCTGCAATTCTGCTGTTTGGGAAATCTCGAATAATCTGTCTTCCGATTTCAACGGCTTTTGCCCATTGTTTTTCTGAAACGGCGAGCGAGAATTGAACACCGAGGTTATGCAGCTTTGTTCTGAATACATCTCTTGCGGCTTCCTGGAGTGCAAGTCCTTCGTTGGGGGTGAGGTATAAATCAAGCTCTTTTAGTATTTCGAGGCTTTTGTCAGTTTCCTGTCTTTTTACGGCCTCATCCCACGCTCTGAGGAGTATTCTTTTTCTTTGTTGCTTTCTTTCGACAAGCTCTTGTCTGGCGGCCTTAGCTTTTTTGGAATTGGGGAAATCCGTTATGAGTTTTTCAATTCTTGCACCGGCTTTTGCCCACTGGTAAGTCTGGAAGAGCTTTTCTATCTGAGCGAGTACCTGATTTACGCGTTCTTCATCGCTTGCGTTTCGATATTTGTCTGTTTCCTTTCTGAGAGTTTCGGCAAGTTCTTTGTACGGTGAGGAATGAGCGATTTCGTCAACAATTTCACAGGCGGCGAAAAAATCCTGCTGCTGGAGCTTGTCAAAGACCGCTTCGCGCAGAGATTGCCTGTCGATATCTCTCGATGCGATGGCTTTTGCAGTTTCACTCAATTGAGTATTTTTGGTGGTCTGTAACATGTAGTCATTGTTTTTTTTGAGTAAATCGGTGATATTTTCAAGATGTCGGTCGTTTTTCATGCCGGGGTCGAAAGTTTTTAAAATGATTATCAGCAAAGTGGCGACACCGCCGAGGAGAGCAAAACCAACAAAGGACAAAATTTTAGCAAAAGCAGCGTGTGCCTGAAGCTCTTCAAAGACGTTCGTAAAAACCGAGAGGATAATGACGAGTGCAAGTGAGGTGAGCATTATAGAGGCAATGACAATCTGCCATTGGAACCGGGACAAGAGATTTGGTTTTTGTGATTCCATAACAGCTCTTTCGAACACAGGGATTGTAGTTAAGGTAATAATTATAATTGTGGAAGCGTTGCGATGTCAAGCAGTTACAACCGTATGTTTCAAAAAATACAATCAAGTCTTTAAGCAGAAGCATTATCTTACAAGCGTGTTTTTGCAATAAGCTGTTGGAAATCCAAAAGGCCTGCTTTAATGAACAGGCCCTTTAGGTGCTTTGGGTTTTCCTCCGCGTGTGCCGTAGGAAGGATTTGAATAAACCCATTATTTCAAAGTGGGTAATCGTTGCTTGCGTCCGAAAGTCCCGTCGAGCGGGCATTTTCGGCGCGTCAAGGTCTGATTTCCCTGAGATGGGTGTATCGGTTAATTCAAATTTATCTTTCCGTACGAACACCGCAGGGGCTAACCCGCATTTTATTTATATCAAATCTGTGAGCTTAAGTCAAGCAAATAAGTATAAATGCCAATATCGAGTATTCGTTGTTTTAGCAAGAATCCAGAATATACTTCGACAGTTGATGGTGATTTTCTGTAAAGAATTTACCGTGCATTATCATTTTTTCAACAAAGGTTAACAATAGCGTCAGGCCTGTGCATGATAAATGCGAATTTAGCGAGCTTTATGATTATCCGGGCTAATTCGTCGGCTGAGTGCGGCACTTAGAAGACTTAAAAACAGGCTGGCAGGAAGCGAGATAAGTTATAAATCATTTTGTCTTGCGAGGCTGTAATAGTCTGCTATACTCTTTGCATATTAAGAACAACAAAAAGTTTGTGAGACCGTAACAGGTTAACTTTCGCATTTTTTATAAAGGTTTAAGCAGCGGAAGCTAAGGCTTCCA
>CAZGGE010000042.1:0-20240 GCA_964524285.1 uncultured Pirellulales bacterium
GTTGCTGAGCCAGGGGTGAGTAATCTGCCGGCGGCTATTGCTGCTGATCCCTCGACGCCATCAGCTCAAAAGCCTGTGTTTGTTAAGCCCAACAACAACGATGGCAAACGCAGCAAAAAGCTGGGACGCAAAAAAGGCCACAAAGGTTCTCGCCGACAACAGCCTGAAAGAATAGACAGAGTTGTCGAACACAGAGCCTCACGCTGTCCTGACTGCGGAAGCAAATTGAACAGGTGTTCGGCAACTCGTAACCGTTATATTGAAGACCTTCCCGACAAGGTGCGAATTGAGACCGTCCGGCATATTATTCACAGAGATTTCTGTCCGAACTGCCGAAAAGCAATCGAGCCGGTGATAACCGAAGCGTTGCCAAATTCATCAATCGGCAATGGCATACTGATTTTGAGTGCCTGGCTTCATTTTGCATTGGGCAATACGATTTCGCAGATACTGGAGGTATTCAATTTTCACCTTCAGTTTAAGATGTCGCAGGGCGGCCTGGTACAGATGTGGCATCGTTTGGCTGACATCCTTATGAAATGGTACCAAGAGATTATCGAAGATATTCAAAAAGCCGGTGTATTGCATGGTGACGAGACCGGCTGGCGTGTAAACGGAAAAACTCATTGGCTGTGGTGTTTTACCAGTGAAATGGCGACGGTATTTACCATAGAGCGAACCCGGGCCAGCCCTGTGGTTCTGGAGTTTATCAAAGAGTGTTTTGCCGGCGTATTGGTAAGTGACTTCTGGTATGCTTATAATGTACTGACCTGCGCCAAACAGAAGTGTCTTGGCCACCTGCTGAGGGAGTTGAAACGTGTGCAGCAATATAAAAACACCAGCGGCGACTGGGCAAGGTTCAGTAAAAAACTTAAAAGGCTTATCCGTGATGCGATTCGGCTTAGAAAGCGTAAGGCTGAACTGGAAGAAGAAACTTATCAGAGACGTTGTGGACGTATTGAAAAACGATTGCAGCTTATACTTGGAGTTAGCTGGTCTAACAAAGAAGCGAAACGTTTACTGAAAAGGTTAATCCGCCATCAGGATGAGTTGTTTACGTTTTTGCACAATAAAGATGTGCCCTATGATAATAATTTTGGTGAGCGTAGTATTCGTGGTGCGGTGATAATGCGAAAAAACAGTTATAATAACCGCAGTGAAAAAGGAGCGATAACCCAGTCGGTGTTGATGAGTGTATTTTTTACGATTAAACAGCGTGGCCTGAATCCCGTAGATACGGTCAAAAAAGCGTTGAAAATATATATAAAAACCGGCAAACTGCCGAGATTAGCAGAACTTATTGCTTCAAATGGCTAAAATATTACAAAAATACAAAGATGCAATTAAAGCAGCAGGGGATTATGGTATTGATATCTCTATGCTGATTGATAATATCAAAAGAACTCCCGCCGAGCGTATCCGACGACACCAAATCGCACTCAACACCGCAGAAAAACTGCGAAAAGCAAAACACATATGAAAAGCAATTTTCCCGACCTCCTAAAGCAGTTGGCCAAATCAAACGTAGATTTTGTCATTGTGGGCGGCTTCGCAGGTGTAGTTCATGGCTGCACATATGTAACACAGGACATTGATATCTGTTGTGATTTTTCGCCCGAAAACCTGTTCCGCCTACAAAAAGCATTATCAGGCTTGCATCCGGTACACCGTATGACAAAAAAACGAAAATCGCTTGAGATAACCAGGGAAAATTGCACTCAGTACAAAAATCTCTATCTTGATACCGATATCGGCCAACTGGATTGCCTGAGCTTTATTAATGGCCTTGGTGATTACCATAAGGTAAAGAGCGAAAGTGTTGTCATAGATTCTCAGGAAATCCATCTGAATGTGCTGAGTATTGATGCTTTAATAAAATCCAAAAAAGCTATGATGCGACCCGCCGATAAAGAAGCAGTTCTCCAACTTGAGACTATAAAAAAGCTAATCCACTAAAACTCACCAGGCTTAAATGTTAATTGAATAAAAAGCCCACGACGAAAGCCGTGGGCTTTTGAATTCAAAGATGACTATCGAAATCTGCGATTACGCATTACAAAACCTGCACCAAACAGTACAAGAAACGCTGCCGGTGGAGCCGGTACCACTTCACAATTTTCACATTCACACAAACTAACATTAAAGAAATCCTCGTTTGCACCTGAACTGTACTTTGCTCCCAATGCAGTTTTCCAAGATGTCGAAGGCGTGGTCTTCCACGCAAATGCCTCCTTCGTAACCGTGAAATCCACCAGCTCATCCTCCTCATCTCCGTCATCTGCATATGTTATATCATATCCCCATGTCCAGCCCAGCAGCGGTGCCACCTTGTATGAATCATCCTTTGCCTTTGTCGCCTGCGAACCGAAACTCTCCGAGCACACACAAACCAGCCACGTCTCAAAAGACATTCCCAGCTTCTTGTCGGCCTCATCCTTTGCATCAAGCATATAAGTACTCGGTTTGTCGTAAAACTGTGGAAATTCAGTCTCGTCGTAATAGACCTTATAATCAAATGGGTCGTTCTGATAACCGCCCGGCGGAGTATCTATCAAGGGAACGGGCAAAGTGCTTCCATCCTTATACTTCTTCGGCGTTGGGTCATCCCATGAATTTATCGACTGTATATAGTGGTAAATCAGGTTCTTCTGTTCGTTGAACTGACCAGAAATCTCCACGCCACCGACCCACTTTACCTTATACTCCGAATACGTGTCAATCACCATCGTACCAAGCTTGCCGAGAGCCGGGCAAACCACATCCTTCGTATATGTCGGCGAAGCATAGCTGACTACACACAAACACAACGCTAACAACACAAACGTCCAGACCTTAATAAAGCCCTTAATGTCATGTTCTTTTTGCTGACGCATCTTCTTCTCCTCAAAATATTTCTGCTCCTAAAGCCTATTTATATTTCCCTCATCTCCAAATATGGCCCGCCTCCTTTCTTCATCCCCCGTAATTATCTTAACCTCACATTCCGACCAGAGTTAACACCCGAAACACACCTCCGCTTCAAAAACCGCCATGCCTTCTTGAGCTAATCTTCTCATAGCAACACCACAGAAATCCACGACTTACTCTATGCGCAAACTCTCGAAAAGTCAAGAAAATTCTACCCGCCG
This sequence comes from uncultured Pirellulales bacterium, assembly GCA_964524285.1. Lineage (GTDB taxonomy): Bacteria > Planctomycetota > Phycisphaerae > Sedimentisphaerales > Anaerobacaceae > CAZGGE01. The sequence continues at coordinate 3,129 of CAZGGE010000042.1, forward strand.
CAATGCAGCCATTTCCTGCTTTTTCTTTGGCTTCCGGTGCAAATTACGTATAATGAATGTTATGATTCAAAGAACCGTACACAAATATCACCTGAATACCCATACCGAAATTCAGCAGAATCTCAAATACTGGCTTAGCAAATCACCCCGCCAGCGGCTTGCTGCCGTGGATTCTCTCAGAAAGCAGATTTATGGAAATACAGCAAGACTTCAAAGAACTGCTCGAGTTGTTCAACAATCACAACGTTGAATACATTATTGTAGGCGGATACGCACTGGCATTCCACGGTGCGCCGCGCTTTACAGGCCATATTGACCTGCTCGTCAAAGCCGACTCCGAAAATGCAAAGCGAATTATTAACGCCTTAAAGGAATTCGGATTTGGCTCACTGGGATTATCCGAAGACGATTTCTCATCTCCTGATAATGTAATCCAGCTCGGTGTACCGCCCGTCAGGGTGGATATTATGACTTCACTGACCGGTGTAGAATGGAAAAAAGCTCAGGCTAACAAGATTAAGGGAAAATATGGCAAAACAACTGCTTACTTCATAAACAAGGACGACTTAATAGCAAATAAAAAATCGCTCGGAAGAAAAAAAGATTTGGCAGACATTGAGGCACTCGGCGGTCACCAAAAATAAACCATAGGTCGGCGAACAATTGTTACCAGGCTTAACCACTTACTACCCGTTGCTCATCTGTCATTGCAGTAACGAACCCACATAACCAGATCCTGCACCGTTAATCGTGAGTTCGCAGAACCATCAACACAAATCTCAATTTCATTAACGCCCCGCTTCAAGTACTTTGGCTCCACGTCATACTTCAGCCAGCCGTTAGATTCTACGCCGCCTTCAGTCAATTTCCCCTTCAACTTTAATGATACCAGATTCAGCTCATCCATTTCACGCACATTCAAACCCACTGTAATCCGCACGTTCTCGGACTTTTCTCCACTTAAATTTTCGCCAACCATCAACGGAATACTCTCACATTCACCGACCTTTATACTTGCCGGATGCCTCGGCGTCAGCATACGCCGATTTAGAAACATCCGCCCATTAATCAGCCAGAAACCAACGTGCCTCGCACTCCTTGCTGCCGTCGTATATATCTTATCAAGCCCCTCCAGAGTTTCAGGCTCACCGACCTCATTCCACAAACGGTTTTCAGGCTCGAATATATTGAAATAATACAAACCGTCCACACCCGCGTACCACGCATTCGCCGCCCGCCCCCTGTAGCACTCCGCCGTATCACGTATCTCACCCGCCTCTCCTAATATCCGCGTCTCGCTCATTCCCGCATAAACCTTCACCTCGTACTTATGCCCCAAATCCACACTATACTTCCACGAATTCAATCTAAAAAAACCACTCGCTATCCAGATATCTATCAATCCCTCACGCATCCACTCTTCTATATCAAGCCCCATAGCCCTGCAATATCCCACAGAATCAGGACTCCGCACCGCCAGCAGAATCGGCCTCCCCCTGCTCTGCCCCACTTCGCCAATCATCCGGCGAACACGCCGGATAAGCCCTGTCATCTTCCCCCGCTCAACATCCCCGGCGTGTCTGCCTTCCCCGACGCACCTGAAATATCCCAGGCTCCGAAAAAAATCCAACTCCACACCATCAACATCATATTTATTGCAAACCTCCTCGATTAACCGGTACGCAAAATCCCGCACACCCGCCTCCCCATAATCCACCGCACTCCAACGACAAAACCGAGGCCCACTCTCCCTCTTCCCGAAAAGCCATTCCGGATGTTCCTGCTTCAATCTCGGCAGCATATACGGCTCATCCGCATCATGAGTATCATTCATACGCATCGACCAGAAAACCTCAATATCCTGCCTGTGATAATAATCCACCACTATCTCCAGTGGGTCCAGCCCCCTGGCCATAAACTTCCCCACCTTATTATTCCGAAACCTCCCCACTGTAGTCGTAAACTCCTCCGCAACCTCACTGTCATGTATACACCCGCCGAACGATGCCGTAGTATTGTAGCTGATAGTATCTACCTGCGTACCCTCGAACCCGCTGAAATACTTTTCGAACGCCTCCAACGATACCTCATCCCGCATCGATTTAATCGCCCCGCCGTCATTGTTAATTATAATTCGCCTCTGCTTTTCCAGCGCTTGCCGCCTCGCCTCCTCCATCGAATCCCCATAAACCATACCGCTCACCCACAAAACCGCAGCAATCGCAAATAAACAGAGCAGCCGCATTCGTTTCACATCTGCACACACATCCATATCGCATCTCCTGTCGGCATAACTGTAAAGTCCTCAAATACCCGCCCATCTTATCGCGAAAACATCCCTTACCATAACAAATTTTCCTGCTTGTTACACCACCGTTGTCGTGATACCAACCTTGACAAACGTGCCATAATCGGGTAAATAACAGTTTGTTTTTCCGCAAAGTTTTAGCAAACCAGCAACTAAGGGAAAAATATATTTTCATTATCCCAGCAAAAAATAGATGAAAAAAAATCCGCATTATTATATGGATAAGTTGGGGCTATTGTCGAAAAAAGAATGTACAAAGCTTTTGGAAGACGCAGGCTTTTTCGTACAGGAATCCAAGCTATCCATCTTCGAACGTCTTCATAAGAAAGAATAAACGGTTAATCCGGAAAAAACATAATGGCAAAAAACGAACTGGCCCCGAAGGGCGGCGAAATTCTGATTTATCAAACCGAAGGCGGGCAGACAAAGCTGGAGGTTCAGCTCGAAGGAGAAACCCTGTGGCTAAATCAGGCGGATTTGGCCCGGCTTTACCAGACAACCAAGCAGAATATAAGTCTGCATATTAAAAATATTTATAACGATGGAGAACTGGACAGGGATTCAGTTGTCAAGGAATACTTGACAACTGCTGCGGACGGAAAAAGGTATAAAACCAAATTCTACAACCTTGATATGATACTTTCAGTGGGATACAGGATAAAATCCCGTATAGCAACTCATTTTCGCCAGTGGGCAACGCAGCGAATCAAAGAGTATATCATCAAGGGCTTCATCCTCGATGATGAACGGCTTAAAAATCCTGACCATCCGTTCGATTACTTCGATGAGCTTCTTAGACGTATCCGGGATATAAGAACATCTGAAAGAAGGTTCTACCAGAAAATAACCGATATTTACGCCACAAGCGCAGATTACGACCCAACCAGCGATATAAGCATAAACTTCTTCAAGACCGTGCAAAACAAAATGCCCTGGGCTATAACAAAAATGACCGCAGCGGAAATTATTCATAAAAGGGCAGACGCTGAAAAACCCAATATGGGCCTTACAAGCTGGAGGGGCGAAAAGGTTCGAAAAGGGGACACGGTTATTGCAAAAAATTATCTCAAAGAAAATGAGCTTGCCGCCCTGAATAATCTGGTCGAGCAGTATCTTATCTTTGCCGAAGGGCAGGCGATACGGCGGATACCTATGTATATGCAGGACTGGATAGATAAGCTGAACAGCTTTTTGAGGCTTAATGACAGGGACATTCTCGAAAGCACAGGCAGAATTTCTCATGAAATGGCAAAGCAGCTTGCCGAAAGCGAATATAACAAGTTCAATAAAAAACGAATAGAATGGAAAGACAGCCAGGATAGCGACTTTGAAAGAACAGCAAGAATGATTGAAGAAAAAAGCCAAAAAAATCAAACCTGAAAGAGCAGCAAAAGTAAAAAAAACTTAAGACGCGCCCATTAAACATTTATAACCGAAACACAGTCGCAAATGTATAAATCTAAATAAGCCCGATAAGTAAATCAATCAGACCCTTAATTACAATCTCGAAAAACCGCAAATATCACCCCAATTAAAAAAAAACAAAAAATTACACCACCCATCTTGACAAAGTTAGTCGCGCCTAACTATAATATGATAATGGCCCTTAACGGAGCAAAAAACGTTGTCGCAACCGAAAAAAGCAACATCAGCTCCTCACTCGAAGACTATCTCGAGGCCATCTTCAACCTCGAAGACGGCTCCAGCACCGTACACAGCAAAGACATAGCCCGCTCCCTCAACGTCTCCAAAGCCTCTGTAACAGGTGCCTGCCGCCTGCTCAAAAGCAAAGGTTTGGCAAATTACAAGCCCTACGACTGCGTCTCACTCACAAAAGAAGGCAACAAAGCAGCCATCGAAGTCGTAAAAAAGCACAATATACTAAAAGCATTTTTCATAAACGTACTCGGAATCCATTCCGCCCAGGCCCAGAAAGCTGCCTGCAAAGCAGAGCACGCACTCGGCCCAGAAGTAATAAACAGACTGCTCGACTTCATCGAATTCGCCACAAAACAGCAGGACCAGGGACAGAACCTCGTGCACAAATTTCAAAAATTCTGCCGACAAAAACCAGAAGGCAAAAAACATGAATAACAAGGACTACAAAAAGCAAACCGGCAGCGAAAACCTCAAGCCGCTCTCCGTAATACCATCCGGCGACAAGGTCAGGCTCGTCAGCATACAGGCCGGACGAGGACTAAAAAGCCGGCTCGCCGCCATGGGTCTTATACCCAACTCACAAATTACCGTCATAGATAACGGCCACCCAGGCCCGTTCGTCGTCAAGGTTACCGAATGCAAAATGATGCTCGGCAGAGGTATGGCACAGAAAATCCTTGTCAGATATAACGAAAATCCCGATGTTTAGTCCAAAATCAAACACACTTTTGTATGAACACTGATGCCACAGACTCCTGACAAAATCACCGTCGCCCTCGCCGGCAACCCAAACAGCGGAAAATCCACTATCTTCAACATGCTCACCGGAGCACGCCAGCACGTCGCAAACTACCCCGGAGTAACCGTTGAAATCAAATACGGAAAATGCACACACAATGGCATCGAAATAAACATCGTCGACCTACCCGGAACATACAGCCTCACCGCTTACACACCTGAGGAACTCGTCGCAAGAAATTTCATCATCGAACAGAAACCAGACGTCGTCGTTGACATCATCGACTCCTCAAACGTCGAACGACACCTCTACCTCGCAACCCAGCTCATCGAAATCAACGCACCTCTCGTCCTTGCTTTCAACATGAGCGACATCGCACAACAGAAAGGCATGCTTTTCGACACCAAACAACTGTCCAGACTACTCCAGGCAAAAATCGTCCATACCGTCGGCAACAAGCAAAAAGGAAAACCTCTACTTCTCGACGCAATCACACGATGCGCAACTCAACCGCAAACACCACGCACCCATAACATCTCCTATGGAAGGGAAATCGAAGAAGAAATCACAAAAATAGACAACATAATACAAAATCTCCGGCCACAGATAGTTAAAAAATACAATCCCAGATGGCTCGCAATAAAACTGCTCGAACAGGATGAAGAAATAATAAAAATAATTCAAAACAACCACATTCGGGAGCGTGTTGAAAAAAGCGTTCACCACCTTCGAACCATCTTCGCAGACGAACCCGAAACCATCATCGCCGACAGAAGATACGGCTTCATATCCGGCGCCTGCGAAGAAACCGTAAAAAAAACCGTTGAATGGAGACATTCCGCCAGCGATGCAATCGACACCATAGTAACAAACCGAATACTCGGCCTGCCCATATTCCTCCTCCTGATGCTCTCCGTTTTCATTCTCACATTCAAAATAGGACAATACCCAATGGACTGGCTTGAGCAACTCTTCGAATTCGCTGCGAAAAACGTCGCCTACCTCTGGCCACAAAATTCCTCCTCATGGATAAAATCACTCATCCTCGACGGTATCATCGGCGGGGTCGGACAGGTCGTAGTACTACTGCCATATATCATCCTGCTGTTCCTCGCCATCGCACTGCTCGAAGGCTCAGGCTACATGTCAAGAGCCGCCTTCGTTATGGACAGAATCATGCACAAAATCGGCCTCCACGGAAAAAGCTTCATACCAATGCTCATCGGCTTCGGTTGCTCCGTACCAGCTATAATGGCTACAAGAATTCTCGAAAACAAACGCAACAGACTCACCACCATCATGGTAATCCCCCTCATGAGCTGTGGTGCAAGACTCGCTGTATACACCCTCATAACCGCCGCCTTCTTCCAGGAAAAATGGAGAGGACCCATCCTCTGGCTCATCTACATCATCGGAATTATTCTCGCCGTCATCAGCGCAAAAATCCTCCGCATGACCGTCTTCCGCGGTGAAACAACTCCATTCGTCATGGAACTATCGCCATACCGTATGCCCACAATCAAAGCTCTACTGATACACATGTGGCAAAGAGCATGGTTGTTCCTCAGAAAAGCAGGAACCATAATTCTCGCCTTCTCCATTATCCTGTGGGCCGCCGCCTCATATCCAAAACCATCACAAAAATCGATTGCCGGACTTTCTAAAACACAAATTCAACAAAAGGAACTCCAATACTCCGCAATTGGCCGCCTCGGTTGTTTTATCCAGCCTGCAATCAAACCGCTCGGATTTGACTGGAAAATCGGAACCGCTCTTATCGCCGGTATCGCCGCAAAAGAAATCTTCGTCGCTCAAATCGGAATCGTATACGCCGTACAAAACCCCTCAGAGGATTCACCAATTATACACCAAAAAATCCGCCGGGACTATTCACCCCTCACCGGCTTCTGCATTATGCTATTCTCACTCATCAGCGCACCCTGCATCGCAACAATCGCCATGACAAAACAGGAAACCGCCTCCTGGAAATTGGCATTATTCCAGTTCGCCGCACTCACCACAATTGCTTACCTCGTAACACTGTGCGTCTATCAGATCGGCTCCCTGCTGACAGCCTGATTGCCGCCTCAAAAAAACAACCGCTCAAGACAGCGCTCCCCAGACTACCAACCCTCCCATAACAATCGGTATCATACCCACAAGCCTCAACACCACCGCCGGTTGATGCTCCCACCACGCCACTAATCGCTGCTGCTTCTCCCTGCCAATCGCAAATCCAAGCATCCCAGCAACCAGAATCAGCACACCGAGCAGCATTATCAGCCATGGCACTCCGCTTTCTCGTGCACCTGAAAGAAATATAACCGCAATTATTATACGCAGCACCGACGCTACATAAATCCGGTTTCCCTGTCGCATGAACCGCATAACAAACCGCGCCGCCTCCGGTTTGATAACAAACAATATCCCTGCCAGACCCATTAAAAGACCTATTATCCAAATTATCATGCTCATAATAAATTCTCCTTCCCTGGCCCCCATCAATCCCATTCAGTCTATCACCTCTATCAAATCCATATCAACTTCAACGCTCGCCGCCTGGCCAAGCATATCCACCTGCAAAACAAGTCGCGCCTCCCCCTTCGTCTCCACCACGTATCCTCGTACGTCAACCAACGGCCCCCCCGTAACCCGGCACTGCTGACCCTTGCTTATATACTTATGAGGACGCAAAACTGAACCCGAACGAAGTGCACGCTCAATCGCACTCAGCTCACATACAAGCTGCTCATGGTCGTCCACCTTTAATATGTTGGCAACCCTGTTAGTCTTTAATACCCCAAGACGAGACTCTTCACCCCCGCAGAAAAACAAATATCCGCTGAAAACCGGCAAAAGAGAACGTATCTTCCTGCCTCGAGAACTACGTACCTTCCACGACATCGGAAGAAAATAAGAAATGTCCTTACCCTTAAGCTCCTGGGCAAGAGCCTTTTCATTTCTGCTGCGGGTATGAGCTACCCACCAACGACCCTCCAGTTCTTCGACTGACTTACCGTCCGGCCAGACCATCGGCGGATTGTCCTTCAACTTAAGCAATATCTACCTCCGCATTCTATAAAAAAAACTGCCGGATACACTCAAACTCACGCCTTAACTATCTTTTTTCGATTACCGCACACTCCCACCGTCGCATTACGCGTATCAACTACCAGTTGCGAATTAGATACTATCCACTCATAATCATAATCGCTATGGTCCGTGGAAATCAACACTGCATCATAACCCGACAGCATCTTCTCGCTTAACTTCTTGCTTCGCTTTCGCAAATCGTGCTTTCGCTGCTTATGTGTCTTTGATATATGAGGGTCGTTGTAATCCACCTTCGCCCCCTTCGCCTCAAGCAGTTCTATCAGTTCTATCGACGGAGACTCTCGCACATCATCAATATCCTTCTTATACGCCAGACCAAGAACCAGCAATTTCGAACCCTTCAGGCTCTTCTCCCGCTCGTTCAACGCATCCATCATCTTCGACACCACGTAGTGCGGCATATAAGTATTTATCTCGCCTGATAGCTCGATAAAACGAGTTACCATTCCATACTGACGCGCACGCCACGTCAGATAAAAAGGATCTATCGGGATACAATGGCCTCCCAAACCCGGCCCGGGATAAAAAGCCTTGAACCCGAATGGCTTCGTACTCGCCGCATTTATCACCTCCCATACGTCTATTCCCATCCGGTCGAATACCATCTTCAATTCGTTAACCATTGCAATATTAATGCACCGGTAAACGTTTTCAACTATCTTGGTTGCTTCCGCCGCCTCAAGACTCGAAACCGGCACCGTCTGCTCTATCACTGCATCATAAACTGCACAGGCAACAGACCTGCACGCCGCCGTCAATCCACCTACCACCTTTGGAATAGTCCTCGTCGTAAAATTCTTGTTACCGGGATCCTCACGCTCGGGCGAGTAAGCAAGATAAAAATCCCTGCCCGCCTTCAATCCGCTTTTCTCCAGTATCGGACGAACCACCTCACGAGTAGTTCCAGGATATGTCGTACTCTCAAAAACAACCAATTGACCACTCTTCAGAAAACGACCGATAGTTTCGCTGCTGCTGACGATAAAACGCAAATCAGGCTCACGATTCTCCGTCAAAGGCGTCGGTACACACACCAGAACCGCATCAACCTCTCCAAGACGCGACATATCTCTCGTTGCTGAAAATAAGCCCGAATTTACTATCCTGCCCACCTCAGCATCACTGATATGCTTGATTATGCTCTTGCCGCTGTTCAATTTCTCCACCTTCTGCTCGTCAATGTCGAACCCCGTTACTTTTAACCCCGCCTGCGAAAATTCCCGAACCAGCGGCAGACCAACGTAACCAAGCCCAAGTATACCAACTACAAGCCTTTTCTGAGACACTTTCCTTTGCCAATAAACTTTGACCGACATCTTCGAGTTCTCTCCTTAACCAAAAAAGCACATGCACTTTACAAAAAAGCACCTCTTTGCTATTATCGGATTATCGCAACGCCGGCTAAACCACTTAACCTGCTGCGCCGATAAATAAATCCGGCTGCAACTTTATGGTCAAAAACCGGAAATGTCAAAATAATTGAAACTACAAAGAAGGATTTTCATAGGCCGGACAGGCTTGTTAAGTGAAAAACTGAAAATATTAAATATCACTATAAAATATGAGTAAAAACACCAAACATCGCTCAACATCCTGCAAAAAAAACGTGAAAATACTTTTTACCTGCATCGGAAGACGAGTCTCTCTGCTTAATTGCTTCAAATCCGCTGCAAAAAAACTCGAAATCAATGCTGCTTTTTACGGAACCGACTCCACAAAACTAAGCCCCGCACTACAGCTCTGCGATAAAAAATTCATCGTAAAACCCGTCGAACATCCGCAATATATCTCACAACTGCTCAATATCGTAAAAAAAAATAAAATCACGTTGCTCATACCCACCGTCGACCTCGACCTCATACTGCTCGCAAAAAATAAATCTCGATTCGAAAGATGCAACTGCAGAATACTTGTTTCAGAACCGCAAGTAATTGAAATCTGCCAGGATAAAAGAAAAACTCGCCGCTTCCTCAAGAAAAACGGCTTCGATACCCCCGCCACGGTTGCCGTCTCAACCGCCCTGTCAAAGAATAATATCAAATGGCCCTGCTTCCTTAAACCCTGGGATGGATACGCAGGAAGAGGTAACGCCGTTGTAAATAACAAAAAAGAACTCCGATTCTTCGCAAAAACAATACCAAATTGCATCGTCCAGGAATTCATCCGGGGAACAGAGTATACCTGTGATGCTTATGTCGACTTCGATATGAACGTCAGATGCGTCGTACCTCGTAAAAGAATACAGGTAAGAGCGGGTGAAGTCAGCAAGGGGCAAACAGTAAAAAATAAACAAATAATGAAACAGGCCGCAAATCTCGTATCTAAACTACACGCCGGTCCGGGCATTATCACCCTGCAACTCTTTCTCACAAAAGAAAATCAAATTAAATTTATAGAAATAAACCCCAGGTTCGGAGGCGGCGCTCCACTCTCAATTAAAGCAGGTGCAGAATTCCCAAAATGGATTCTACAGGAAACTTTTGGAAAAAAACCGGTAATCCCCTTCGACGCATTTGAACACAAACTTACCATGCTCAGATACGACAACGAAGTATGGATGCACAATACTAAAAAAGAATAAAAAGAAAATGTTTGATAAAATAATTGGTCCTGATAAGTCCGCCATATCATTAATCCACCTCTGGCCCGTAATTGCCTCCGCTTTCATCAGCTCACTCGCCGCTACGTGGATGTGCAAAAAAATCGCTCTCAAACTCGGAATTGTCGACAAACCAGACGACCTCGTAAAAACTCACAAGGAACCAATCGCATACCTCGGAGGCGTCGCTATCCTCGTCGGACTCACCGTCGGCATACTCGCCGGTATCGTCTTCATGAAAAACTATCAAAGTTTCAGCCTCCAGCTAAAGTGGCTGCTTGCAACACTGGCCGGTGCCGCTATCGCATGCTTCGTAGGGCTCGCCGACGATGTAATAGAACTCAAACCTTCAAAAAAAATACTCGGACAACTATTGGCCGCACTCGCTCTGATTTTCGCCGGAATAAAACCCGAACTGAAATTCCTCAACATGATTCTACCGTTCACTATGCCCCAGAATATCGAAACAACTCTCGAATTTCTCACCGTCGTCATTTTTGTTCTCGGAGCAACAAACTCTCTCAACCTGCTCGACGGACTCGACGGCCTGTGCGCCGGCGTCACAGCTATCATTACCGTTGCTATGCTCATACTGTCAATACACCTCGCAACCTGGCAGTCAAGCGTTGTCGGCGACCCCGTAAGAATCGTTATATGCCTCGCACTCGTCGGCGGAACATGCGGATTCCTGCCATTCAATAAATATCCGGCTAAAATCTTCATGGGAGATGCTGGAAGCATGTTGCTCGGATTCACCGTTGCCGCACTAATGATTCAGTTTGCAGAAAAAACTCCAAGATGGTTAATGGCTTCTGTCGTCCTTTTCGGCCTGCCAATTCTCGACACCGCCGTCGCACTTATAAGAAGACTCATAAACCACCGCCCTCTTTTCGTCTCAGACAGAGGACATATCTACGACCAGATGATAGACAGAGGTATACCACTAAAAAAAACCGTGCTTATTAACTACCTCCTCGCCGCCGGATACGCCGCCGTCGCCCTGTTTATGAGCCAGCTAAGAATTAGATACGCCCTCCCCGTTTATATTATAGTCTTCGCAGTTTCCGCATTCGTCGTATGGAAAAAAGGCTTCCTCAAAATGCAGGGTATAAGAGGTGCAATACCCCCAAAATCAACCGGACAATCATAAAACCTGCATGGCCTCGCAGATGCCTTCGGAAATCGCCCGAGCCATCCGCTCCTGAAAAACCTCATTCGCAAGCAAACCCGCCTCAGTCCGGTTCGATAGAAAACCCATCTCCACGAGAACCGCCGGACACCGGGTGCCAACAAGAACCCGGTAATTTGCTCTGCGAACCCCCCTGCTCGCCAGACCCGTCTCTCTGAGCTTACCGGATATCAACCGCGCCGCTGCAATCGAACCCCGCGACGCTGACCTTGCCACGTATACCGTATAACCACGTGCAAGACTGTTATGGGACGAATCCGCATGTATGCTCACAAAAAGCTCCGCACCTCGTCTGTTCGCAATCGCCGCACGCTCCCCCAGCTTGACATACCTGTCATTCGCTCGTGTAAGAACAACTTCAAGCCCCCGCTCACCAAGCAACTCGAACACGCGCCGCCCCACTCGAAGGTTTACAGACTTCTCGTAACTGCCGTTACAACCAATCGCTCCCGGGTCCCGACCCCCATGCCCGGGATCCAAAACCACGCTACCCGAAATCTTACGTATATAATCGCTATCTCTCCTGCCATGCCGCCGCAGCGCAGACTCTATATCCGCCGATAAACCCGACCGAAAATAATATTCTCCTCCTTCTACATCAACTGCTCCGACCGGACCAGCCGCCTCTCCGTTGACAAAATACCTCCCACCCGAATGCGTAAATACCAAAACCGTATTACGCGAATCACGCAGCTTGATAAAACTCGACGTTACTTCACCAACATCCAGTCCCGCACGTTCGGCCAATTCCCCCAGGCTTAGCATATCCACCCCGTCATCCAGCCGCGGCAGTTCTCCAATAACCTGACTGCCGTTACATCCGAACAAACCCACCAGCGAAGATACAAACAACAATAAAAACAAAACTCGCTTAAACACGCCGAACCTCCCTGTCAAAATCAGCTCCTCTATACAAAAAGAACACCGATACTCCAAAAATCAAATCGTAACCGTCAAATACTCACTCTCCACGTCAAACTGCATCGCACCCTCGTACATCGCCGGCACTAAAATACAATCACCAGCAGAAAAACCAACCTCCTCACCACGCTTACCGATTATCTGACCCCCACCACTCAATACCACAAGCACCCTCATTATCCCCCCCGCCAGAAGCATCTCACAACCCGTTATCTGCCTGCCCTTGTCTATCTTGAAATACTCACAGTCCACAAGACGACCAACTCGTGTAACCGGTTGCTCCTTAACCGCCGCACCGAAATCTATACTCTCCAGCGCCTCCTCAACATGAAGCTCCCTGCCCTTACCCGTCGAATCGACCCTGTTCCAGTCGAAAACTCGATACGTCGTATCCGATGGTGTCTGTATCTCCGCAACAAAAACGCCCGCGCCGATACTGTGAGGAATCCCCGCTCTGATAAAATAACAATCTCCCGCTTCAACCTCAACCTCCACAAGACAATCAGCCGCCTCTCCCTTACGTATCGCCTGCGCAAACTTCGCTCGCGTAACTCCTGCCTTCAACCCCTTGTATATCACCGCACCAGGCACCGCACTTATCACATACCAGCATTCCGTCTTCGCCTCCCCCTTGCCCAGACGTTTACAAGCCTCCGAATCCGGATGAACCTGAACGCTCAGCACTTCCTCCGCATCCAGAAACTTTATCAGCAACCCGAACCTGCCCTCAAAACTATCCACCCCCATCACCTCCTCCGGATATTGACGTACAACATCGCCCAGCTTCTCTCCCGCCAGTTCTCCGTTAACCACAACCGACTCCCCTTCCGGCAAATCCGCCACCTCCCAGCTCTCACCAATCCTCTCGAACGGCGGTATATCCTTGCCGAACAACTCTCGCAGCTTCTGCCCTCCCCATATCCGCCGCTTATATATCGGCCGAAATTTCAACGGATAAAAATTCATACCACAATACTAACATCAAAAACTCCAACTGTCCATCACCCTCGGCTCAATCACGATAATCAAGACACTGTAAACATGAACGCAACGCCGGACTCTCAATCCACATTCAAACCGCGGGCTCCGCCGTGTGGATGACCCGAAACCTTGCCCGTCCTCACAAACACCAGCGGAAATACTATGTCGCTCACACAACAGGGAAGCCAAACCGCCAGAAACAAAAACACAAAGCTGCCCACAAGACGCAAAAAAGAAACCTCGCCGCCCATCGCCATAAGCATATGCATCGATGATGCCCAAGTACTCAGCAAAACGTGCCCAGCATGTGGAAACTTCGTCCGCGGACGAAAATACGCTATCAAAACTCCCACCACCGCCGCAGGTATCACTATCTCCCAACCCTCCACAAAACCGATATGCGCCTCCTCGAAAAAACTCAAACCCCCATGCTCGTGCAGATGAACGTGCATCCCTAAAAGCCACTCACCAATATACGGTATCAGCGAATCACTTAAAGTCGCAATACCGAAAGAACCGAATACACCCACCAGCAGCACCGATATAAACCTCGGCCTACCCGAATGAAACTCGAACATCGACGCTGTCACCATCGCACTCAAAACTACGTGCGTCGGGTGAAAAACATAAAAAAGCCGATGACTAACCCCATGACCCACATTGCGAAAAACCACCATCAAAACTATCCCCGTCAACGCACCGAAAACTGTAAACGGTGCATGAGCCTTCAACTCACCAAATATCGTCCTCAACTTCTTGCCCATATCCTCAACATCCTCAACTACCGTTAACCGCTCAATGCAACACTTTACACCATCTATGAACACATGTAAAGCAGCTTAATACGACCTTACCGCCGGTATTTGAAATAGCGTTCAGGTTTTGACTTGAAAAGCTGCACGTTACTCAATATATTATTGCAAGCCTCAAATAACATATATAAATACACAACTTTAAGGTAACAAGTTCAAAAAACTACCCATGACACACAGAACCAGAAACAAACAACCGGCCGCAAATCAAAACACTCACCGCCCACTCCCTGAAAACAACGACCCCAAAAAACTCTCTCGAGAAATCGGCCTCGAAATTGCCTCGCTTTGCGGAAAGCACTTCCTGAAACTAAAACACCTGCACTATGGATACTGGCCGAAAGACCTCGAAGTCGACATAACTAACCTCCACATAGCACAGGAAAAATACACCGACTTCCTGCTTGCAAACATTCCGCAAAATGTCAAAACCATCCTCGATGTAGGTTGCGGCAGCGGCCAGAACGCAAAACAAATGATAAACGCCGGCTACAACGTCGATTGCGTCTCGCCAAGCCCAATGCTCACTCAGCACACTCGCAATCTGCTCCAGAACGGCTGCCGCATATATGAAGATTATTATGAAAACCTGCAAACTGAAAACACATACGACCTTATTCTATTCAGCGAAAGTTTTCAGTATATCAACATGAATGAAGCCCTTAAAAAAACACAACACCTTTTGAACAAAGATGGATGCTTACTCATCCTCGATATATTCAAAAATGACGTAACAGGCAAATCTCCATTATCCGGTGGACACCATCTTTCAGCCCTCAACGACATCATCGCAAAATATCCATTCACCCTTTATAAAAATATAGACATAACCGAACAGACCGCACCAACTATCGATATTGAAAACAAAATGTTAATGAAGGTAGGCCTGCCCGCATGGAACCTCTTCAATCAGCTTATGCTCAGCAGATACCCGCTGATGACAAAACTCCTCAAATGGAAATACAGCAGAAAAATCGACAAACTATACTCCAAATACTTTAGCGACAAGCGAACCGCAGAAAACTTCATAAAATATAAATCCTACCGCCTGCTCATCTACCGAAAATAAAACAACACACCCCGAAACTAATGCTTCTTATTGTAATCGACTGTCCTGAGCTTGCCGAAGGAACGTGGCAATCCCGAGGTCGACGTGTACCGAGGCCCCGATTCATCGGGACCAATCCATCACAAAAATCCTGCCATTGCGAGGAGCCCCGATTTCTCGATAAAACTTTGTCATTGCGAGGAGCTAATCCCGACCTGTCGGGATTCTTACTCTTCTCACTTCTCTTTGAAACTTTTCCAATTTCAAACTGCTTATCGCAGCCACCCACAGCAATTCCTAACTCTTGACTTCTCAACTAAGGAATCTTCGCCATATTAGCCCCTGCTAGCTGAATAGCTTCTTCAAGTCCGATGCTGCGATCTTCATCTATAATAAAACTCCTCTTAGTAATCACAAAATCTTCAAATTTTGTCCCCGTCGGGACAGGGCAATCGCATTAAAATTTAGTATTATCGGTCCAATAGTCGATACCCGCGAAGGACAAGAGGTCTTTTTAAGGAGTATCGTCTATGGATGGAAGAATTTGGAATCATTTTGCTGTTGTGCGTGACCCTCGTATCGAGCGAAGGAAAAAACACAAACTCAAGGACATTCTGGTAATCACGCTTTGCGGTGCGATTTGCGGGCTGGAGCACTGGACACATATTGAAGACTTTGCGATTACACATGAGCAGTGGTTTCGCAGTTTTCTGGATTTACCCCATGGCATTCCTTCACACGACACCATAGGAAGGGTCTTTGCGGCTCTGGAGCCGGAGGAGTTTGAGAAGGCCTTCCAGGCCTGGGTACATGATTTGGCAGGCACTACGGCGGGCAAACACATTGCCATCGACGGCAAGTCATTACGGCGAAGTTTCGACAGAGCTTCAAAGAAAGCCGCCATTCATATGGTAAGTGCCTGGGTTCATGAAAACCACGCCACCTTTGGTCAGTTGAAAGTAGACGACAAGACCAACGATATCAAAGCCATCCCTAAGCTTTTGAAAATGCTGAACTTAAAGGGTGCGACGGTCACTATAGACGCTATGGGATGCCAGCAGGAGATTGCCCGACAAATTGTTGATAAGGACGGTCACTATGTGTTAGCCTTAAAGGGCAATCAGGGTCAGCTTCATGAGGATATAAAACTATTTATGGATGACTCAATTGAACACGAAAGGCCCGAAATCTCAGATATGTACGAATCGCGTGAAAAGGGTCATGGTCGGATTGAACGGCGAACGTGCTGGACGAGCACAGAAGTTGACTGGCTCCGGGACCGCCATGACTGGCCGACCTTGTCGAGCATTGCCGCCGTGGAGTGCAGCCGAACCATTGACGGAAGGACGAATACAGAACGCAGATATTTTATCAGCAGTCACAATGGCCGGTGTGCTCAGCGTATCGGCACAGTTGTGCGAAATCACTGGCGGGTGGAGACGGAACTTCATTGGACGCTGGATGTATGTTTTGGCGAAGACAACAGCCGGGTTCGAATGCAAAACGCTGCGGAGAATACCTCAAGGGTACGAAGAGCCTCTCTGATGCTGTTAAAGCAGGAGAAAACAGCCAATATGGGCGTCAAAGGCAAAAGAATGAAAGCCGCATACGACAAAGACTACCTGCTTAAGGTGCTCGATTTTTAATGCGATTGCCCTGGGGAGCGTGCCCTAAGTCTTTATTTTTTATGGTTCTTATCCAAAAAAGTTGGTTGTTTATGACGCAAATAATGCATAAGTATT
>CAZGGE010000043.1:0-5321 GCA_964524285.1 uncultured Pirellulales bacterium
TGGAATACGGGACCGTTTTCAAAGGCACGGGTATCGGTGCAAGGGGACTGAGGTGCGGGGAGGTGGTCTTCAATACGAGTATGACCGGCTACCAGGAAATTCTCACGGACCCGTCGTATCACGAGCAGATTATCACCATGACGTATCCGTTAATAGGTAATTATGGAACAAATCCGGTCGACCGCGAATCAAGAAGGGTTTTTGCAGCGGGGTTTGTGGTGAAGCAGGCGTGCAGTTATCCGAGCAACTGGCGCAACAAAAACAGTCTCGACGAGTATCTTCGCAAAAACAAAGTTATCGGCATCGAAAATATCGACACGAGGATGCTTGTAAGACACATACGGACGTCCGGCGCCATGAGGGCTGTTATATCTTCCAGCGAACTCAATACCGGAAGACTCGCAGAGAAGCTCGATGAATATCCCGGCCTTTTGGGAAGAGATATTGTTAAAAACGTTACTATCAGAAAGCCTTATTCGTGGAATGAGCCTACGGTGGATTTGCACCGGACTAACGCCCCCGGGCCGGAAACAAAATACAGGGTGGTCGCGTTTGATTTTGGAATAAAGCAGAACATTCTCAGACTACTAAGTTCGCACGGGTGCGAAGTCATAGTGGTGCCTGCGAAAACAACCGCGAAGGAAATAGTCAAACTCAAGCCTCACGGATTATTTTTGAGTAACGGCCCGGGGGACCCGGCGCCGGTGCGCTATGCGGTCGAGACCATAAAGATTCTGCTTGGTGAGATTCCGATTTTTGGAATTTGTCTCGGACATCAACTGCTGGCGCTGGCACTGGGTGCGAAGACTTACAAGCTCAAGTTCGGTCATCATGGAGCAAATCATCCGGTAAAAAATTTTCAGACCGGGAAAATCGAAATAACCGCGCAAAATCACGGTTTCTGCGTGGACCCTGAGTCATTAAACAAAAAAGATGTCGAGCTGACTCATCTGAATCTTAACGACCGGACCAACGAGGGGATACGCTGTCGAGATTTACCAGCCTTTTCGGTTCAATATCATCCGGAAGCCTCGCCGGGCCCGCACGATTCCAATTATCTGTTCGATGATTTTGTAAAACTCATGGAGGCACACAGGCGCTGAACCGAACCCGAGGCAAGCGATTTGTTTTTGCGGTTCTAATCGATTAGAAGGTGGGTCAAGCGTTTATGTTTTGCTGTTGTCCGGCTGTTTTTTTTCGTCGCCGTTCTGCTTTGTAGTTTCTCTTTTGTTCTGCATCCATTCGGCGAGTTTCTTCGCCCATGCGGGTCTGTCCTGTGGAGCTTTTATTTGGGAAAGTTCTTTAAGCAGGTTCTGCAGTGCGGTCGAGTCGGGGGGCTCTTCCAGAAACTCGTCGACAGCGGATGCCACTTTATTTTCGTCGGCGAGCTGCCCGGCCAGCATACAGTTCTCTATAACTTTGGCGGCCGACTTCATGTTCCGGCTATCCAGATATACTTCCAGCAATTCGGCGCGTATTGTGTTTTTCTCATCCGGTTTTGCATTTTCGAGCAGATAGGCCAAACACGTTGCGGCTCGTTCGTAATTGTTTTCCCGGGCGTAGAGCGTTGCAAGCTCCCTTCGAACAGTCAGGAGGATATCTGTTTTATTTTCGCTCTCTGCCTTACGCTCGGCGATTTCCAGAAATGATATCATTTGTCCGTTTGTAATTTTGTTTTCTTCGAGTCTGGAATTAAGGCTGGTGAGCCATTCATTCAAAACGTCAAGTTCGGAACGGCCGAATATTTTCAGCATAACGGACCAGGCCTGCTTTCCACTTTGTTTTGACTCGACCTTTCTTGCCAGCCAGACCAAATCTTCATTACCTCCGACCTGCCCGGCCAGTTCCACTCCCTTGTCGGCTATTTTGCCGCTCTTGTCGTTTACAAGGTCTCTGCGGAAGGCGTGCAATGCCTTTGTTTTGTTGGCGTTAATGAGTCCTTCGAAACCCGCCGTTCGTACAAGCTCACTTTCGGCAGCGAGTGCCTGCTGGAAATGTTCCTGGAACATTTTTGAAGCTTCTTCTCTGCAGTGACTGGTCTCTGCGCAAAGACCGGCCATCACTCCGAGCAGCGATCCTCGCAATGTAGTGTCGCTGCCCGCTTTTTCACGTTCGTATCGTTCGACGAGCAGTTCAAGGTATTTTTTAACTTCTTCATCGGCAAGTCCATCCTGCTCGAGTAGTTTCTTGACAACCTCCGCTCCTTTGTTGGCTTTTTCGGGGTTTTGTTCATTAAGGAAGCGAACAGCCCAGTCGAGCGTACTTTTTTGCACCTGTGGTGAGACTTTTACACCCGAATTGGTCTTTATCGCGTAATGACATGCTTCTCCGAGAGCGGTGAAAAGTTCCAGCCTAACTTGCTCATCCTGCTCCCGTTCCAACTGACCGAGCAGCTCTTCTGCGCACGGTACCCCGCTCATCATCGAAAGCAGCTTTGCGGTTTTCAGTCTTACCTGGGCATTACCATCGGCAATAAGCTGCACAAGGGCCGGTCCGAGGCTGGTCTGAAGATTGGACTTGTTGCTGCCGCTGCTTAGACGAAGCTGCTCGATTTTATCGAGGGCCCATAATTTTACCTCGGGTTCCGGGTCGGCCAGATGTTTGATGAGAATATCCGCCCTTGCGGACTCGTCCCGGGTCAACTCATATACTTTGTCCATGGCACCGAGGTATCTGGTAACCATTTCGAGCTTTTGTTTCTGAAGCTCGGTAATTAATTCCCGCTGTCTTCTGGTCATTTCCCTGTCGCGCAGGAATTCGGCGGTTCCCTTTCGGTTTATTGCTTCGATAATATCCTCTCGTTCCTGTTGATTTTGTCCGGTGGGTATACCAATTGAGCGGAGGGCGTCTTCGGCGGCGGTTATAACCTGTTGGTCCTCACAGACATCGAGGACTCTGAGCAGTCTGAAAATTGCCTTTTTGTCCGGCTGAAGTTTGAGTGTGTTTATTGCATTTATCCTGGCCTGCACGGGTTTTGAGTTGTCGGCGATTATTTCCCCCAATTTTTTGCCAACCTGCTCATAGTCGAATATCAAAAGAGCGTTTCCGGCCGGCCCCGCTTCCTTCGGCGGGCATTTTTCTATGATTGCAAGCAAAGGCTCAAGGAAATCCTCCCTGTCCTGAATGTTATTTTTTTCAGAGGAAGCGACAGCGAGTGCCTTGCATACGGCGGTCCGAGCGGCCGGATTTTCTGATTGTTTCAATATTTCAAGCAGAATTTTTCTTGCATCGGGCGACTGGTTGGTTAGGAGCAGGCCTGCCGCCTTGATACGAATCTCCTCGTTTTGTCCGCTGATAAGCGCATCGTGGTTCACTTCAATCTGCTGGTCGGCGGTCTTGCCTTCATCCGCTGCGGGTTTATCATCACAAACACCCCCTCTACACAGCAATAAAGCACCCAATACTATCAACAAACCCGACAGTTTCCTGCTCATTGCTTTATCCTGTATTATCCTTTCTTAAAGTAGCATTTATCTTAACACCTTCACGGTGTACAAGTCAAACGGATACCGGTTTATTCGTCCGTAATTCATCAAAATCCCTCCGGTACGTTTTGCCGCCAGGCGATTTCAAAATCATGGACGCGGGTGATATTTGCGGTGAATATTGCGAAGCCTGTCCTGGTCCACGTGGATATAAATCTGTGTAGTCGCTATGTCGACGTGTCCGAGCATTTCCTGAACGCTCCGCAAATCTGCTCCGCCCGATAAAAGATGCGTTGCAAAGCAGTGCCTGAGTGTATGAACGGTGAGGTTCTTTGGCATCTGCACCCGCGCTGCATACTTTTTGACCAGGCGCCACACCTCAATACGACCGAGAGGCCTGCCTGTTCGTGAAAGCAGAACAAAATCATCGCTAAAGTTTCCGGCCAGTTCGGGTCTCTGGATGTTAAGATATTGTCGCAGGGCCTGCGCCGCTGTTTTGCAAAGCGGAATGATTCGCTCTTTATTTCCCTTTCCGAGGCAGCGTATGTAACCTATGTCGAGATTCAAATTTCCGGTTCGAATTGAAGCCACTTCTGCTGCTCTTACACCGGTGGCGTATAGAAGCTCGAGCATAGCTGTGTCCCGCAGGAAGAATTTCTCGCCTGGCTGCGGGGCTTTCAACAATTCTATGACCTGGCTTTTGCTACAGGTTACCGGCAGTTTTTGCCAGGTCCTGGGTGTCTCCAGCACCTGGGCAAAATCGTCCGAAATAAGTCCCATCATTCTTGTGAACCTCAGGAACATTCGGATTGCCACCAGGCTGCGTTTCACCGAAGTTTCTTTCTTTAATTCTTTTGTTAGTATCAACATAAAGCTGCCGACCACCACGGGGCTTAACTGTTGCAATTGTTTGACACCTTCGCCCTGACAGTGCATCACAAAAGATTTCAAATCTCTGCCGTAGGCGAGAATGGTGTTGGGTGAAAGTCCGCCTTCGACGGCGAGGTAATTGAGGAAATCGCGGACATGCCCGCCCATGGGAAGGCTTTGCAGTTTTTCCGCCATGGTCTGGATTTGCCGGCTCGACATATTAAAGATATCGACCGTCCGTGTAGGTGCCCTTTAGTAGTGCCTGCCACGGAATTCATATTGCGGTGCAGGCAGGGCTAATTTTCCTGTACGACCACCCTTCGGCCGGCAACAGTTTCGGTTATATCGCCGAGTTGATAGGTGCATTCAACCCTAAGCGGCGGCTTGAGGAGTCGGCCATGAGCTTTCGACCGGCCCTCATTCAGCGGCACCAAACCCGGCGTAGTCAGCTCTACTTCGACCTCGCCACCTTTTCGGTCCAACTGCACCGTTTGTTGGTCTTTTGTTTCGTAATCTTCCCGGTTACAATGCAGTCTAAAGGTCATCTTTGCCGCCGCCGGCAGTTCTCCGACTGTAAAACGGAATTTTACTTTAAATTTTTCTCCCTTTCCGGGGACGGAATCCAACGGAATCGGCCAGGTGTTGTGAAGTAATTGATGAAGGCGTACGGCTTCGAGGGGTACGGCATCTTTGAGGTATTGAGGGTCTTTTTTACCATTGCTTTTTTGGAGTTCGAACCTATCAATGGTTCGGCCGGTAATGTCGATTGCCTTCATGCTGAGTTTGTCGCCGGCAACTTCGAAAATACAAAAGTGGTGCACTTTTTCGGCAACGGCATGATAAGCGGTTTTTCTGATGTCGTATAAAGGTGCGCCGCCACCCGCACTGGTGATATAGGTAACGCAGGTTCCTTCTTCGCCGCGGGGGGGCCTGACGGGACGAAACCGCTCGTACTGATGCGAATGCCCCGTTATTACAAAATCCACTCCAGCCCGCGCCAGAGTCGACATGACATCCTCGCCGCCC
>CAZGGE010000043.1:5331-11569 GCA_964524285.1 uncultured Pirellulales bacterium
GCCGAAATTAAGGGTGGGAATATGGTAACAAACAAATTTCCACAAAGCCTTGCTCGACTCAGCCTTTTCGTTAATCATATCGGTAATGTCATCTTTGTCAGTGGAGTAGTTATCAGCACAGCAGCAACAAACATTCCCGTATGAAAAGCAGAAGTTATTTTTTTCTCCCGGAGGTACTAAAAGCCTTTCAAAGTTTCCTCCCGTTCTTTCGTGATTACCCTTGGCTGCATATACGGGAACATGCTCCGCCAGCCCTTCGAGAGGCTCGAAAAACTGAGGTCCCCATTGCTCGTAAACATTGCCGTTGGTCACGAGGTCACCACCGTGCACCACAAAGTCGGGGTTGCACTTTATAATTTGCTGCACAATTTTTCTGTGTCTTTCCGGATGCGTCCTGCTGTCACCATAAACAACAAAACGCACCTTTGCTCCTTCGGGCGGCGGCGTGTGGAACCTGTAACCGTCGCTTTGCCCGCCGGGTCCCGCCACCGAATAAACGTATTCACGGCCGGCCTGCAGGCCGTCCATCCATAACTTATGAACGAAGAATCCCTTTTCCTTTTCCCGCCCTACCTTGCAGTCCACCCGGAAGGGTTCGGTTTCAAACTTTCCCACCGGCTTGCCTTTACAGCTTACCACTACATGACCTGCACCCTGTGTGTTTGTCTCCCACATAAGCGCCGCCCTGGTCTGGTAAACTCGAAGCAGAAAAGGCCCCTTGGTTATTTCCGCCGATGCTCGATTTACCCCGAACACAACCAGCAAAACCCCCATCAAGACAAATCCGAAACCTTCCAAGCTCTTTGCATTCCTCATAATATACCGCCTTTCGCCAAAAAACCGCTCATTTAACTCATTAACGTACTAATAGCCCCGTGAATGAATATAATACCAAACAGGGCCATCAGCGCACCGCAGATTTTCATGACGGTTTGCTGCGCTTTCTTTCCGAGCAGGGCTGTGCCGTAGTAGCTTGCAAAAGACAGGCTTGTTACCCATACGAAATCGACCAGCCAATGGACAACTGCAAATATTGCAAATGCCCAAGCGCCGAACTCTCTTGCCCGCGTTGCCAGTGCGAGTCCGACGCTTGCCCACCAGAGCAGAAAATATGGATTTGACGCAGAGAGTACAAAACCCGCCACCAGCGGTCCGGTTTTACCGGTCCGCGTTTCGTCCGTTTGTTCTTTTGCTGTTTTCATCATTTGCGTCCCCATCCACAACAGGACAGTTCCTCCCGCAAGTCCTATGGTTATCTGAGCAGGCTCGGAATTGAGTATTTTGTCCAGTCCGAGCATAATGAGAATCACCAGTGGTAATTCGAGAAGGCCGTGGCCTATTGCCATTAGTGCGCCGGCCCAGCGGTTATGCGCGCCCATTGATATAGCGGTTGCGGTAACCGGGCCCGGCTGCATCGCCCCCGAAAAAGAAATCACAAAAACGCCCGCAAGAAAAGCCGCCAATTCCACCTGAATCCACCCTGACCGGCCGCTACTCGCCGATTATCTTCACCATAACTCTTTTTCGCCGCCTGCCGTCGAACTCGCCGTAGAAAATCTGCTCCCATGGTCCGAAATCGAGTTTGCCGTCGGTAACGGCGACGACAACTTCTCTTCCCATAACGCTGCGTTTGAGATGAGCGTCGGCGTTATCCTCAGCAGTATTGTGCCGGTACTGTGAGTAAGGCTTTTCCGGTGCGAGCTTTTCGAGCCAGGCCTCAAAGTCCCGATGCAGGCCCGGTTCGTCATCGTTGATGAAAACGCTCGCCGTAATATGCATTGCATTGCAGAGGACAAAACCCTCTTTAATTCCGCTTTCAGCAAGACACTCTGCCACCTGCGGTGTTATATTTATATATTCCCGCCTGTGCCGGGTATCGAACCACAATTCTTTTTTGTAACTTTTCATGGCTTTCCTTTTTCGTTTTTTTGAGTGGTTTTTTGAGATACATTTTCATTTATAGACAGCCGAGCCGACCGTATCTTTCGGGCCTGTGAATCCGGGGCCACCCGCAGCAACATATCCTTCGCTGGCACCGGATTCGTTGGGGCTTACCCAGAAAGAATACAAACTTCCGCCGGTCAGATAGAACCTGAACCTGACGGTCTTGCCGGCATGGTCAGACAAATCCTCGGCGTCTTTCCACTTCACTGCCTGGAGGGTCTTATCGACACTGACGGGGACGCAATTTTTGCGACCGAAAGGCTCAATTACCCGCCCGCCCTCGTTGAGTAATTCGACTTCAAGTTTGCCGGCCTCTGTGTTTACGTT
Source organism: uncultured Pirellulales bacterium (assembly GCA_964524285.1). GTDB lineage: Bacteria > Planctomycetota > Phycisphaerae > Sedimentisphaerales > Anaerobacaceae > CAZGGE01. The sequence goes on from CAZGGE010000043.1 coordinate 7,603, forward strand.
TACAAAAAGGTGCCTGCCGCTGAATTTGACCGGTCGAGTAACGAGCAGGCCCGTTTTATCACAGGCATTCATGGAAGCGAATCCGTCTCGGCGAAGAGTGGCAAGGCCGGTTGTATCCTGCTTCGAATTTCGACCGGTGGCGTAAAAATAAAGTTTATCCTTTACGACAAGACAGCAGCCTCCGACCGACTGCACAATGGTCCAGTTCCAGTCCGAGCGTTCGTCGCCTACACTTAGAAACGCCCTTCGGTCGGGCCGGTGCCAATGGAAGCCGTCCCTGCTGTAGCCCAGAGTTACGTCTGTCATGTGCCTGTGCGAATCTTCTGTGCTGTCGTCGTCGCCGTGAAAGATGCTGAAAAGCCCAAGAAGCACACTCTCGTAGGCGACGGCATCAAGGTTGTATAGTTCGGGCTGGTCGTACAGATTGGCGATGCTGCCCTTCGTTTTGGCCGACGGATTACGCATAGGGTCCAGAAAATCGGCTCCGGTCCAGCGGACCGCCGCATCTTCGAGAAAATTATTCAGGAAATCCCTGTCGGAAGCCTTCTTTGGGTCGAGTGCCGGTTTCCACTGCAAACCCTCCTCTATATCACCATGCTCACGGTAACCCCGGCATCGAGCGCCCGGGCTCCACCAATTCTCACCCCTTTCTTTTTTAACTCGCAACACACCGTCCCAGCCGATATCGCAGGCATACTGGTTCCATTTTATACTGAAAACCCATACGCTGCGAAACGGATTATAAAAGAAGGTCGAGCGGTCCAGGCATAATCCCGGCCCTGCCCCGGATTTCTCCCAGTGAATACCGTCCGGCGAGAAATACAAATACATACCCGACACCGATTTATGAATGTCCCGCAAATACGGAGTCAGTACCATTTTGAATCGCCGCTCGGGATTAGTGTGCTCCAGGTCAAGCCACACCACGCATGTATCATGGTCTGCTCGATATACGATATTTGTGCCCTTCTCAACGTCGAGGGATGGTTTGTTCCAATTGATGCCGTCCGTGGAAGTTGCATAGGCTACGAACGCGTGTGGTGATTCGCCGGACTCTTTGTCCCCCCGGTACCACATCTTGAAAAGTTTATCCTGCGGGTCATACCAGGTCCCACCGCTGAAAGCTACGGCTCTTGCTTTTTCTTCCCAGGGCTTGTCCGGCTTAAGTACAGGATTGCCCGAATAATACTTCGCCAAATGATAGCTTCGGGTTAAAGTGGAGTGCTCGATGAGGAAATCATCCACGAATAACTGCCGGCCGACGTCGATATTTATCACCTCGGGCGGATTACTCAAATAAGGAACAGGCATCGGCTGAAGCGAAAAATGTTCTTTTTCAGGCGGCCACTGGTCCGGCAGAACTATACCGTTATAAAGTTCCTCACCCGCGCGGGCTTCGTTTGACCATCCTGATAACAACGCCGCCGTGATTATTATACTTACAAAAAATCGATTTTGCATTTTCATTCCTTCCGTTCCGTGTCATCCGAAGATTGCTGTTTCAGTTTTTTAAGCAGTGACAATATGTTGAAAAAGGCGCCCACCGTTACCGTAATCGCCAGAACGGTGAAGATGCCGAAACTGCCTATTAATACGATTGTCCAGAATATTTCCCAAAATTCCATATCGAATCACTCCCCGGCGGAATTGCCTCGACTCTTTTGTGGAAATAACATCGAGCCGGCCACCATCAGCACCGCTGCCAGCATTATCGCGCAAAGGCCAATTATGTGGCTGGGTATGGCCCGATAAATTTCAACCGTCTCCGTTGTAACCTGCTCGATGGGTATATCTTTGACCATCATCATACTTTCGGTAAATTCTTCAACCGGCACGGTCTTTGTAAATCCGAAATGAAGTTTGATGGGATTAAGCACAAAACCGAAGGCGTCCTGAAAAGGCTTGAGGCCCAGAAGTGACAGAAGTCCGGCAAACAAAGACATGTACGCTCCCGTCCTGCTGGCCCTCTTCCAATATAGGCCTAACACCAGAATGGGTATAGCCCCCGTGAAATACAGCGCTCCGGAAATTGCCATATAATCCCACAGGTCCTGCCTCAGAGGATATCTAAGTCCCCATACAAGAATGAAGATGCCGATGACCACGACGAAGATTCTCGCCAGCAATAATCGCGTCTTTGAGGAAAGACCTTTTTTGAACCAGGGAGCGACCACGTCCTGTGCAAGAACCGAGCTCCAGCATAACAGATAACTGTCTCCGCTGGACATAAAAGCCGCCAGCATTCCCGCAGATATAATTCCGATGAATCCGGCGGGTAGTACCTGGCTGAGGTACAGGGGCATGGCTTTCATGGTGATTTCCACGTGTTTTTCGGGATTGGCTACAACGTCAGGCAAAAAATAACTTTTAAGGTCGGGTTGGCCGGCAATATAAGTTAAAGCGCAGACCCCCAGAAAGCAGGGAATCAAAAATCTTATGAGAAATCCTATAGAGGACCAGATGTAAAGCCGCTTGACCACGCGGATGTTCTCTGCGGAGCAGGCACGAATAACGGAGGTTTGCCAGACTGCACAGCCTACCAGTCCGAGGAAAAGCATCCATATCACGTAGGCCGGCCCGAAAACCTCTCCGTGAAAAGGATTCATACCTGCTTCGCCCCGCTGCTGCGATACGCTTTCCAAAATATGTTCCCAGCCGAGATACTTAACCGAGAAAACGGTGGCGGCAAGCAGGCCGAAAGAAAGTATTACGAACTGAAAATAATCCAGAATAACCACGGATACCATCCCGCCCAGCGCCGTATACAACAGTACCAGGCCGAGCAATACTACCATGACTATATTGAGATAGACGGGGTCGTTCAGGCCGGTTATAGCGGTGATAAAAATGGAGCCGGCCTTTATGAACATGCCCATATTCACGATGCCGGAGAACACCAGAATCGCCCCGCCCAGAAGACGAACCCCTCTGCCGAATCTGTTCTGATAAAATTCGGGGATAGTCATGACGCCCATTCTTCGCAGGGGCACCACGATAAATCCGCTCAGTCCGACAACAAGAGTTACTATTGCGGCGGTGAGTGCTATGTGGAAAGCGGCGAATCCGCCGGTAAAACCCTTCTGGGCCGAGTAAACTACCGTCGACAGGCCAAGCTCGGTTCCAATCATGGTTGCTATGGCGAGGTAGGTGCGCAGGCCGCGGCCTGCCACGATGAAATCGGCGGCACTTGCAACATATTTTTTCACGTAAACGCCGATGCCGACGATGACCAGGATGTAGCCGCACACGATGCACCAGTCGAGGACGGTAAAATTAGTTTGTAAATTATCCAGCGGCATAAGGCCCTAATTAATAACAGAAATTGCGGGCAAGGCGAAGCATTGTTTTGTAATTTGCCAGCGTAGTCTTTGAGATTTTTCTCCCCGTCGGGCTTGCACTTGGCATTAGTACGAATCCCTTTGCGGACCCGCCTGTTCCTTCCCGCAGGCTTTTTCGAACTATGCCCTCGAAATTGTCCGGCGGGGTGTTAACGATGTCGCAAAATTCGATGTTGCCGAAAAGGGTAAATTGTTTGCCGTAGTTCTTGCGAACGTACTCGAGGCTGGCATCTCCCTGTGGGGGCGGCTCGATGGGGTCAATGGCGTCGGCATTCATACCAGCAATATAATCAAGGACGGCCTTTATCCTGCCGTGACAGTGAATCCGCGCCAATCCCCGGTGTTCGTGAATCATATCCACAATGGGAGCGGTGTAACGAACGACGTATTCTTTGAACATCGCAGGCGGCAGGAAAGGCTCGGTTATGTATTCGGCCCCGCATATTCGCCACAGCCTGCCGGGAAGGTCGGCTGACGTCTTGCGGGTCCGCTCGTAAATCGGGGTTGCCAGTTTTTCGAGCAGCCGGTGAAAAAGTCGCGGCTGTGAATACGCCAGCATGACGAAATTCTCGAAGCTCATCAACGCAGCAGCCGCACCAACCGGGTCTTCGGTGTCGACCATGACAAGG
>CAZGGE010000043.1:11579-15101 GCA_964524285.1 uncultured Pirellulales bacterium
GCCCCTGTCTCCGAGCAATTTTTCCTCTGCAAGCATTTCACTAACGTTCACACGTTCAGCCAGAGCTTCATCCGGGAGCAGACAAAAAGTTTCTATGTCTTCGTGCGTTTTCAGCAGATACTCGATGGTCCAGACGGTATCGTTTTCACGGTCGCGACGTTTGAGGGAAGTAAGGGTTTTTCCCGCTATTGCAACCGTTGTACGGGTGAAACGGCGATTATCTTTATCGTAAACTTCAGTGGTGAAAAATCTCTCTCGAAGGCTTGCATCGGCAGGTGTGGGAGGCTCGGTGAATTCGTGCGAGGCTCTTCTTACCGGGCTTCTCATTCGGATGATGTCGGTGTGATTTTCAGCCAGCTCCAAAAGCGGCTTCCAGGACGAATCATTGTAGACATTGAAAGGCTCGGGGTCAGCGGGATTGGTTCGAAAGCCTCCGATTTCGTAGAAGTTGACCGGCGGGTGGTCAACGTGTTTGCCGGCGAGCGCGGCCGTCAGTCGTTGTCGCGATGACATTTCCACTATTACAACCAGACCATTGGCGACAAACCGGATTATTTGAACCGGATTCGCGGCCAGAAATAAAGCAACATCAGCATCGAGAATACGGCAACGGCGGTTAACAATCCCGCCACTACCTCATTGCCGTATATCCAGTATCCCGTGGCGAACAACGTCGCATAAACCGCCATACACCCGAACACCGTACACAATATTCCGAAGGGAACGTCCCATTTTTGTTGTGCCTGTTCTATCGGTGTTCCGAGTTGTTCTGCGCGTTTGAAGACGGCCTTCCATCCGGGGCCGCCCGCCCCCGCCTGCCTGCAGAAAGAAAACAGCGTCCTGTCATCCGCAGCCCTGGTAAGAAAGGCAACTGTTATCCAGCTCATAGTGGTGATACCGACGCCTATAACAATCTGCAGCCACTCTTCGACATTCGGCATGAATTTTAAATGCTCGTGCACGAGCTTGAAGTAACAGGCAATCACAAATGAAACAACCATCGCCGTCAATTCGCTATATGCGTTTATTCGCCACCAGAACCAGCGAAGAATAAATATCAATCCCGTCCCAGCTCCGATTTGCAGCATCATCGTAAATGCCTCCTCGGCGTGTTTCAGCGGCAGAGCGAGCATCCCGGCCGCCCCCATCATCAATACCGTCGATATCCTGCCCACCGTAACGAGGTGCCTCTCCGATGCATTGGGCCTGATGAACCTTTTATAAAAATCGTTTACCACGTAAGACGAACCCCAGTTTAGATGCGTCGAGATGGTCGACATGTACGCCGCAATCAATGAGGCCACGACCAGCCCGAGAAGGCCGTGCGGCAAAAAAGTCAGCATTGCTGGATAAGAAAGGTCGTCTTTTACAATATCGGGGTCCATATTCGGACACGCCTTTTGCAAAGCCTCCACATCCGGGAATACGATAAGCGAACAAAGGGCGACGATAATCCACGGCCAGGGACGCATGGCATAGTGAGCGAAGTTGAAGAAGAGGGTCGCACCCATGGCGTGCTTTTCGTTCTTCGCCGCCAGCATTCTCTGTACGAGGTATCCGCCGCCGCCCGGTTCCGACCCCGGATACCATACGCTCCACCACTGGACTGCCAAAGGAATAACGAAAATGCTCATAAGCAGATTTCTTCCTTCGGTGGTGCTGATATCAAAGGCCGGCAGAAACGAAAGCTTCCCCTCGAGGTTGGGGTGATTGAGCATTACCGACAGCGACCCGATTTTCTCGTGGTTTACGGCAACCACCGCAGCAGCAATCGCGCCGGCCATCGCCACGATGAACAACAGAAAATCGGTGATGAGCACGCCGGTCAGGCCCCCGAGCATTGAGTAAATAACCGTCACGGCGGCGGCAATAGCTATGGTCTGCCACGGCGCCAGGCCCAGCAATACACCCGCGATTTTGACGGCCGCCAGGGTTACACTCGCCATGATGACGATATTGAAAAACACGCCGAGATAAATCGCACGGAAACCACGCAGAAACGCCGCAGGCCTGCCGCTGTAACGAATTTCATAAAACTCTACATCCGTAAAGACATTCGACCGCCTCCAGAGCTTTGCATATATGAAAACGGTTACCATCCCCGTCAGCAGAAACGCCCACCATCGCCAGTTGCCCGCCACGCCGTTCTGCCTGACGAAATCCGAAACAAGGTTCGGCGTGTCGGTACTGAATGTGGTGGCGACCATGCTGAAACCCAGCAGCCACCACGGCATGTGTCTGCCCGAAAGAAAAAAATCCGACGAACTCCTGCCCGCCTTCCTGGAGACGAGAATTCCGACAATCAAAGCAAACAAAAAGAAGCCGATTACGAAAAGCCAGTCAACCGAATCAAGCATTGTCCGTTACGCTTTCAAATCAAAAATATGCAAACAGCGGAAAAACTCCGTCCGTGGCGGCTAATTGGACAATACAACCCTGCACTTGTCAAACACCTTAAGCCGGAAAACACAGCAGACCGAGGCTCAGCGGATTTTCAAAGTTGCCAGTGCCATCACCGCAAATGCCGCCGCAAGCAACCAGAACCGCACGACGACCTGTGGCTCACTCCAGCCTTTAAGGTGAAAATGATGATGAAGCGGAGCAACCCAGAACAACCGCTTACCCCCCGTGTATTTGAAATAACTTATCTGCAACACAACGCTCACAAGCTCAATCACGAATACGCCGCCTATAACCAGCAAAAGAACCTCATTTCTGGTAACCAAAGCCCCGTATCCCATAGCGGCACCGAGCGGCAGCGAGCCAACATCACCCATAAATGTCTGTGCGGGATGACAGTTGTACCATAGAAAACCGAGCACCGCCCCCAGTATCGCAGAGAAAAAGATGCTCAGCTCACCGGCTTGTGGGATGTGCGGCAAAAGAAGATAGCTCGACCAGGTAACCGGTGCGGTTCTGGCCATGTTCTCCGAGGCCACGTAGCAGAGAATCGCGAGCACCAGTGCCACAATTCCCACGCATCCCGCCGCCAGGCCGTCCATCCCGTCGGTCAAGTTCACCGCATTGCTGGTAGCTGAAATATACAAAATCGCGATAAGAACGAAGGCCCAGTTCGCCAGCGGCAGCCCCTTTTTATAAAAGGGCAGCCAGAGCAGTTTACCGTCCGGGATGTTCGCAAAATCCGCGTACAAAAAAGACGCAATCAGAACGGCACCTCCGAACTGAAACAGCAGCTTTTCCCACGGATGAAGACCGTTACGGCTTCGGTGTCTGCTGTCGCTGGTAAGTTTGAGCCAGTCGTCGACGCCGCCCAGAACCGCAAACCAGACGGTCAGTACAATCGCCTTTTGTACGAAGGGATTGGTAAGGTCCGCCCAGAGACACGTCCCTACGAGAAGCGCGAGAATCATGATAAGCCCGCCCATGGTCGGCGTGTTTGCCTTTTCCCTGGTCAGCTCGTTAAGGGCGGTGTGATGAAACTCCGGCCGGTCGCCGATTTTCTTGCGGATGAGCCAGCGTATAATCCGCGGGCCGGAAAATATCGCTATTCCAAAACCGAAA
>CAZGGE010000043.1:15111-20182 GCA_964524285.1 uncultured Pirellulales bacterium
CGCAGCTACCGAGCGGAACATCACCTCCTCATAGGCGTAAAAGCCGAGCCTGTGAGCAAATTCACTGTAATAATCCAGAAAATGATAAACCATTTTGCCTCCGACGCCCGCCCGGAACTGAACCGGCAAGTCATTCGAAAATCTGCTTAAGTTTTTCGGTTACGACTTCGAGCCTTGCCGAGCGTGAACCTTTCACCAGTATTATATCGTCATTTTCTACGATTTCGGACAGCCCGTTACAAGCCGAAACGGTATCAGTAAACGACCACAATCGCAACCGGCTGTTGATTTTTGAAGCCTGTTGTGCGGCGATATTCGCCATAGGCCCAATGCCTATAACTACCTGGACCCCCAACCTGCCGATATTTTCGCCGAGCTGTTGGTGAAGGGCTGCGGCGTGTCTTCCGAGTTCGGCCATCTCTCCACAGATAAAAAGGCTGCGCCGGTTTTGCTCTTTCGAAAGCATTCTGAGAATCTCCAGAGCATTTTTCATGGATGCGGGGTTTGCGTTATAGCAATCGTTAATAATCACCACGCCGGCCATTCGCAGAACCTCCGTGCGCATTTCACATCCACCGAAAGATTTGACGTCGTCAGCGAATTCGACGGCGCCGACGCCGAAATTCCTGCATACCGCAAACGCCGCGAGAGCATTATCCAGATTGCCGGGACCCGGCAGGGGGACGAATATATCGGCGTTTTTCGTCCTAAAATATCCCCCTTCCGGTGTATAGCGTACGTCCCCGGCCGGTGCCGACCTGCCGAAACCGGTAAATGCAATACCTCTTTTACGAGCTAAATTTACAAGAATTTCCTGGTCGCGGTTAATGAATAATCGCCCACCTTCTCGCAGCCCCTGCGCTATTGAAATCTTTTCTTCCGCGACGGCCTGTATACTGTCGAAGCCTTCCAGATGTGCTGCATGAACGTTAGTTATTACCGCCGCATCCGGCCTGGCAATCTTTGTAAGACAGGCTATCTCTCCCGGATGGTTTGTCCCTAGCTCCGCTATGATTATTTCGTGCCCCCCGTCAGCGCCTAAAATCGTCAGCGGAAGACCAATGTTATTGTTGTAGTTCTTCGCAGATTGATGGCACTTAAAATGCCGCGACAGAACATGGTAAATCAATTCTCTGGTAGTCGTCTTTCCGACGGAGCCGGTAATGGCAATCAGCCTGCAATTCAGCTTTTGTCGATACCACGCCGCCAGTCGCCCCAGCGCCGCTATGGTATCTTCGACTTTGAGTACTTTATCCCCGAGCCGCCCGACACCGATGTTTCTGCTCACCACCGCGCGGGCCGCTCCCTTTTCAATCGCCTGATTAACGTAATCGTGCCCGTCGAAATTTTTCCCCCTGATAGCGAAAAAGCAGTCTCCCGCACGAACCGTCCGTGAATCCGTACTCACACCGCCGCAGTGTAATCCTTTTGTTACATCGCCTTCTGCGCCGATTATCTCAGCGAGTTTGTTGACTGCAATTTTTTCCATTAACGGGAATCCAGAAATTCTCGGGCAACCTCTTTATCGCTGAAATGAAACTTTTTATCCTTTATTATCTGATAGTCTTCATGGCCCTTGCCGGCAATTAAGACGATGTCACCGGTTCCGGCGAAGTTGATTGCCAGTGCAATGGCATTCTTCCTGTCGATTTCATTCTCGATTGCCTGCGAATCAGGTTTTTTGAAACCGGCAGTAATTTCCTCGATAATTGCTTTTGGTTCTTCACTGCGAGGATTGTCGCTGGTTACTACAATTCGGTCTGCGAATTTCTCCACAACGCGGGCCATCCGGGGTCTCTTTGTCCTGTCCCGGTCTCCTCCGCAACCAAACACCACGATAAGCCTGCCCGTGCAGAGTGGTTTCAGTGTACGCAGGACCTTATCCAGGGCGTCGTCGGTGTGTGCGTAGTCTATAATGACGGTGAAGCCGTGGCAGTTCGGAACTTTTTCAAGCCGGCCCGGAATGACGTCGAGCGAGCCGAGCCCCTTCGCTATGGTCTCCAGGTCAAAGCCCGCCGCAATGCACAGCCCCGCCGCCGCAAGATGATTACTTACGTTGTAGAGCCCGACCAGGGGCGTCTTCACACGTTGCGACCTGCCGCCGTATTGCAGCATGAAAGTCGTACCGGCAATGTCCATACCCTCTATCTCCGCCCGGATATCACAGGGACGGTCCACCGCGTACCATAAAATTTTCCCGCCGCTGTTTCCGGCAATCTCCCGGGCCTCGGCAGATTCGTAATTCAGAACTGCCGTGGCAGTCGGCCCAAGATTCTCGAAAAGAATGCTTTTCGCCTCCAGATAATCCCGTCGCGATTTGTGATAATCGAGATGGTCCGAGGACAAATTTGTAAATGCCGCCGCTTGAAATTCAATGCCCGCCAGACGCTGCTGCACAAGGGCATGACTGCTGGCCTCGGCAATCATGTATCTGCATCCCGCCCGATACATCTGTTCTGCAAGCTCCGCCACAGTAACGCAGTCCGGCGTCGTAAGCGAAGGCACTACCGTTTTGTCGCCCGTGTCATAAACAACGGTGCCAATGAGGCCCGCTTTTTCACCGGCGGCCTTAATTACCGAACGTGTCAAAAAAGCTACCGTGGTCTTTCCATTTGTTCCGGTAACAGCAAGATTAGTAAAGTTCGAGGCCGGATTTTTCCTGGCGGCATGAGCGAGCAAAGCCGCCGCCTCCGCAGGGTTCCCGACATTGATAGTACTTGCGGCCCCGGCCTGTGGAGGGTCTTTGGTAACAATATAACGTGCACCTCTGACGAGGGCATCGTTGATAAAATTCCGTCCGTCCCGTGATGTGCCGCCTAATGCCACAAAAATATCGCCCGGCCTGACAAGACGGGAGTCGATGCGAACGCCGGGGGGATTCTCAACGGAAACCACTGATAACAAATCTTCGAAGGTCATAATAAAAGGTGTAAGCTCGAACTTTTTTACTATTTTAGCTCCATGAACAACCTATGACAAGTCGAACATATACATATTTGAATATTATTGACGTAAACGGGCAAAAACTGTTTCCGATAACCTCCCGCCTTCTCTATAATGACCGGCAAACATAAACGCCAAATCTCATGGAGACGATGAAAGGACATTTATCATGAAATGCTTTAATGCCGTAACCATATTACTCATCACAATCTCATTGCTTTGCAGCCCAGCGAGTGCCGATGAAAAACAGTACGGCGCTGTTTTCATGTCCGGTAAAAAAGTAGGCCATATCATATACAGCCGGGAAGTCGCCGACAGAAAAGTTACCACCAGCGAAGAGACAAACATGAACATAAAAAGAATGGGCTCCGAAATGAATGTCAAAACCAGGGAAACATGCATCGAAACTACCGACGGAAAACCACTGGCCTTCGAGAGCATACAGGAAATGGGCGCCATGATGAGTATGGCCGTAAAAGGCAAAGTAGCACAGGACGGAACCGTTGAACTAACCACTGAAAACATGGGTAATAAACAACAAAGCTCCCTTCAATGGCCCGAGGGCGCGGTTATGACCGAAGGTCTGCGACTGAAGGTACTCGAAAAAGGCCTTAAAGAAGGAACAGAGCTTGACGCGAAGATTTTTTCACCACAGGCCGTTCAGGCAATAGACGCAAACATAAAAATCGGTGCTAAAAAAGACGTTGACCTGCTCGGCAAAATCGTCTCCCTGAGAGAAGTTACAACAACCTTGAATATGAGCGGTGCGTCCATCGTGGCAACCAGTTATGTCAACGACGACTTCGAATCGCAGCATGACAAGGTAAACGCTATGGGTATGCAGATGGAAATGATAGCATGCAGCAAGGAGTTTGCCCTGTCGAACAACGAAGTATTCGACATTGTAAGCAAAACTCTTGTGCCCAGTCCGAAAAGGATTGGCAATCTTTCCTCGGTCCCTTCTATTCAATATGAGCTTACGCCCGCCGAAGGAATGGAGAGTCTGGTGGTCCCTTCTACGGATAATCAAAAGGCCGAACGGCTCATGGACGGAACAGTCAAAGTAACGGTTACGCCCCTCGATATGCCGACAGGCACCAAATTTCCGTACGAAGGCGATGACCAGCATGCACTCGACGCGCTTAAGCCAACACGCTACATTCAAAGCAACGACCCCAATATCGTCAGCCTCGCACGACAGGCCGTCGGTGATACCACCGACGCCGCTCAGGCCGCCGGTAAAATTGAGTCCTTTGTCGCCAATCACATAACACACAGAACCCTCTCGGTCGGCTATGCTTCTGCCGCTGAGGTTGCCCAGAGTAAACAGGGCGACTGCACAGAATTTGCCGTCCTTACAGCCGCCCTTTGCAGAGCCGTCGGTATACCCGCTCAGGTCGTAATGGGCTACGCATATGTTGAGGGCCTGGGTGGTGGAAACGGCTGCTTCGGAGGACACGCCTGGACAAGGGCATACATCGGCGGCAAGTGGGTCGGCCTCGACGCATCCTTCAAAAGCGCCGGACGCGGAGGATACGACCCCGGACATATCGTACAGGCCGTCGGAAACGGAAACCCCGAGGATTACTTCGGCATCGTCAACAGCATAGGACAATTCAGGATAAGTAAAATTACAATTCAGGAAAATAATTAGCGGCTTTTTCCTGGTTGTTCAGCCAGCGCGTATTCCAGCCGTCGTCCTATTCGAACTGTATGTCGGTAAGTACAAGCTCGACGTTGCTGCTGCCATTGAACGTATTTATCTGAGGCTGATATGCCACGTTGAAAAAGTCACTCTCCAGCAGCTTTTTTTCGAAACCCGCCATACCGAACCCGATGCACTTGATCGCCTTTTTATTATCCGTAACCGCCAGTTGAAGGTGGGCCGACTGTCTTCCTACTTTTCTCGGCGGAGCCGCAAGACGCACCCCGTGGGTGGCAAATACCGGCTCGGGATTGCCCTGTCCGAACGGGCCGAGCATCTGAAGCTGGTTCACCAGGCCGTTTCCCAGCCGCCCGAGCGACGTCGTTGCATCGATTTCCAGCTTCGATGTCAAGTCCTCGGTCTCAAGGCCTGCGGCGGCACCGGCCTCAAACCCCCGGGCAAATCGCTCGATGTTGTCCCGCT
>CAZGGE010000044.1:0-19656 GCA_964524285.1 uncultured Pirellulales bacterium
TGGCATCGCGGGTATCGTCCGAGGTAATCGCGCGTCATCTGAGGGAAGAGGGATAGCAGAGTCTCCGGCAGTGCTCCACAACTCACCTCTACAAAAGGCTTACGACGCCGGCTCGACCGGCAGTGTATCGCACGAGCAAGCATACTCTTACCAGTGCCCGACGGTCCCGTCATCAAAATCGTCGTCCTGCTGTCCGCAACCGACTCTATCAACTCGAATATCCGAGCCATCTTGTAATCGTGGCTGATTACATTTTCCAGACTGTATCTGCGCTCAAGTTCAAGACGAAGACGCTCGTTCTCGCTGATTATGCACTGCTGCTTCACCGCACGGTCCACAACCATCCGTAACTCGTCGTCAACAATCGGCTTTGTTAAATAATCGTAAGCGCCCCGCTTAATCGCCTTGACCGCGCTCTCAATGGTCCCGTATGCAGTTACCATTACTACCACCGTTTGAGGATAATTCTCCCGAATACGTCCCAGCAGCTCGAAACCATCACCGTCGCGAAGATTTGCCTCAGTCATTACAAGGCAAAAATTTCCTCTCTCCAGTTCAATGGACGCCTCCTTCAATGTTTCTACGCCCTTAGGTACAAAACCTTCCTCCTCCAGAAAATCACAAAGTGAATCCAGTACAACGTTATCGCTGTCAACGACCAATACTTTTCTGTCCCTGTTCATAATCTGAACAGCCTTTCCCGTACTTATCTGCCCTTATACTCCATTCCAAATGTCCCTTTGGAAATCATAATCGATTTGCGCAGATAAGGATTGTAAGTAACGGATTCTCCTGAAATTCTCAGGCCCATAAAAGAAACGTCCTCACACCACCAGCCGAAACACTTGTCCGTCAGATAAACTCACGTCTCGATGATATAAACCTTCAACGTACTGTCAAGCCAATATGTTGAAAAAAAACAACGCTTTCGTAATTCATCGGATACGAGAATCTCCAGCTTTAGACCGAAAATTCACTAACGAACGTAAATACCACCCCTGAAGAAGTATTTCAAAAGTTAATCAGCCCCCATGACCTCGTTGCTGTTTGTAAACGCACACATAATCAACAATCGGCTTTACACCTGAATGTACCCTCGAACACCTCCACAGCCGGACCAGTCATATAAACGCAGTTATCCTCCTCACACCAGTTCAGGCTCAGATCTCCACCTGCAAGATGACAAATACATTCACGCTCCGTATAGCCTGCAAGTACCCCGGCCACGCAGCAAGCGCACGCACCAGTACCACAGGCAAGCGTGATTCCGCTGCCTCTCTCCCAGGTCCTGACTTTTAACTCACCGCGACCGGCAACTTCAGCAAAATGTACGTTGGTGCGATTCGGAAAAAATTTGTGGTTTTCGATTATCGGCCCTAACTTTTCCAGTTCTACCTCCTCCACGTTTTCAGTAAAGAAAACCGCATGAGGATTCCCCATGGAAACGCAGGTGGCGGGCAATTTCTGTCCACGAATCTCCACCCCTTGCTCCACCACTCTCTCGCCGGGAAGTCTAACGGGAATATCCTCCGGCCGAAGAATCGGCTCCCCCATATTTACACACACTTCATCCACATTCCCGGCATCGTCAATAACAAGACCGAGCTGCAACACACCATTGCCCGTCTCTATCTTAACCGATTCAGGATAAACACGTCCGCCCGGCACCTCAAAAGCCCCCCCCCCGGATGAAAGATTATGCTCATAAACATACTTCGCTACGCAGCGAATCCCGTTGCCGCACATCTCCGCTTCAGAACCGTCCGCATTGAATATCCGCATTCGGGCGTCGGCTTTCTCTGAAGGACATATCAATATCAAACCGTCTGCACCTATACCCTTGTGACGGTCACTCACCGTCGCCGCCAGCTTCTCAGGTTCCTTCACTTCCTCGCAAAAGCAGTTCACATAAACATAATCATTACCCAGCGCTTCCATCTTCGTAAATTGCATCGCTATGTGCCTCGAAAAAATCTCAGTATATGAAGATATATCGGACTCTTCAACCCCGGCCCCTTCAAAAACTGCATGAACCCCCGAAAACAAAGTGAGACCTTCCCGAAAGTCTGTGAAAATCAATGCTGACCGCTGAACTCCGCTTAAATCAGCAATTCCTTTTTGCGGTTGTTCATTTGAGCTTTAAGACGTGCTACAATCGAAGAGTGCATCTGAGATACACGCGACTCCGATAAATCCAGGGTCATGCCGATTTCCTTCATCGTCATTTCTTCGTAGTAATAAAGCACGATGATTAGTCTCTCCGCACGAGTGAGACCCTTGGTTAGAAGATTTTTCAGGTCGCGTTTTTGCGCCTCTATTAAAGGATCCTGGCTCTTCTGGTCCTTTATTACGTCAATCTCGCGTATGTCCTTATCCCCCTCCTCGTCTCCATACTTGGTACTTAATGATACTATTGTCGTCGCATTCGCGTCCTTCTGCAGCCGGTCGAACTCCTCCATCTCAATATCAAGCTCCTCTGCCGTCTCCCTCTCCGTAGGCTTCCTGCCCAGGTGCATCTCAAGTGATTGCGTCGCCTTGCTCAACTGATGCGCCCGGGCCCGAACCAGTCGCGGTACCCAGTCCATGCTTCGCAGTTCATCAAGTATCGAACCGCGGATACGCGGCGTGCAGTATGTCTCGAATTTCACACCCCTTTTAGGGTCGTAAGCATCTATCGCATCCATCAAGCCGAACACACCCGCACTTATCAAATCCTCCACATCAACTTTATCAGGCAGTTTACTATGAAGACGCTCAGCAGTATACCTGACCAACGGCCGATAATGTTCCATCAAAAGATTGCGATTTTCATCATCACGACAACCATGAAAACTGGCCCAAACTTCCGCAATATCATAACCAGCCTTGGCCTGCACTTCAGTCCTCCACGAACTCCTCCGTCTTTTGCCACTTGCTTTCACTGGTTTCAAACCTCTACTCTTTAGCTTTTTTGTGCCTTTGCCGCGCAAATACTACACCTTAACTATTTATCGAACCTTCAGCCTGCAACTTTAGAAAACCCACTTGAATACCTGTCGAAAGAATCCTTCCCGTTCCGACCAACGCCTCCCGGAAACTTTTCCCAGCCGGGCTGCAAGAGCTACAAGCGACCGGCTGATATCAGAGTTAGGATAAGAAAGAACCGCAGGCTTACGTGCCCGAACCGCCGAAACTACCTTGCTGTCACGCAATAAAACGCCCGCGTTATATACATGAACGTTCAAAAAACGCTGAGCTACATTTGCTATCTGACGGTAAGCACGCTTGCCTTCAGCAATACGCTCGGCCATATTTACAAGGACGCTTATTCGACCCTCGAAACCGTTACCAACCAGAACCTTGACCATTGCGTATGCATCCGTCATCGCAGTAGACTCAGGCGTTGTTACAACCAGCACGTGGTCTGATGCCAGACAGAAACCCACCACCGTCCTCGAAATTCCCGCAGCCGTATCGATAAGCATAATGTCGGTATCAGCCTGAAGCTTCGACAATTCCACCATAACACGACGACGCTGAAATTCGCTCAGGTTTGCCAGCTCCTCCAATCCGGAAACA
Organism: uncultured Pirellulales bacterium; assembly: GCA_964524285.1. Lineage (GTDB taxonomy): Bacteria > Planctomycetota > Phycisphaerae > Sedimentisphaerales > Anaerobacaceae > CAZGGE01. The sequence goes on from CAZGGE010000044.1 coordinate 3,559, forward strand.
CCACAAATAACCTCCAGACCTTCCGGCCCCACGTGTATTATCTCGCCTATGCTTTTGCGACCACGCAAAATATGTGAAATATTGTACTTGCTGTTCACATTCATTATTACATCCAGATTGCCCAGCGACAGATCTCCGTCCACAAGCACCACTCGCTTGCCGCTGCCTGCAAGGCAAACCCCAAGATTTACTGCGATATTCGTTTTGCCCACACCACCCTTACCACTCGTTATCGCAAGTACCTCTCCACTTCGCCTGCTCCCATCAACCATATCACCAAAGCAAACATTCCTTGCCTTACTTTCGCTCGCTCCAATCATCCCTGAATTCACTCACTTCCCTGCTTTACTGCCCCTTGAATCGACTTGTTGATACTTACCGGCAAAACCAAACACATTTCTTGCTGCTCATAAAACAAAAAATTCAATAACCCAGCTTCTTCTCATTCTTCTGACGCAACAGACAAACCGCTACTTTTTGATTAAGAGCATTTTCCAATAGCTTGTTTACCTGCAACTCCAGGTACTCATCCCGGCTTTCCAGCAAAAGCTCCCTGGCAAGCCTGTCGGGAATACGTCGTAACTCCATGGTGCCGTCAGCACCAAATTTTACGCTCTCCGAATCATAAAGAACCAGACGGCCACGCTCGACATGCTCGGATATCGCATGACTCACAATGCCCGAGAACTCATCAACCGCAAGATCCAAAGGTACATAACCCGCATCTTCGATACAGTTGACATTCTGGATTAATATCTTTTGCCGGACCTGGGTAAACTCCACTATCTTGAAAAGGACCTCCGTAATATTGTCCGTTATCACCGACGACAGCTTCATTGCCTACTCCTTTAATGCCCAAATGGCGTCCTGCCCGTAATTAAGGTCCGCCAAAAAAATATCTTTCAACGGCCGGCCATCTACTTCTGCTCACTCCGGAAATCGTAAAAAAATATTATCGGCCGCAACCTACTCACATCTGTTGCTCCCCATCTGATTCACTCCTCAAAATCTGCCTTATCTCGGAAAGCGTTTTTGTCTTCTTCAACTCCAGTATAAGCGAAAGCCTCTTAAAGACCGATTCATCGTAAAGTCTGTGTCCTCCTTCGGTCCACTGCGCTTCACGAATCAGACCCATTATGGTGTAATTATGAAGCGTCTGACGAGAAAATGGTGTGTGTCTGACCAACTCCCCAATCCGGTACAATTTGGCGGGAACTTCAACAGTGCCGCCCTTAATTCCTGTTGTCACCATTTTATTGTCCCTTGACTCTACTACATGTCATTGAATCATTAATTGAATCATTAATTGAACGTCCGATAAAAACAATAAGCCCGAAAAATATCACCTCGCAAAACACTAACCAACGAAAAATTTCTGCTTTCTTAAACACACCGCTACATTTTCCCGCCTGCTATTCGCCAACCAACACAAATTTTCTTGGAACATAAATCCTCATAGGTGCCATACCTTAAACCTGATAACTGTTTATTCCGACAAGTACTTGCTCCTGTCAATAAGCCCCGTGTTCCAAATAATATTCTCGCGACAAAATCAAAAATGCCCCGAAAATCAATTTTTTTTATAATATGTATTAGACGTTTTGCAAAATGTAAAAAACGTTGCAACCGCTGTCAACGCATTTTTTATTTTTTTTTAATTTTCTTAACCCCACGTTTGCCCTCCGCCGATTTTTTAGAAACGATTTACATATAGACTGCGCCTTTGACCGCGAGAAACGCGGCACCGACGCACAAAAACAAAATACTCAAAAACTACAGACTATCAGCAAGACTGGAGAAAAATGAGGGACAAAACTTCCGATAATTCCGCAAACAAGCGACGCTCAAACCTTCATTTACTCGAAGACATCACCCCTCTGGCTCGGCAAATCAATTGCCTCGACATACACAGGATTGCAAACGCCTGTACAAAAAACATCGCTCAACTCGTAGGCGTCAGATTTGCCTCTCTTTACATACTCGATGACGCAAACAATATTCTGCATCTTCAAAAATGCAGCCACCCGTTTCTACTAAACAAAATCGTCTCTCTAAACCAAAGCCCCCCTTCTCCTATGGTAATGGCCGTTAAAAGCAAAAAACTCATACTTATAGGAAATATTGACACACATAAAAAACCCATCATAAAAAGGTCTCAGAGAAGATACGCAAAAAATTACAAAACAAAAAACTGCGCCATCACACCTCTTATCTGTCAGGAGCACGTCGTCGGTGTCCTAAACTTCTCAGACAAGCTCGATAAAAATGGATTTACACGCGAAGATATCGCACTCATAGAGTTGTTCAGCCAGCTCGTCGGTGCTTCCATTGGAAATATAAAACTATTCGAAAAAATTGAGCGACAAGCCGCAACAGACGGCCTCACGGGACTCGCAAACCACAAAACATTTTACGAAATGCTCGAAAGAGAACTATGGAGATGCAGAAGATACGGAGGACAAATCTCACTCATAATGATTGACATCGACAATCTCAAAAATATTAACGATGTCTATGGACACAGACTCGGAGACAGAGTAATTAGAGAAATAAGCAGAAAAATCAGAAATTCAATCAGGCAAATCGATATACCCGCAAGATACGGCGGGGATGAATTTGCCGTCATCCTGCCAAATACCTCACTCATCGACGCCGTCGTTGTTGCAGAAAGAATGGTCGAAGCCGTAAATAACTCCCCACTGCATCACAAAGATAACCAGATAAAACTTTCCATTAGCGTGGGCCTCGGCCAGTATAATGCTGACACAAACCCGGAGGAAATTACAAGCCGCTCTGACCTTGCCCTCTATATGGCCAAAAAATCAGGAAAGAACACCGTCAAAATATATTCCCAGCCAACAACAAAATAATTAAACCCAAAAACGCAATCTCCCCTCAACCCTCAACCAAACAAAAGTCCTATAATCTTGACCCTCCACTACCTTTCTGGTAAAGCTGAACAAACCTTCTGTCGATTAAGTAATAAGCAGCACGTTCTCGAATGCAAACGGAAACCGCAGTAGTACTTCTAAACGTGTCTCTCGGGAAAACGAGGTAAAAATGGCAAAACTCAGAACCTTCACCGTAGTTCCTGCACTGCCTGAACCAATAAAAAACCTCAGAAAAATCGCTCACAATACCTTCTGGGCATGGAAACCCGAACTAATTGAACTTTTCAGCCGAATCGATAATGACCTCTGGAATGCTTCCGGACACAATCCAATAAAACTACTCGCAAGCGTACCACAGAAAACGCTCAACTCACTCGCTGAAAATCCCGGATACGTAAACGAAGTTAACCGGGCTTACGAAAAACTAAATACATACCTCTGCAATCAAACGTGGTACGAAAAAAACTACAAAAAACAGGATGCTCCGGTCATCGCGTACTTCAGTGCTGAATTCGGAATCCACGAATCCCTGCCCGTATATGCTGGAGGGCTCGGAATCCTTGCAGGCGACCACCTGAAAAGCGCTTCCGACCTCGGTATTCCACTCGTCGCAGTCGGACTCATGTACCAGAAAGGATATTTTAGACAATATCTAAACATCGATGGTTGGCAGCAGGAAGTCTTCGCAGAAAACGACTTTTACAACATGCCAATAAAAATCGTAAGACGTAACGACGGCTCGCCTCTCACACTAACCATTAAATATCCGAAAAACAATGTTGAAGCTCAAATATGGAAACTCGATATCGCAAGGGTAAAACTCTATCTGCTGGACACAAACCTCCCACAAAATTCGCCTCAGGACCGAATCATTACTGAAAGCCTTTACGGCGGCGACCGCGAAATGAGAATGAAACAGGAAATTATGCTCGGTATCGGAGGACTCAGGGCTCTGAACGCTATGGATATAAACCCAAAAGTCTGCCACATGAACGAGGGACATGCCGCATTCATGGCTCTCGAAAGAATCAGACTGCTAATTGAAAAACATGGTGTAACATTCGAACAGGCTCTCGACGCTACAAAACCCGCAAATGCTTTCACCATACACACTCCCGTCAAGGCCGGCCTCGATGAATTTTCAGTCGAACTGGTAGACAAATATCTCTCTGATTACATCCCACAGCTAAATATCACAAAGAAACAATTCCTCGAACTCGGCAGCTTCGATTCCGAAAAAGAAAATGAACCATTCAAAATGCCCGTGCTCGCCTTGAAACTCAGCGCTTACAGAAACGGCGTCAGCAAACTGCACGGAGAGGTATCAAGGAAAATGTGGCTCGGACTCTGGCCGCAGGTACCTGCTAATGAAATACCTATAACCTCAATAACAAACGGAGTGCACGTCGAAACCTGGCTTTCAAAGGAAATGAACGAACTATATGAAACATACCTCGGTCTTGACTGGACCGACCAGACCGTAGAAGGAAATATCTGGAAAAAAATTCAACAAATTCCCGAAGTCGAACTCTGGAGAGCTCACCAGAGATGCAAATTAAGACTCATCGCCGTCGCAAGGAATATCCTGAAAAAACAAATGCAAAGAAGAGGTACTTATCACACAGAACTTAACTGGGCAGAAGAAGTACTCGACCCCGAAGCACTCACAATCGGTTTCGCCAGAAGGTTCGCAACGTACAAAAGAGGAAATCTGTTACTCTCCGACCCTAAAAGACTTATAAATCTCCTCAACAACAAGGAAAGACCGCTGCAGATAATCTTCTCCGGAAAAGCTCACCCAAAAGACTCCGAAGGAAAGGAAATCATCAGAAGAATAATTCACTTTGCCAACCAGCACGACGTCAGAAGAAGGCTTATATTCCTCGAAGACTACGACATAAATCTCGCAAGATTCCTCGTACAGGGAGTCGACATCTGGCTTAACAACCCAAGAAGACCTATGGAAGCAAGCGGTACCAGCGGAATGAAAGCAACCATCAACGGCGCACTAAACGTAAGCACGCTCGACGGCTGGTGGTGCGAAGGATACAAACCGGAAATTGGATGGGCTATAGGTTCCGGAGAGGTATACAATGATGCCTCATACCAGGACATGGTCGAATCACAGGCTCTCTACAATCTGCTCGAAAACGAAGTTGTTCCCCTCTTTTACACTCGCTCCGCCGACAACCTGCCCAGGGCCTGGATAAAAAAGATTAAAAACTCCGTCGAATCAATCGGACCAAAATTTAACACTCACCGAATGGTTACACAATATGTGAAAAATTTCTATGAGCCTGCACGACAAAACTACGATAAACTTTCGGAAAACTCAATGGCCGCCGCAAAAGAATTTACACAATGGAGGCAAAACCTTGCCAAAAAATGGAAATACATAGAAATACGCGACGTCCAACTCGAAATACTCAATAACAACGGCGAAAAAAATCGAATAAAACCCCAACCCGCAATTACCGTAGGCTCCAGAATATCCGTCAACGCACGCATCCATCTCGCACAACTGAAACCCCACGACGTCTCAGTCCAGGTCTACGAAGGTGCCGTCGACCCCTGGCAGAACATAAAAGACGGCTCATTAACTGAAATGAAAGAACAGAAATTCGATGAACAAAATCAGCAATATCTTTTCAATGCCGTCGTCCCCTGCACGGCCGCAGGAAGAAGGGCCGTCGCCGTCAGAATACTACCAAAACACAAATACCTCGTCGGACCTCACGAACTCGGACTCATCCTCTGGGAAAAAACTGCACAGACTTCGCAAAAAACCCCCGTAACCGTAAGCTGAAAACTATCCGTTCTCCCTGCTGCTGAAAAGCTCGTAAACTTCATCAGCACTCTTCGCCTCTTCCAGTTGTTTGCGGAACTCCTCGTCGAGCATCAGCCGGCTTATACGAGCCAACGCCTGAATATGTGGCCCCGTTTGATCTGCCGGCGACACCAGCAAAATAATAATACGAACCGGCTTACCATCAATGCTCTCAAAATCTATAGCCTCTTTACAAATGCCAATCGCCATCAACAGCTCTTTAACAGCATTCGTCTTGCCGTGAGGAATCGCAATTCCGGAACCGATTCCCGTGCTCCGCGTCCGCTCACGACTCATCACCGACTCCAGAACAGAATCACGATCACCCAGCATACCGCTCGATTTCAAAACATCCACAAGTTCCTCTATCGCAGATGGCTTGTCCTTGCCCTCAAGAGGCAATTTTACGCAAGAAGGCTGCAAAATTTGTGTCAGTATCATCGCCCGTAACTTCCAGTAAGGAATTTAAACCCTGAATAAACATAAACGTTCAATTATATTAACTTCGGCTCCAAATGCAACCTGTCAACAACAATTTTACATATCAATGTTGTTCGTTTGTGTTCTTTTCAGAGACCCCAAAAACACGCACACAACCCTTAATAATCCTCATAAGGCATAGGTCTATAACGGTAACCCTTCCAGTCATAACACTGAAGTTCGCTGACAAGCTCATATTTAGGCGAGGCTGCCGTCCCCAATGACTCTACACGAGCAACTTCGACCTTGTCCGGATTACCCTTCGGGCTATAGAAAAGGTAACGGTAAACACTGCCGGTCTGCTTATTGACCAGAAACAAATCCGGATATACTCCACTGCTCGACACATCCCACACGTTCTCAGCCTGCTTCTCGCTCGTACTGCCCAGCACCAGAAATACACACACCGTTACCAATACCCCTAACAACACGTCTCTTCCATTAATCTTCATCATTTTTCCTTTCGATTCAAACTGCCTCGCTTCCAAAAATAAAAACACCACGGGCCGCACACCCAGCCGCTGTTCTGCTGCCGGCCCAATCTCAGTATACTACATCAAAGACAACTTTGCCATAACTGTAGAAACTCCTCAACCTTTCGGCAAAACCATTTAGCTCTTTACACAAATTCCACCGCCAAATAGAATATCACTCACAAAAACAAAATAAATCCAATACCAGAATGACGCGAAAAATGAAAAATATAACCGTTTACGATACCACTCTGCGAGACGGGATGCAGACCGAAGGCGTCAGCTTCTCACTCGCCGACAAGCTCGCTATTGTTACATCTCTCGACCGGCTCGGCCTCGATTACATCGAAGGAGGATACGCCGCCTCAAATCCAAAGGAAAAAAAATTCTTCGAAGAAGCTCAGAAAATAAAACTCAAAAATGCAAAAATCGTCGCTTTCGCAAGTACAAAAAAACCTCATAAAAAAAATGAAAAAGACCCTTCTCTAAATGCAATACTTCAGTGCAACACCGAAGTTGCAACAATCGTGGGAAAAACCTGGGACCTGCATGTCGCAGAAGTGCTCGGCTGCTCCCTCGATGAAAACCTGCGAATCTGCAGCCAATCGGTAGAGTACCTCAAAAAACACGACCGTAAACTTATCTTCGACGCCGAACACTTTTTCGACGGTTACCTGAAAAACCCCCAATACGCATTGAAGGTACTTCACGCCGCTCATGACGCCGGCGCCGACATAATTGTACTATGCGATACCAACGGCGGAGCAATGCCCTCAACCGTCTATGACATCACAAAAACAGTCTGCAAAAACTTTCCAGACACCTCCATCGGCATTCACACACACAACGACACAGATTGCGCCACCGCAAACGCCGTCGCTGCCGTACATGCCGGCGCAACACAAATACAGGGCACAATCAACGGCCTCGGAGAAAGATGCGGAAATGCAAACCTCTGCGCCCTGATTCCAAACCTCGCACTAAAGCTCGGATACAAAGTCCTCGACAAAAAGAAAATCAGCACCCTCACGGAAGTCTCACGGTATATCTTTGAAATCGCAAATCTCACACCATCCGTAAACATGCCTTACGTAGGAGACAGCGCTTTCGCTCACAAAGCAGGCCTGCACGTCGACGCAATCAGAAAAAGCAAAAAAACTTACGAACACATAGACCCTGAACTCGTCGGAAACGAAAGAAGATTCCTCATCTCTGAACTCTCCGGGAAATCAAACATCCTCGCTCAGCTCGAAAAAACGAAAATCTCTCAGGACAAATCCCTCGCAAGAAAAATCCTCAACCGTGTCCAGAACCTCGAAAATGAAGGTTACCAGTTCGAAGCCGCAAACGCTTCTTTCGACCTCCTCGTAAAAAAGGAACTCGGAACATATAAGCCCGCCTTTCAGCTCGAAAAATACCACGTAACCGTCGAGCAACGACCCTCACAAACTATGATTTCCGAAGCCACGGTTAAGCTCAAGGTCGACGGCCGAACTGAACACGTCGTCGCAGAAGGGGACGGCCCCGTCAATGCTCTTGACGCCGCACTAAGAAAAGCACTCGAACCATTCTATCCAAAAATCACCGACATGCACCTTATCGACTACAAGGTCCGCGTTGTTAATGCAAAAGCCGGAACAGCCGCAAGAGTAAGAGTCATCATCGAGTCCAGAGATAAAAATCATACCTGGGGTACGGTTGGTGTCTCTGAGAACATAATCGAAGCTTCCTGGCTCGCACTCGTCGATTCCGTCGAATACAAACTGCAAAAACGTACACCCAACTAATAAAAGCCCCCCTGCCGTTCCTGTGTACTTATTCGGGCGTATGAAAATACTATCATAAAATATCCGCAAATTTCAGCTTTTATAAAAGCACTTCGACACTTTACAATTTAAAAACTATTCTCTTATAATTGTACTGTGTAATTTCATTTTCGTTCTTTAACTCTTAAAGGAGCCAATAACTTATGTCGCGTGTAATGATAAAACCGGGCAAGCTCTCTGCGGCTGCCCGAACCCCATTTGCCATCAACGGCACTTATTTTCAGGAAGATTCTTGATTTTGCCACAATTTTGCTTATTCTTAGCCTTTTCCTGTTATCCATAAAGGGCGATTATGAGCGACAGCAGCAATGCATTCGTATTCGAAAAATCACCCGTAAAACCCGCAGGCAGCGTACTTTACTACGAGCACCTCAAGCTCACAAACAAGGCTAAAATGGCCGACTTCGCCGGTTACCTGATGCCCTTGTGGTACAACTCCATCAGCGACGAACACGCCGCCGTTCGCAATGCCGCGGGACTATTCGACTGCTCACACATGGGCGTCATCGAAATCGCCGGCAGAGACGCCCTGCTCTTCCTTAATACCATTGCAACAAATGACGTAAACAAGGTCTCCGTCGGCAAAGCGCAGTACTCGTATCTGCTCGACTCCGCCGGAAATGTCCTCGACGATGTAATCATATACAGGCGGGACCCGGACAAGTACATGCTCGTTGTCAACGCCGCCAATGAAGCGAAAATCAAGGCCTGGTTGAAAAGCCTGCTGACCGGCCAGACCCCGCCAAACCCCGCAAGGCCGGACGAGAAAATCCCATACAGCCCCGACGTAAGGGATATGAAAGACACGACAACCGGCTCAGACTGCAGGGTCGACATCGCACTGCAGGGCCCCGCTTCAATTGCCGTTCTCAGTAACCTCACAACCGGCCAGCAGCACGAAGCAATAAGCCGACTAAAACCCTTCCGGCTTATCGAGCAATCTATAGGGGGGATTAATTGTATTATCTCGCGGACCGGGTACACCGGGGCCAAGTCCGGATTCGAACTATTCGTTCACCCGCAGGACGCCGCTGCGATGTGGCGGAAATTGCTCGAGCAGGGCAAGCCGGCCGGACTCCTGCCCTGTGGCCTGGGGGCAAGAGACAGCCTTAGAATCGAAGCCGGCCTGCCGCTGTACGGCCACGAACTCAACGGAAAGTTCGGCATCTCGCCTCTCGAAGCCGGCTACGCCTGGGCTGTAAAATTTGAAAAGGACTTCTTCATCGGTCGCGAGCCTATGCAGCAGCTCAGTCGCAAACAGCAAATGCAGGTAATCAGATTGGCCCTTCCGGGCGGCAAAGGCATCCGGCCGGCACGGTTCGAAGATGGAATACTCGACCAGCACGGAAACTGCCTCGGCTGGCTGCTCAGTTGTGCAAAGGTCGAGGACCGCCAGATTGCACTCGCTTACGTCCAAAACGGCACGCTCAAAGAGGCCGACCCCGTCGGCCTGTTTTACCTGGCTCGCAGAAAGAAAGACAAAAATGTGAGCCGTAAGACAGAAATCAAACAAGGCGAAAAAGTCGAACCCGACCTCAAAGGCCGGGTACTTCCGAGATTCGCAAGGTTCTAAATCAGGGAGAGTTAACATGGTCGATCCAAACCTGCAGTATACAAAAGAACACGAATGGGCACGAATCGAAGATGACATAGCCACTGTCGGAATCACCGATCACGCCCAGGAGTTGCTCGGCGAAATCACCTTTGTCGAGTTGCCCTCGGTCGGTGACGAGCTGAAAGCCGACCAGGATTTCAGTATGGTGGAAAGCTCCAAGTCCGCCAACGACGTCTATGCACCGGCCACGGGAAAGGTCATCGAAGTAAACCAACAATTGCAGAGTAAGCCGGAACTCATAAACGAAGACCCGTACGGAAACGGCTGGATTTGCAAAATCCGAATCACCGACAAGAGGTCTTTGCAGAACCTGCTCTCAGCCGAACAATACGAGCAACTCTTGAAGGAAGCTTAGAACATGCCTTACATCTCCAATACCGCCCAGCAAACCAGGGAAATGCTGGCCGATATAGGCCTGACCATGGAAGGCCTTTTCGCCGACATTGACAAACAGCTCATGCACGAGCACTTCGACCTGCCCGAAGGGATAAACGAACAGCGGGTCTGTGAGTTGATGCACGATTTGGCCCGAAAAAACCATACCGGCCTCATCTCTTTTCTCGGTGCGGGCTTTTACGACCACTTTGTGCCCGCTGCAGTCAAGTCCATAATCTCTCGCAGTGAATTCTACACTTCTTATACCCCCTATCAGCCCGAACTCGCCCAGGGAATGCTGCAGGCAATGTACGAATACCAGAGCTCAATATGCCGGCTTACCGACATGGAAGTGGCAAACGCCTCCTTATACGACGGTGGAACCGCAATCTACGAGGCCATAATGATGGCCCTTAGAATCACCCGCCGAAACAAGGTGATAATAGATGACAGCTTGAATCCAATATATCGCGTCATGGTCCGCTCCTACACCCGCAACCTGAACATCCAGCTCAGGGAAGAAAGCTGCGGCGACGGACAGGTAAACAGAAACGCCATATTCAACTCCCTCGACGACGACACCGCCGCCGTCATACTCCAGAACCCCAACTTCTTCGGTTGCGTGGACGATTTTACCGATATAGCCGAAATGGCCCATCAAAAAGGAGCTATCCTGGTAACGTCCTGCTATCCACTTTCCCTCGGCATGCTCAAAACGCCCGGCCGCATGAACGCCGACATCGCGACCGGCGAGGGACAGAGCCTCGGACTGCCTCTGTCTTTCGGAGGTCCCTATCTCGGATATATGGCCGCCCGAAAAGAATACGTCCGCAAAATGCCTGGCCGCATCGTAGGCGAAACCGTCGACAAAAAAGGCCAAAGGGCGTTTGTTCTTACACTTCAGCCGAGAGAGCAGCATATCCGACGGGCCAAAGCAACTTCCAACATCTGTTCCAACCAGGCCCTCTGTGCGCTGGCCGCGGTCGTCTATCTCTCACTGCAAGGCAAACACGGCTTAACCGAAACCGCTGAATTATGCGCGAACAAGGCCGCCTATGTCCACCAGCGACTAACGGCAATTCCCGGTGTCAAGCCGCATTTTGAGGGTAAGCCCTTTTTTAACGAGTTCGTACTGGACATGCCGCGCGAATCCGGAGAGGTGATAGCTGCACTGATAGAAAAAGGATTCGCCCCCGGCTTTCCGCTGGCAAGATACTACGAAAACATGGAAAATTCCATATTGATAAGTGTTACCGAGAAAAACACAAAAGAGCAAATTGGAATGTTCGCCGAAGCCCTTGAAAGTGTACTATGAAATTGATTTTCGAAAAAAGTGTACCCGGCCGCAAAGCTATCCGGAAGCCCGCCGGCGATGTCGACAGCACCCATAACATAAGCACCAGGTATTTGCGTACCAGCCCGCCGGAATTGCCGGAGTTGAGCGAACTCGACGTAATGCGGCATTTCACCGCCCTGTCCCGAAGAAACTACGGTCTGGCCAAAAATTTCTATCCGCTCGGCTCGTGCACGATGAAGTACAATCCGCCTTTCACCGAAGCCGTCGCCGCAAGTGCGGGCTTTGCCGACCTGCATCCGCTCCTGCCCCAGTTGCGCATGGGCGGAATGCTTACACAAGGCGCACTGCAGGTCATCTGGGAAACCGACATGCTCCTTCGTGAAATCACCGCAATGAGCGCCTACACCATGCAGCCCATGGCCGGCGCTCACGGCGAACTCACCGGGATGATGATTACCGCAGCATATCACCACGACAGAGGCAATAAGAAAAGCATCATGCTTGTCCCCGACAGCGCGCACGGCACCAACCCCGCCAGCGCCGCCATCGCAGGATTCAAGGTTGTCTCCATTCCCACAGGCCCGGACGGCGTGATGACCGTCGACGAACTGAAAAAACATCTCAGCGACGACGTCGCCGGAATAATGCTTACCTGCCCCAACACTCTCGGCATTTTCAATCCCCATATCAGAGAAATCTGCGACCTTGTCCACAGCGTCGACGGCATCGCATACTACGACGGCGCAAACCTGAACGCCATTGTCGGGAAAGCAAGGCCGGGCGATTTCGGCTTCGACATCGTACACCTGAACCTGCACAAAACTTTCGCCACCCCGCACGGCGGCGGCGGGCCCGGTTCAGGCCCCGTCGGTGTCAACGACAAGCTCATCCCGTACCTGCCCGTTTCCCTCGTCGTAAAAAGAAAAGACGGCACGTATGCCCTCGAATACGACCGTCCCAAGTCCATCGGCTACATCGCGCCCTTCTACGGAAATTTCGCTGTCGTCCTTAAAGCCTACGCCTATATCAGACTGCAGGGCAGACAAGGCCTCAAGCGTGTTGCCGAAAACGCCGTCCTCAACGCAAATTACCTCAAGGAAAAACTCAAACCCGCCTACAACATCCCATACGACCGCCTTTGCAAGCATGAGTGCGTCTTAACCGCCGAGAAGCAGTTACGCCAAAGCGGCATACACGCCGTCGACATCGCAAAAGCTCTCATAGAACGTGGATTTCACCCCCCTACCATCTATTTTCCAACCATCGTCCGCGAGGCAATGATGATAGAGCCCACCGAGACCGAAAGCAAAGAAACCCTCGACGCCTTCATCGATGCCATGCTCGACATTGCCGCCCAGTCCGGAGAAAACCCCCAATTACTCAAGGACGCTCCCGACAATACCCCTGCGTGCCGACCGGACGAAACAAGAGCAGCAAAACAACTCAATATCGCCTGCCTGTAAACGTCGCCCCCATTGGCTCGAAATCAATCACCCCTCTAAAATGCGCAAACCCAAGGCCTGTCCACCGCAGTTAATTCGAAAAATTTCATCCGGCGACAGGTCGACGCCTTTTCAAACATTTGCTTTGCCTTATTTGCCATACCCTTCTGCTGATACAGCTCCGCAAGCCTACGGAATTGACGTGCACTCATTTCATTCAGCTCAAGGCGTTCACTTATATCCAGTAATTTACTATAAACAACCTCTGCTTTGTCCAGCTTTCCTTGTACAAAATATACATGTCCCAGATTCCCCAACACCACCGCATGCCATTCTCCGTCCTTTTCCACGTGCTTCAGCGCATTGTTGTACATCAACTCCGCTTTGTTCACCTTTGCCTGCATCTGTGATACCAGCCCCAGCTTGGTCCAGGCCTTTGCTTCTGCCGACAAATTACCCTGGGCTGCGGCAATTGTTTTCATCTTTAGGTAACATTTTTCGGCTTTATCCACTTCTCCGTTCATTCTGTGAATATCACCTCTGAGCATGACGGCAAAAATATTATCCGGCCTCAACGTCATAATTTCCTCCGCCGCCTCTGTGGAGGCGTCTATATCTGCCCGCAAAAACGCAACGGCTGCTATTTGTTCATCCAATTCTACAAGCTCATCTCGATGTTTATCCCGCTGATTTTTCAATATTTACTGTACTATTGCTGTGTCTGCATGCTTTTTCAATAATTCTTCAGCCTCTCTTTCTCTTGATTCTCCGTCCGCTTTATTTAACTTCTCCCTTAACTCTTTGTTCTCCACATCAAGCCTTTTTAATTCAATTCTCAACTTCTCCTGCGAGCGCGAATCGGATAAAAGCCATATTGTTACAGGGACAACTATTCCGCTGATGGCAATTAATACCAATCCCCACAAATCGATATGGTTACCAATTTTTAGCCTTTTGTACCAACCAGCCAACCGGCGAAACATATTACCACCCATTTATAGCCTATTTTTGTCCCTTTTTTGCCCAACAAATTTTCTACCCTCCATAGTGTTCATATTTTACCCTATTCAAAACTGATTAAATACCATTTTTATTGTTTTTGAGCATTTGGCAGGCGATTTGGGCGACATTTTTTGAGGCTGGGCCTTTTTGCTTGATGGGTTTAAGCAGTTCTATGAGTTCGCTGCTGGTTTCTCGCAGGTTTTCTATGTTGTCTATGAGTAATTGTATTGAGTGGTGGATTGGATTGATGGATTTGAAGCAGGGCATGAATTCGGGCACCAAGTCTTTATCTGCCAATATGTTAATCAGGGACAGATGTTTTGTTTTAACCAGCAAGACGCCGAGCAGCCTCCAAAGCAGGCTGTTCATCTGGTACATTATTACCATGGGGCAGCCTGATGCTGCTACCTGCACGGTTGCGCTGCCGCTTGTTACGATGGCGAAATCGGAAACTGCGGCGGTTTCGGCGACGGTGCCGATTCTGTAATTACAACGAAAGCCCAGTATCTGTAAGGACTTAAGGATTTCTTTTCGCTGTTCGTCCACGGCGACGGCGGTGAAGGAGGCGTTACGGTATTTTCGTTTTAGGTTTTTTGCGATTTGCTGCATGGGAGGCCATAAGAGGTTTATTTCAGCGTTTCTTGAGCCTGGCAGGAGAGCGAAGCGGGCGTTTTCGGGATTGAAGCCGGCATACTTTTTCTTCTGGTCGTCCAGTTTTGTGGGCATCTGGTCGAGCATGGGGTTGCCCACAAAGGTGGTATCTACAAGCCTTTGCGAAAACCACTGCTGCTCGAAGGGGAGGATGCAGCAGAGTTTATCGCAGTATTTTCTCAGTTTTCTTATGCGCCAGGAGGCCCATGCCCAGAGCTGTGGTGCGACGTAAAAGAGTGTTTTTATGCCCTGCTTTTTTGCGGCTTTTGCTACGTGGAAGTTGAATGCGGGTGAGTCGCAGACGATTACGAGATGCGGCTTAGTCCTTTTTAGATAATGACTTATGCGTCTTATGAGCTTATAGTAATGTGCGACGTGTGCGAATGAGTTGTAGTGCATTGAGGCTTTTGAGACGGTATTTTGCAGGAGGTTGCAGCCGGCGTTTTGCATGGCTTGTCCTCCGACGCCGGCGAATTCGAAGTTGTAAGTTGTTTCATTCAAGGCATTTATGAGTCCTGCACAGTGTGCGTCGGCGGAGGGTTCTGCAGCGCTGAGGAATATTCGGTAGTTTTGTCCGTGTTGTGTCATTTGCCTGTAAGTCCTTTTACTAAACGGCTTTATGGGTAGTTTTTCCATGACCTTTCCGTGGTTTGCTCTTGTGTCCTGATTTCTGAGTTTAACGAAAAACATTATACAGGGCCGCAAAAAAAACAGGTAAATTCGAAGAAAAATGAGTTTGCAGGACAAATGCAATGGTAAGAAAGAGCAAGCAGTTTTGTTAAACTGGTTAAACTTTGCGGTTTGTAGTGGGCGAAGGGTGTTGTTGTGAGGGGACTGGTATACTGCGGACGTCTCTTGATAGGTCGGTGCACCACGTGGGTTGCACTGTTTATTGGGCAGTGTACCACGTTGAATGCACCGCTTGATGGGCAGTGCACCACGTTGGATGCACCGCCTGACGGCTTTGTTTGGGTTTGTTTTATGGTGCGGTTTGAAGTCCGATTTTCATAACTTTTTGTAATTAAAAGGTTTGTGTTAATCGGAACGTCTGGAAATTGGGTTTGTTTTGCAAAATAAGGGGTTGTTTTACCTAACTTAACTTTGTGGGTAATGAAGGCACAACCGAAGAGGACAAGAAACCATATATGAAATTTGAGATTTGACAGCTCAGAATGTATTCGGCCTTTGGCTGGTGGTGGTATTTTTATGAAAGACATTT
>CAZGGE010000045.1:0-19529 GCA_964524285.1 uncultured Pirellulales bacterium
TGGGGTGTAATCCTGTCAATTTCGTTAACGAAGGTGTCAATGGCTTTTATCTGACTTTCCGTGTCCGTTACAATGATATTACTGGTTCCCGTATTGGCCGACAGCGACCCCCTGCCGGAGATAAACTTTTCCAGTGCTTCTTCCACCTGTGTAACGTCCGCGTATGTTATTCGATAAATCCTGCTGACCAGCTTTTCGGATTCCACAACCAAATCTTCGGAAGGAGCCACCCTGATGAGATTGTCATCTATCACGTACGAATAGCCGTGTGCAGCAAGCATATTATGGAGTGCTTCCCCGACCGGAACATCGGTAAGCTTTGTAGTTACCGTACCTTCCACCTTCGGGCTTTGAACGACGTCGAGGTTCGCCTGTTCGGCCATCATTCGTATGGCATCGCCTATTGACACATCGCTGAGGTTCACCGTTACTTTTGTCTGGAGTTGCCGCTGAAGTTCGGTCAGTACTTCCTTTTGTTCTTCGCTCAGGTCCTTATTTTTGTCTTGTTTTATTGTTTTTTCCGTTGAAGCGGCACCGCACAGGCCCGCAATGACAATGCCGGCGGCCAAAAACCACAAGCCGATATATCGTTTTGCGAAAAATTTCATATCAAGGCCTTTCAAGCCGGACCGCGAAAATGATTTTGCCGGTGTGTGAGACCCTCGCTTAGTTCCGGCTGACTTTTTGTACTTTTTTTTCTTCATTTTTCTTAAACTCCACAGTGTCCCGGTTGATACGTGTAATTTTGTAGCCGGATACGGTATCGCCGACGGTCAGGATTTTTCCGCCTATAAGAGCGGACTTCCTGTTTTCGCTGTATAGTATCCCCGTAACGACCGGCAACGACGTATTGTCTCCGACGTCTGAGGTTTCACCGAATTTCATCGGGTCTCTGAGTTTTTCTGGATAAGGCGGCGGAAGTTTCCAGTCAATGTCGACAGTTGATGTTTGTACAGTCGGCGGAGGCTCAAAAGCAGGTTTTTGTTCGGCCGCACTTAGTGATTTGAACGTCGGCAGAACCCAGACAATTACAAAAACCACAGACAAAACAACCACCAGGGCGAGCATGATTTGTTGCCTTCTCGCACCGACGTTCTGCCTGGGAGCAAGCAGCCTGTTTTTAATTTGGGCGAGGCTTTGCCTCCATCCCGCCTTTTGTGAATTTGTCGACGTTTGCTTCTTCATATATTTTGTGTCGCCGGACGGCGGTTTGCCTTCACCCGAATTCATATGAGCAGCTTTGGGGGCCGGCTTATAACCGGACGTGCCGTTTCTACCGGGTATAAAATTGGTGTTTTTTTCCATCGCCATTTCTTATTTTTCAGTAAGTTCAATTACCGGTTTTGCATTACAATACCGAACTTTCCTTCGCTGTTTCGGATAAGTCAGCTTTTTTCCTTTGACTTCACAAAGACGGACAGGTCCAGGTTAATTTTGTGGTTCTGTTCGGGTCTATTACTGTTTATAATTCTAAAAGCATTGACGAAAATTACCGGCCGGTGCCTTTCAAGAGAATTCAGGAACCGCCCGAAATCATTGAATCCCGCAAGGAAACTGACCTCGATAATGTCCTCGCTTATTTTGCCTTGCGTATCATCTTCCCGAAGCCTCTTTTCATTTTCCCGCTTTATCTCGGGCAGTTGCTCGATATTCTGAGCTCTGGCAAGATTACTGATGACGAAAGTAAGTTCGGCCGACCGCTCTTCATTTACAACAAATGCACCAAGTTTGTCGCGCAATTTCTCAACCTCAGACTTCAACTCGCGCCTTACCTGTTCCTGTGCGGCCGCTTTGGCCTCTTCGTATAAAGAACGCTTCTCAATAAGCTCACGTTCTAATTCCGCGGCTTTGCTGTTTTGTGGATCCAGAAATATTCCGTATATAACCAGGCTTAATATCAGGAAACCTGTCCACGACAGAACAACCATCGGCAAATAGCGTTTGTATATCGTTATATCCATTTTTATTTACAACTCCGGCTTGAATATACAGTCCATCTCGTAACGGAAGAGATTTGTTTCAGCATATCTTTCCACTCCCTGTGATACGCGAATCTCCGAAAGGAGCGGCATTAAAACGGGAGAAGTAAGTAGATTATTGCGAAAGTTCTTAATTGATGCATCACAGTTTTGGCCCGGCCTGGATTTAAGGGTTATCTTCAGGTGTTTCTGGGCCGCCGGCACCGTTATCAACTCGCCCGGCTCATCGGGACTCGGTTTTTCAACGTCAATCTGATCTTCCTTCACTTCCAGACGCGCCAGAGCAGCAGAGACGGGCAATTTCTCGACAAGGGTTACCAGTATCGGCGACCATTGCATTCGGTTCTCGAGCGATGAAGAAAGCTCAAAGAGACATTCCTTAAACTCGCTCTTTTGCTGCGTAAATTTTTCTTTTTCCGCCAGTGCGTCGGAATATCGGCTTATATCTTTTTCGATATGTTTTATGGCTTTGTTGTTAATAGATATATCAATTCTGGTTTTGAGAAAGCAGCTAACCATAACCAGTGCGGCAATAAGAGGTACGGCGAGGGTGAATGAAACAATCACAATACCTTCCGGCCTGCTTCTAATCGGCAGGCCTTTACCTCTGAGCAAATCTATCGCAAACATTTTATATCGACCTCATTGCAAGTCCCGCCGCTACGGCCATCATTCCGCCGCGATTTTCTACCATGGCATTGAGCATTGTGTTACCATTTCGTTCGATATTATCGAAGGGGTTCCACTTTTTCACTTTGCATCCGAGTCGGCTGTCGAGAATTTGAATAAAACCTTCCGCACATGCAAATCCGCCGCATAAAAACATTTCATCAACGGCACGCAGGCCTTCCTGAGCCTGGTAATACCGCAGGGTTTTTGCCACGTCGTTTGCCAGTTCCGTGCATGCGTTTTCAAGACATGCTTCGAAATCCATCCTTGATTTCATTCTTTTTCGTCGGCCCGGATTAGCCAACATTTCTTCAACCATGCGTCGTTCAACTTTTTGCTCGGCAGCAATTTCTTCAATAATATCTCTGCCTGCTGTGCTTATGTCCCTGGCGAAAGGAAATCCGTCGGGACCTGTTATTGCAAGGTTTGCATACGAGTTTCCCACGTTCAATATGGCGATTGTTTTGCCCTGTTCCACGTTGCTGAGTTCCATAAAACAGTTCAAAAGAGCCAACCCTTCGGCATCTATCATTACAGTATTCAAGGAAGCGTCCTTTACAAGCCGGGTTTTCTTTTCAATCAGGTTGTTTGTGGTCGCTACCAGCACGCCTTTGATACCATCTTCCGAACTTGATACAATCTGGTAATCATAGGTATTATTTTCCAGATTGAAGGGACAGACCTGTTCTGCCTCGAGCCTTACAGCACCTTCGATTTCATCGCCGGCAAGTGAGGGAAAGCTGAAACACCTCACCGCCACGTCCGGCCCGGATACGCCGCACACCGCCAGATGCTTATTCGTTCCTGTGGCGGTAATACACTGGCGTATTGCTCTGACCGCAGCCAAATCGACATCGGTCCGGGGTGAAAAATCCGCTAAATCGGCTATGGCGGCTCCCTTCAACCTGTACCTGCCCTCATCCTTTTCCAATTCAACCGCCTTAACAGAGGACGAGCCGATGTCCAGCCCCAGAACTCCATTGCGACCTTTTTTTAAAAGCTTTTTCAGGTTCATCTAATCCATCTCGGAGTTGTTTTGACGCCGACGCTCATAGAGCTGTGTTAAAGCGGTCGAATCTACACGTCGTCAAAGCTATTTGAGTTAATCGGCTTAAAGACGCTGCGGTTTTATTGCCAAATATCAGTATCCATCGACATCATGCATATTTACTTCTTATTATTACAACTGCCGATAATATCGCCGCAGAGATTTAAAAAACCGCTTTAAGCAAAAATATTCAGCCGCAGGAAAGATATCTGCATTGGCGCGTTTTGGTCTCGCACCGTAAATCACTAAGGGCGAAAATATTATCGGTCGTTAGCGATGTGTTGATTATGGAAATGAGTTCAGCAACGGAGCTATTTATAACATTAAGTTGTCAGTATAGAAGATAAATATCAGTTGCCGCTACGATAATCATGCCAGCCTGCGGGCGCGCTGACATACTTACCTTTCAACCAGATGTCTCCGGGCAGGATTCCCTGGAGCAGCCGCTCATCAAGATAGTATTGCTTGTTGTAGCCGTCACTGCCATACCCGACGACGCCGCGCACCGCTTCCGTTATTGTACCCCGAACTACGATATAATCCTGTTTCGGGTGGTCTTTTCTGCCGCCGTACAGCCACCACCAGCCTACGCGCCGAGCGACGTTCTCCGCCCCCCAGCCACTGCCTCCAACCGTTATTGATGCTTCCACCATTGTGTAACGCGGCAGATTGCGATGGTAAGAATTTGCTGGTTTTCCTGAGTCGAGACGCCCTACCGGCTCATACTTGATGTCCTGAATCTCAACGGGCGGACCCGGATAATTATTTAGACCTCCCTCACTGTATTCTGAAATGCCCGGGTCAACAACCTTCACCACCCCACCGGCAACCAGACCCAGAATATTAGGATTATCCAACGCAGGCATGCCGTTGGAATCGTGTTCGCCTGAAACGGTGATTGAATCCGCAATCCATATATTGCCCGTGGCTGCTACCGTAATTTGCCCCTTGACGGCATTAAGCTGTTCAACCAGCGGTGCATTTTCCTCTTTGCTCCCGATGATAACGTTGCCGTCTATAAAAATTTGCCCTCCGGGTTTACCTTCTATTCCCCCGTATGTAGGGGTAACTTCACTGCTTTTGATGCTCCGGACAATCCGGTCTCCATTTGTCTCTGCGTTTTCCGAGATGTAGTGATAACCGTAAATGTCGTACATTTGGAATGTCGAGCCGTCTCCTTCCGGGTCTATTCGGAAGTCGTGGGTTTGGCTGTGGTTATTTTTACTGTGGCCTCTTACGGTGCAGTGATTAGTTATACGAACTTTACCCTCTCCGCTCTTATCCACAAAAAATTCCAGTTGCACGGCCGGATGTGCATCGGCAACTTTGTCATTAGCGGCCGGCTTGAATCTGAAATCCTCTTTCGTATCTGATTTAAAAGCATCCAGTTTAGTTTGTAGAGTTGACTGGTCTGTTATTTTGCTGGCCGGCTGGTCAAAACATATACCGCCCTCGAAAAGGTCCATTACCTGCTTGTATTTATCCGTTCCGCCGGCCGTATAACGTGATTCGCTCATGCCGACTTCACGCAGAAATTGAGGCGAACCCCAAATGTGAATGTCGCGTTGGTAATCATCAGGTTCGCCGTAACAGTTGATATGAAGCGGCATATCTATCACTTCACCGTCAACGTAGTAAACCGGTTGCGTCGATGAAGGCCCGCTCGGCACACGGCACATTCCCATGTCCCATCCGCTTACCGCCTGGAGCACGAGAACATCGGCTACCCTGTCGAACCTGCCGCTGTGCCCCCTCGAAAGAATCCTGTAAACGGGTCTCGCCCCTACAAAACAATCAAATGTTATCTCGTAATCACAACTGGCATGCTCGAAAGAGATGTTGCCTTGAATTGCTCCCTCTTCTTTTAGTTTGGTGAGCATATCCTTTTGCTGGCTCATCCAGAATATGGCTTTTTCGTGGCCGGCCTCTGCCGCCAGCATTGCCGCCGCTTCGTTCTTAACCATCGCCGCACGGTGTCTGACTCCAAAGGAAACGGTGAGCATGGCTCCACCGAGAATCATCAGGACGGAAACACAGAGAACCACCAGAACCAGGGCCGAACCGGCCTTGAATCGTCTTGTCCCTGCTGAAATATTTCGACCATTTTTCATCAGCAAATCCTCAACGCGGCCAGATGTTTCTAAGCATCGTTGCCGTTCTGACAGTTACGTTATTATCATCATCATTGGGGTCATTAAGCGTAACGTTAATCCGGACACAACCCTGACCCACTCCGTTTAGCGTCGTATGACTGAATGCACCGTTCGGGTCGGCAGTAACGTTTTCCGCAAAAACCTCGCATCGTTGGGGTAAATGCTTCGTTCCGCCACCTTCCGGCACGGCACCGACGCCCGAGGAATCAACGGAACCGTAGTCCACCTTTAACTTCTCGGAATCAATGTAAAAAAGAGCATAAGCCGTCGCTTGCTTTGTTACGTCCATCAGGTCGTAAGGGTCTCCGTTTTCAAGCTCGACGTCCCAGTATTGAAACTCCACGGCGTCGCCGAATACCACCTCCTCGGGATCGGCGGTTTGCGGTTGAGCAGGTGTAAATCTGTTTCCCTCGACATTATAAAGCTGATATGCAAGTCTGTTGGATTTTCTTCCAATGCCGCCGAAAGCGGACATAACTACCTGTACTTCCCTGTTGATTCTGCTGTTTGCCGTATCGTATGTTTGTTGCCAGGACCTTTGACCTCCCACCAGCATCGCTCCCGCCGCAAGCATAAGAATACTGCAAATCGCCATACTAATGGTGAGTTCGATTATCGTAACGCCGGCTTTGAATTTTCCTTTAACCTTTCTCATAATACGCGAAAGCAGCAATATCTTTTATCTTCTTTTCTTAGTGCTTTTTCACGCTCCCGAATCAAGCCTTACGTACGTGGTTAGTTTGACCGAACGGTCATTCGAAAGCGGCGGGCCACTTTCATGGTCCGCACGCCAGCGAACCTTTGCGGTTATACGCCGCAAAATTACGTTCGCCGCTTCATCTTTGTCGATATCCTGATATGAAAGATCCACATACATTACAACGTCATCGACTTCAATGTAGTAGTCGGCTTTTTCTTTTGAATTCGCGGCCACAAATCCAAGCTCCAGGTCGGCGGGATTGTAATGTTCGTTTCCCCCCTTTGATTTCCAGTCTTCAAGAAGAAGCTGTGCAATTCTTGTCCCTGCGAGTTCGGCGCTCGAAATCCGGGCGTGCTCTGCCGCATAGTATTGATAATTGAGCGCACCCAAAGTGGCTATGACCATAACGGTCATAGCCACCGTTAGTTCCAACAGGGTGAAACCAGTTGACTGCCAGCCGTGACTTGAGTTCATTACCTGCCTCCTCAGGTCTGCGGGGCAACGATTGCAATCAAAGTTTTTTGCTCGTGCAGCTAAACTATTCCCAACTGCCGTCGTACTTCAGGGTCTTTTTTCCGCTCGGTGCGTTGCTCTGACTGCCCGTAGCCTGAACCTCAGCGATGCCGTCATCATTGACGTTTGTGATTTTGTAGTCTTTGGTCACAAAGTATGTGCCGTCAAGGTCCGAAGACTCAAAACCCAAACTTTCCCGGGTGGTTTTGTCGCTGAGAGTTTTGCCTTTCAGTTTCTTGGCCTCATCAACACCCTTTTCAGCGGCGTATGCGCGAACGGCCGTGCGTATAGTTCCCGCCGCAGCATTCGCCTCAGACCACTTCGCAGAGTCTATGCGACCACGCATCAGTGGTACCGCGACCGAAGCCAGGATGCCCACAATCAGGATGACTACCATCAACTCAATTAGCGTGAAACCTTTTCTTCGCTCCATTTTAACCTCTCCAAAAGAACCAAAAATTATTTCTAAATACCAATCGGTATTTAACCGAGGCGACTTTATTCACATGTAAAGATTCACAGCGATACAATATACCCCACAGGCCTGCATTATTTTCAAGAAGTAGACATCGTAAATATCGGCATATACAGTGCAAGCACGATGACCCCTACAATCGCTCCCACGGTTACAATCATTACTGGCTCCAGCAACAACGTTATCGCGCTTACCATGGAATCTACACGCCGCTCATAATATTTCGCCGTCTGCTCCAGAGCCTTCGGAAGCGAACCACTGTCTTCGCCTGTTTGTATCATTTTAATCAGTGTGTTCGGGAAAAAGCCTGTCGCTCCCATACTCAAAGCTATGCTTGTGCCCTCCAGGATATGTGTTCGGCTTTGTTGTACGGAAGAGCGAATGACGTCGTTGTTTGTCATTCCACCCAGTATCTCAAAGGTTTCCATCACCGAAACGCCCGAATGAATGAGCGTGGACATGGTTCGGCAAAACATCACAACGAAAGCTTCACTTATAATCTTGCCTATCAAAGGAATCCGAAGCGCCAGTTTGCTGAGGTACAAATGCCCTTTTGTTGTTTTTGTAACCAGTACACCAAAGATAACTATGGCAATTAACAATCCTGCAATATAAACGAAGTTGTTTGTAATCGCGTCATAAAAGGCCATAAAGCCACGTGTAAATGCAGGCAGTTCGCCGCCAATCTGTGCGAATATCGTCTCGAAACGGGGAACAATGAAAGTCATAATAAAAATTACCAGGATTGTAATGAAGGTAAGTGCAAAAATCGGATATGACACCGCGCCTCGTACTTTTCGCACCAGCTTGTCGCGGTTGTCAAAATACTCCGCGGTCTGTTGAAGCGCCTGAACGAGATTACCACCGGTTTCTCCCGCCAGGATCATTGCACAGGAAAGCTGGTTGAATACCTTCGGAAACGAAGAAATGCTTTCTGAAAGCCTTTCTCCCCTTTCGACTTTCTCCAGTACCTGCATCAGCATATGTTGAAGCTGAAGGTTTTCTATGTCTTCGCAAATGGTTCTCAGCGCTGAAGTAATTGGTATTCCGCCTTCAAGCATAGCGCTTAACTGCCAGCAGACAGCCGCAAGGTCTGCGGATTTAATTCGTTTACGGTAAGCTATTTGAGTTTTCTTTTTGGGTCCCATGTGGACCTCGCTGACTTCAATCGGAAAACATCTTTGCCCCCGCAGCCAGCCGAGAACGTCACTCGAACTTGCCGCCTCCCGCAGACCTTCCCTTTTTTGTCCTGTGGAGTTTCTCGCTATGTATTTATAAACCGCCATTGTTTATTTTCTCTTTCACAAATTATTTCAGTTCTGCCGCCTCTTTTTTAGTGTTATCAGGAGCGAACATTTTCCATGTACGCTACTCTGAGTACCTCTTCCGCCGTGGTTGTTCCTTCCGTCAATTTGCGTACGCCGCTTTCGAGAAGTCCTCCGTATCCCTTTTCGCGTGAGGCCTTTCTTATTTCTGATTCCGACGCGCCGTTCACTATCATCTCGCGTGTGTCTTTATCTATCATCAGAAATTCAAAAATTGGTAGACGTCCGCTATAGCCCGTATTTCCGCAGGCATTACATCCTTTACCTTTATAAAAAACGTGTTTCTTTGCGTCCGCCGGTTTTACCCCGAGGCCCTTGAGCGCTTTATCGTTCAGTTTAACCGGCTTTTTGCACCGCTCACATACCCTGCGCACCAGTCGCTGGGCAATTATCAGATTCAGCGAGGAAGCAAGCAGATACCGTTCGACGCCCATATAGTTCATCCGGCTTATTGCGCTGGGGGCATCATTCGTGTGGAAAGTGCTTAATACAAGGTGCCCCGTCAGCGACGCTTTTATCGCTATTTCGGCCGTTTCCTTGTCTCTGATTTCTCCTATGAGAATGATGTCCGGGTCCTGCCTCAGTATCGCACGAAGACATCTGGCAAAGTCGAGTTTGATTTCCGGTTTTACCTGAACCTGATTTATTCCGTGCAGCCTGTATTCGACCGGGTCCTCGACGGTCGTTATGTTCTTTTCGGGGTCTTTCATATAGTTTAGTGCAGAGTATAACGTTGTGCTTTTACCGCTGCCGGTAGGTCCGGTTACTATCGCTATACCGTGTGGCTGCGACAATACCCCCTTCAAATCATCCAGCAATTCCTTCTCGAAACCGAGGGCGTCAAGCTCGTGATTTACCGCCGCCGCATCAAGAATTCGCATCACAATTTTTTCGCCGTATATTGTCGGTATGGCGGAAACTCGAATGTCCACTCCCCTGCCGGCGGTTCTTACCTTCATTCGTCCGTCCTGTGGAAGACGCCGCTCCGCAATATCCATACCCGAAAGTATTTTTATTCTCGTCGAAACCGCAGCCTGCATTTTTTGTGCCGGTGGAACCATTTCCCGCAAAACGCCGTCGATACGCATTCTGATAATCATCGACCGTTCCTGAGGCTCAATGTGGATATCACTTGCTTTACTCTTGACCGCCTGCTTCAAAAGCAAATCAACGAATTGAACCACCGGTGCCTTCGTTGCCTCCGCCTCACCTCCGTCCTCCGAATCTTCCGTATCCTCGATAGATAATTCCTGGTTTTTAGACTCAGTAACATCTGCATCTTTGACAAGGTCTCGCAGACGCTGCTCCTCAACGTCACTTCCATGATAAATCGTCTCTATTGCCTGACGAATTCGTTCGGGCGAACTCACAACCGCCTTTATGTCCCGGTTCATCTTTAGGCCGATTGTGTCTATTGCCACTACGTCCAGCGGGTCCGCCATTGCTACAACAAGCTTGTCGTCCTGCTGGTTTATTGCTACCGTGTTGAAACGCCTTGCTATCGACTCGGGAAGAGAGCGTGCTACTTCCATATCCAGATGCGAAAGGTCGTCAAGTGGGACGTACTCCGTCGAAAGATATTCCGCCAGGGCACTTGTAACCTGTTCGCCACTGAGCATTCCCAGCCGAACCAGAACCTGGCCGATCCTTCCACCTGATTCGCTCTGCTCCTCGAGAGCGAGGTCTAAGTCTTTACGACCTATCAAGCCCTTAAATACCAGAGATTCTCCAAAGAGTATACTTGGCTCTTCTACTTTTTTGCGGTCGTATCCCGAATTTGTTTTTGTATTGTTCATCCAGGCACCTTTTCAATATATACGAATACACCATTCAGCTTCGCAGCTTCTGGCTGGGTGAGGCAGGACTTCTCATATCTCCTGCCGCTACCTCATCTCCTGGGTAAAATATAAGATATGAATTACCCCCTGCCAAAAAATCCCCCTTTGAAACCTGACTGCCGTAACTTCAGTAAACCAGACCTCCGATAATCTTCGCATTACCGGGGACATTTTGCCCCTGCTTAATTCTCAATGCAAAACCCTGCCTTTTCCCGGTCAAAATAAATTTTCCCTTCGCCCACCTTCTCAGGTGATACTCCGATAAGGCGGAGAGGATTGTAAAATCCTATATCAATCAGCTCTTGGGGTTTGACCAGCTTCAGCGAAGCAAGCCAGTTCATGCAGTCCATCATGGTCGCCGCCGACCCTGCCAAATATCCCGTTGCCGGAATGTAAAGCCGGCCGTTGGATTCCAGCACAACGTCGGCTCCGAGAGATTCATATTCGCCCGGCTTCATACCCGCCAGCGATGTGGAATCAGTCACCACGATGCACCGCTTTGTCCCTTTCGTCCGTATAATGGTCTTCACCAGAAATTCCGGAAGATGATGGCCGTCCGTAATCATAATCGCTGAAAGCTCGTCGTTGCCCAGACCCGCAAGTAGCGGATTTTCATGACGATTGACCATTGATGGCAGGCCGTTTCCAAGATGCGTCAGTACCCGGGCACCGGCTTGAACCTGCCTGCGCAAGTCCTCTGCCGTTGCCATTTGATGACCCAGCCCCACTGTTATGCCCCGGCTGACTGCATAACGAGTCAATTCCTCGGCGCCTTCAACTTCTGCCGCTATTGTCAACAGCCGCACATGTCCCCGCCCGAGTTCTATAATCTCCTTGAGAAAACCAACGTCCGGTTTCCTTATCCATTTGAGGGTATGAGCGCCGCGGGCACCTTCAGCCGGCGAGATAAAAGGCCCTTCAACGTGAATGCCGAGAACGTGGCCCCGAAATTCCTCTCGCCCAACCACCTTTGCAATCAAAGGCAGATTTCGCCTGTAAAGCTTCTCGGGACCGGTAATCACCGTAGCAAGAAACGCTGTCGTACCACTGTTTATTATGCTGCGAAATCCCTCGGCCAGGGAAGATTCCGATACGTCGATGTCGGAAAAATCTACGCCTTTGTAGCCGTTTACCTGTAAATCTACCAGTCCTGGAATCTTCATGATTTTGCCCTGTAACTTCTCGATTATCTTAATGCAGGTTTTTCAAAAGCCCGGCGAAAGCTCCCGAAAAGACATAATATCATCCCCACGTCTCGTTGTCAAAAACAGTGTTGAAAAAGCTTGATTAAGGATGCCTGTTGTTGTGCTTTCATCCCTTGAAGGATGATGCTCAATCCTTTAGTATGGGTGCAAACCGGGTTCATTAAACGTGAGGCGGAAATGAAAAACTGGAAATTTGGTGTTATAGGTGCGGGTCTTATCGCTGATTTTCATGCAAAAGCTGTAAATGATATTCCGTCGGCCCAACTTATCGGATTTTGCGATGCCGGCTCAGGACGCGCGAAAAAACTTGCAAAAAAATATTCCTGCCAGGCCTTTGACGACTATCAAAAGATGCTGAAATCCCAGGAAATCGACATCGTTACCATTGCAACTCCCAGCGGCGCACACATGGAATCCACCGTAGATGCCGCAAAGGCGGGCAAACACGTCATTTGCGAAAAACCGCTCGATGTTACACTCGAACGCATAGACGCCATGATTGACGCACACAATAAGGCAGGAACGAAACTCGGCGGCATCTTCCCCTGCCGTTTCGACGATGCAATTATACCATTACAGGATGCAATAAACCAGAAACGTTTCGGCACCATAACTTTTGCCGGTGCTTATGTCCCCTGGTGGAGGAACGAGGAATACTATCAGGATACCTGGCACGGAAAATGGAAACTCGACGGCGGCGGTGCGTTAATGAACCAGTCGATACACACCATCGATTTGCTTTGTTACCTTATGCCGCCGGTTAAGCAAGTCTATGCCGAAACAGCAAAAAAAGGACACCCCGGTATAGAAACTGAAGACACCGGCGTTGCAACTCTTAAATTTGAAAACGGCGCCCTGGGCCTCATATATGGAACTACCGCCTCTTATCCGGGCAGGCTCAGACGACTTGAAATCACCGGCACCAACGGAACGGTCGTTTACGTAGAAGACAGTTTCTCCGTCTGGAACTTTCGCGAAGAAAAACCTGAAGACAGTAAGATTGTTGCCGAATTCGGACAAAGTGGCGGACACGGCGGCGCCGCAGACCCCGCAGACATCACTCATCACAATCACACAAAAAACTTCAAGGCATTTATCGATGCACTTGAGAGCGGTTCAGAATTTTTCATAAACGCAGAACAGGCACGCAAGCCCGTTGAACTTATCCTTGCAATATATCGCTCAGCAAGCCGGCAAAAGGTTATCCCGTTGAAATAAAATGCAGAATAAAGATTGCATGGTTTCCTCGTCCCGACTTTTCCGTAAATGTCCCCCCATTCATCCCCGAATGATATCTGCTATTTTCATTAGCCTGCTTATGTTATCTCTGTCGGCCTCGGCCAGTTTGTCAAAAATATATCGTATCGTCTCCTGCATCTCAGGTATGACGATATGCTCCAGCACGTTCACTCTCCTCCGGGTCATCTGAAGCTCTATCGCAAGAAGCCTGGCCTGTTTCTCTTTCTCCGCCAGCTTAATCAACTCGTCAATCGTCTTCTCCAGCGACAGCAGTGCAACGTCCAGCTCACCGGATGTCCTGCCGAAACCATAGCAGATAATCTCGCCGGACATTTCTTTTGCAAGTTGCGGAACTCTCACGTTCATAACGCTCGCAAAGTTTATCGCAAGGCCGAAACGCTTGGTCGGAATCTCCAGCGACGCCTTCATATCTTCAGGCTCCATCGTGGCGCGAGCAAGCATAAAACGACGGAAGGTCTCGAGAAGTAAAAGCTCAACACGCTCTCGGAGAGGCCGAATTTCCCGGGCTATGCCAATCAGTTGACGGGATATTTCATCCCGCTTTTCACTCAATAATCGATGTCCCCTGCTCGCAAGACCCACACGCCTGCGAAGATTCAATAACTCCATTCGGGTTGGATTGATGTTTGCAAGCATTAACCCGCCTCAACTTCTGATGTTTGTTCAGCTTCCTGTGATTGCTGTTCCGGCGTTTCGGTGTCTGTTTGGCCGGTATCTTCCCCGCCTTTGCGAAAACGCGGCATGTATTTTTCTATCAGCTTTCTGTCGATTCGCTTAAGCTCGGCATCGGCAAACATGCTCAAAAGCTCCCAACCCAAATCAAGAGTTTGTTCCACCGTCCGGTTCTCATAATAACCCTGTGAAACGTAACGCTTTTCGAACTCGCCGGCAAACTTCATATACTTTTTATCCTCCTCCGAAAGCGCCGCCTCACCCATAATAGTCGCCAATTCCTGAACTTCTTTTCCCCTGGCGTACGCCGCATAAAGCTGGTTATAAAGGTCCGCATGGTCCTCTCTGGTCTTACCCTCACCGATACCCTTGTCTTTCAGCCGTGAAAGGCTCGGCAGAACGTCCACGGGCGGCGAAATTCCCTTCCTGTGCAGCGAACGCGAAAGAATTATCTGTCCCTCCGTAATATAACCGGTCAGGTCGGGAACAGGGTGCGTCTTGTCGTCTTCGGGCATTGTCAACACAGGCACGGTTGTTATCGAGCCTTTTTTGCCTTTTATGCGGCCAGCCCTTTCGTACACGGTTGCCAGGTCCGTATAAAGATAACCCGGATAACCCCGCCTGCCGGGAACCTCTTTCCTTGCCGCACTTATCTCACGCAATGCCTCGCAGTAATTCGTCATGTCGTTCAAAATCACGAGCACGTGCATGTCCAGCTCAAACGCCAGATACTCCGCTGCCGTTAACGCAAAACGCGGCGTCGCTATCCGTTCTATCGCCGGCTCGTCCGCAAGGTTGATAAACATCACCGCCCGCTCTATGGCACCGGTGTCTCTGAGGTCGTTGATAAAAAACTGTGCCGCCTCGAATGTTATTCCCATTGCCGCAAAAACAACAGCAAATTCCTCGCCTTTACCCAGAATAGTCGCCTGCCTTGCCACCTGGGCCGTTATGTCGTCGTGAGGAAGCCCAGAGCCGCTGAATATCGGCAGCTTCTGACCTCGTACAATCGGATTAAGCCCGTCAATCGTCGACACTCCCGTTTGTATAAATTCATTGGGATAGTTCCGCGAAAAGGGATTAATCGGACTGCCGTTAACGTTCAGACGGTTGTCCGGAATAACCGCCGGCCCTCCGTCCTTCGGAACACCCAGGCCTGTAAAAACCCGTCCGAGAATCTCCGGAGACACCGCAAACTCCAAAGGCCTGCCGAGAAAGCGAACCGTACTGCGGTCAACGTCTATGCCGCTGGTCCCCTCGAATACCTGAACCAGGGCTTTATCATGCTCTACCTCCAGAATCTGACCTCGCCGGATACTCCCGTCGCCAAGCTCAATGTCCACAATATGTCCGTATTTCACCTCCGAGACCTTCTCCACCAGAACCAGAGGACCTGATATATCCGCTACCGTTTGATACTCTTTAAGCATCACAAACTCCCTGTCTCGAATCAAAACTTAAAAATCAATTTAGTCTCGCTTAAACCACGTTCCCAGCTAACTGCCTTCCGCTACGCCCGCTCACTGCAACTCTTTTACCTGCTGGTCAATTTTTTCGCGTATCTGTTTAAACTTTTCTATTTCGTCTTCCGGTATTTCTTTAGCCCTTGCGATTTCCTCTCGAACACTGATACTGAAAACATCCGCCGTATCCACCCCCGCCTCTATCGCCTCCATCGAACGCTTATGAAAGTGCAGCACCATTTTTAACATCTCATATTGCTTGTCCAGCGAAGTAAAGGTGTCAATATCGTGGAACGCATTCTGATGCAGATAATCCTCGCGCAGCGATTTTGCCGTCTCCAGCGCCAGCCGGTCCTTCGGCGACAAAGCCTCCGCCCCTACAAGGCGGACAATCTCACGCAGCTCCGACTCCTGCTGAAGAAGGTTCATCGCCTCAACCGTCATCCGCTCCATGTCATCGCCTTTTTCCTTATCTTCGAATGCACCACGAAGATATTCCTTATAGAATGAGTAACTCGTCAGCCAGTCTATCGCCGGAAAGTGCCGCTGATACGCAAGCCTTGCCTGTAACGACCAGAACACCTTAACCACGTGAAGCGTGGACTGAACAACAGGGTCCGACAAATCGCCGCCCGGCGGACTCACCGCGCCTATCACCGATAACGCCCCATCACGTTCGGGCTTGCCCTTGCACTTAATGTGTCCTGCGCGCTCGTAAAATCCTGCTATTCGGGCAGCGAGATACGCAGGATAACCCTCCTCCGCCGGCATTTCTTCCAGCCGCGTTGATATCTCACGCATCGCCTCCGCCCACCGGCTCGTACTATCCGCCATTAACGCAACAACATAACCCATATCGCGGAAATATTCCGCTATGGTAATCCCCGTATAAACCGAAGCCTCCCGGGCCGCCACAGGCATATTCGAAGTATTCGCTATCAGTACCGAACGCTGCATCAAAGGCTCACCCGAATGCGGGTCCTTCAACTCGGGGAATTCCATCAAAACGTCCGTCATCTCGTTGCCACGCTCTCCGCACCCGACGTAAACCACGATATCCGCATCCACCCACTTGGCGAGCTGGTGCTGAACAACCGTTTTACCCGTGCCGAACGGGCCCGGCACACATGCCGTCCCGCCTTTGGTAATCGGAAAGAAAGTATCTATTACTCGTTGTCCGGTAACGAGGACACGGTTCGGTGCAAGCCTGTCGGCTACCGCACGACTGTTACGAACCGGCCATCTCTGCATCATACGAAGCTCAACTTCTTCGCCGCCTTCCATTTGGACCGTTCCGATTACGTCCTCGACGGTGTATTTGCCTTCTTTGAGATTTTGAACTTTACCTCTGACGCCGGCCGGCACCATTATCCTGTGCATGACAAGGCTCGTTTCTTCTACCTCGCCGATGATGTCGCCCCCTCCAACTTCCGTTCCGTTATCAACGGTCGCCTTAAAATCCCATTTCTTCTCACGGTCAAGACCGGGCAATGCGCTGCCCCTGCTCATTAACTCCCCCTCTAACTCGTGAAGTGAGTCCAGAGGACGCTGAATGCCGTCATAAATACTTTCGATAAGTCCCGGCCCCAACTCCACACTTAAAGGAGCCTGCGTATCCTCTACTTCCTCTCCGGGGCCTACGCCACCTGTTTCTTCGTATACCTGGATAGACGCAAGGTCGCCGTGAAGCTCGACTATCTCACCTATAAGGTTCATTTTGCTCACCCGAACCACGTCGTACATCCGTGAACCCGTCATACCCTCGGCGACTACCACAGGCCCCGAAACCTTAACTATCCTGCCCTTCTTCTGCTCTTTCATTTCTTGCCTCTAAAAAAACTACTTCTTCTCGCAGTATCCGGCTGATAAACCATAAATACACATAACCTTTTAATTATGCTCCACAATATCTATACCCGTAGCCATTCGCAGAACTTTGCTCAGGCTTTCCGTCGCATAGCCGCTCGGCTTACCCGTAAAAGGCACTACAACCAGACATGGCATCGCTTTCTTCTCGAATTCGGAAAAAACCGTTTCCGCGTCTCGTGCAACATTTTCCGCTATCACCACAAGAGCATACCCGGCGTCAACTATCTTCTGTGCATTTTCCTCGATTTGCCTGCCGTCTTCACCTGTCGCAAACGTATCCAGACCCAGCGCCGAGAACGGAAGCACAAAATCAGAATCTCCTAATACTGCTACTTTACCTTCCATCAGTATTCCAACAAACTCTTAACCGCCTATCCTGTCCAGTATAAGCTGTCTGTCCAGATTATTCTTTTTTGCCGCAAGTAAGAGTCGAACCATTCGAATCTCATTTTCCTTCATCAAAAGATACGCGATGACGGGTTGCGGTCCCGCTGTTATCTGGTCCGTACTTTTGAGAAATCCCCTCATGTAATCCTCACAGTTATACTCTACCCGCAAAAATGACTTTTTCGATGCCACGTAGTTAGCCGCCGATTCAACCAGTTCAAAGTACGGACTCGCAAAAAATAACTGGCCCAGTCCCTCATAGTCTGCTTCCACTCCGTGCCCCAAACGCTCCGGCTCAACGTAACCACACCGCCCGAAAACATCTCTCCTGTCGGACTGCGAAAACTTCAGCCGAAGCATCGTTCGTATATTCGTCAAATCAATCTCTATCCGGAACAGACCCAGCAAAAACACATTCTCCAGCTCAATCGCCATGCGAAGCCGGTAATCCCCCTCCGCCGAGTCAATTGCATAATCGATTTGCCGAATATCCTTATCCTGATAATATGCCAGCACCGCGCGCTCCACCGCCTCACCAATATAATCCGGCAGAACGTCATAATTCTCATTCTCAAAAACCTCCACAAACTCTTCAGCAGCCACGTTACCTTCGTCGCTGTAATCCGTACCTGTCCCGAGAGGTTTGTCCGTCAGATTCCGCCTCAAAGCCAGACGCATATTTGAATAATCCACCCTCGAACGAAAAAGCCGGACTATCTCCTCGTCAATCATCAACTGCTCAAACAATCCCCTTACCGCCGACCGCTTTTCCATCAGCAGTCCTTCCGTTTCACCATACGCCGCCCCCCCCTGCCCGATGCCGTAGTCGCGGGACGAAAGCATTTCTATCACCTGCTCGTAACTGCCGGCATTAGCCATGTCCACCAAATCCCCCTGCGACAGCATCCTGGTCTCAAGCGACCGCACCTCAGCCGTCGCAAAAGCATACCGCCAGTCGTCCACACCCGGCGGCGGATACCTGTAAAATTCTCTCACGTCCTGTTCTGTTTTCAATGCCATCTGTAGAATTTACCCGACAATTATCCGAACAGTTCCTTTGCTGTCTCAATCTCGAGTGCCTCACGTGCTTCCATGACAAGCACCTCGACCGACGCGTTTATCTTTACCCTGCCCCGCCTGAGAATAAATCCACCACTGATATCCGCTTTATCATCCGACAAACGCAGGTTCCCCTTGAAACCGGGTCCCAGTTGTCGGTTAACCTTCTTTACGAAATCGCGGTCCAGACGCTTCTCATTCTTACCCGTTAATATCTCTTCGTCGCCGCTTTCCACCGCCTCGCTCACCAGCCTGCCCATCAGCTCCCGGTATTGGTCGTCTCCCAGATTGGCAAGCCGCTCGACCGCCTGCGAAAAAACATCGTCCAGTATACTACGCTTCACACGAAGCCGCTCCTGCGTCATGTCCATCCTCGCGGATGCAAGAATGTGCGCCTTCTCATCTTCCTTTGCCTTGAGCGAAAGCTCTTGGGTCTCGGCGTTGTATTCGTCTAATTCTCTTTCGAAGCCTGCCTGTTGCCGTGAAAGCTTCTGCTCGTTTTCAATACGTATCTTTTCCGCCTCGGCTTGTGCATCCGAAAGTATCTTTTTTACAACCTGCTCTGCATCCTTGGCCATTTTTATCGAACCTCATAACTTATACTGCCTGCGGCCAGCTTATACCCACAAGCACGATGAACATCGTAACAACAAGCCCGAGCATAGCGTAAAGCTCGACCATAACCGCATAAATCACGCCCGCTTTGAAAGCCATCTCAGGCCGTTTCGCCGCCATTAATATCCCGCCGGAGCATACCTTCCCCTGGTGTATGGCGCTCACCAGCCCCGCAAACGCCACCGGAAGACACGCCGCCAGTATCTGCCAGCCCAGCGGAACGCTGACCTCGATGGCCTCACCCGCACCGAAAAAGTTGAGCCTGAGCATAACCAGAAAGGATGCCAGAAATCCGTAAA
>CAZGGE010000046.1:0-19286 GCA_964524285.1 uncultured Pirellulales bacterium
GCATATTGGTTTTGTTTTAGCGTTCAGGAGATTGCTATGACAGATGTAACACTGGTAACGGGCGATGGAATCGGCCCGGAGATTGCGGAGGCGGCAAGACGGTGCATTGATGCTACAGGACCGGGCATTAAGTGGCATATAGCGGAGGCCGGCTCGGATATTATGGAAAAAACGGGCACCCCCCTGCCGGAAGCGACGGTAGAATCAATCAAAAGAGACCATGTAGCTCTCAAAGCACCCATCACAACGCCTGTGGGCACAGGTTTTCGCAGTATCAATGTGCACCTACGTCAGAGTCTCGATCTTTACGCGTGTTTGCGCCCCTGTAAAAGCTACAAAGGCGTTCGAAGCCGATATTCCGATATAGACCTTGTGGTGGTCCGTGAAAATACCGAGGATTTATATGCCGGTGTTGAATTTGAAAAGGGTAAAAACGACACAAATAGTATTATTGATTGGATTAACGGACACAGCAGCAGAAAAATAAACAAAGATTCCGGAATAAGTATAAAACCTATCTCCGTCACAGCGACGGAGCGAGTTGTTCAATTTGCCTTCGATTACGCCCGGAAGATGGGCAGGCGAAAAGTTACCTCCGTTCACAAGGCTAACATAATGAAGTTCTCCGACGGTCTGTGGCTTGACGTCAGCAGACAAGTTTCCGACAGGAATACGGATATCGAATTCGAAGACAGGATAGTGGATAATATGTGCATGCAATTGATACAAAAGCCTGAGCTTTACGACGTGATTGTTTTGCCGAACCTTTATGGAGATATTATAAGTGACCTTTGTGCGGGGCTGGTAGGAGGACTGGGCGTTGCTCCGGGCGGTAACATAGGTGAAGATGCAGCAATATTCGAGGCTACGCACGGCAGTGCACCAAAGTATAAAGGCCAAAACAAGGTGAACCCGACGGCGTTGATATTGTCCGGTGTTATGATGCTGCGTCACCTGAACAAGCTGCACGAGGCCGACAAACTGGAAAATGCCGTTGCGTCAGTCATAGCAGAAGGCAAGAACGTAACTTACGATATGAAGCCTCACCGCGACGACCCAACGGCGGTCGGAACCAGTGAGATGGCCGACGCCATAATCGAAAAAATTAAAAAGCCTTGAGTTAAGGTCTTTGCGGATAAGCCTTTACGTTGATTTTTATTTCGAGGCGTTGCGATTGAATCAGGAAAGTTACCTTAAACTGATTTCCGGCCGTCAAAGCGGATTTTGTGCAAGCTGCATCCGCTTTTTACTGTTATTTATTTCCTGGTTTTACCGGGGGGGGATAAAAATCCGCAATTTATTATATACCAAAGGCATCTTGAAAGTTCACAAATTTGGCGTTCCGGTCATCAGCGTGGGTAACATAACGGCCGGGGGGACGGGAAAGACACCACTTGTAATTCGCATATGTAATCTTTTGAGTACGAGAGGTTTGCAAGTTGCTGTCCTTACTCGCGGCTATAAAGCAACATCCGGTGTTCGCACCGACAAGGCGGTGGACGAACCTGCTGTTCTAAAACAGCGTTGTGAATCCGCGAGAATCCTCCTTAATCCCGACCGGGTAGCATCAGCGAGCAAAGCGGTCGCGGATTACAAACCGGATGTGTTCATTATGGATGACGGATTTCAACATCGCAGGTTGGCCAGAGATTTGGATATAGTTGTTGTGGATTCCACTCAACCTTTTGGTTTTGGTAAAATGTTTCCGGCCGGCCTTCTTCGTGAGCCGGTTACCGAAATCAAAAGAGCACAAGCGGTTGTTTTGACTCGCACGGCCCAAACCCGGGAAGATGAATTATCCCGGCTCGAATCCAGCCTTTTGTCAATCAATCCCCATCTTGTAATCTCACGCTCGGTTCACCGCCCCACCGCCGTATTTTTAAGCGACCGGAAACGGCTCGCCACCCGTGCATTTACAGGTAAAAAGGTCTTTGCCTTTTGTGGCATTGGAAATCCGGATAGTTTTTATGAAACGCTCAGTAAAGTCGGTTGTATTCTTTGTGAAAAGTTATCTTTTCCCGACCATCATAATTATGACATTGATGAGTTTAAGGGGATTTTCGAAGCCGCTGAGAAGCATGGTGCTGAGTTTATCCTTACGACTGAGAAAGATTGGACAAGAATATCTCTGCTTGAGGTGCCGACGGATGTGATTGCGATTGGGTTTCTGGCGATTGAGTTGGGATTTGTCAGCGGAGAGGATTCGATTATACGGTTGATTGATGATGCTTTGGCCGGTAAAATTTCACAAAATGCGTGAAAACCTGTAAACGGGAACCATAAATGTACGAAGGTCTGCTCAAAAAGGTAACGAATCTTGGTTCTCCCCGAATTTTTGTAGTCGGGGATTATATGCTCGATATATATAGTTACGGGGATGCAACACGTATAAGCCCTGAAGCCCCTGTGCCGGTTCTAAAGATTAGTAACACCGAATATGCCTGCGGTGGTGCCGGTGCGGTAGCCGCCGACCTCGGTGCACTTGGAGCGGTTCCCATGTGTCTTGGTGTCATCGGCCAGGACAATAACGGCCAGTCAGTGAGGGAAATGCTCACGGAATCCGGTGCGGATGTAACAGGTCTTGTATCCGTCTCTGGCCGCCCTACCACTACCAAGCAACGACTAATCGGCGTGGCACAGCATCGTCATCGGCAGCAGTTGTTTCGGCTTGACGAGGAATACACGGAGCCTCTCAGTGAGAAAACCTGCACCCAACTTCTTGATTTGTATCGTCAGAGTATCAAACATGCAGACGTGATATGCATTCAGGACTACAACAAAGGGTTGCTTTCACCAAAGCTATGCGAAGAGATGATTAAGCTTGCGGATGAGGCCGGCAAAACCGTTCTCGTCGACCCACCGCTGATAAGCGACTATTGCAAGTACGCGGGCGCTAGTTTGATTATGCCAAACCGTCAGGAAGCCTCACTCGTAGCAGGCTATGAAATCAACACAGCCGAAGATGCAGCAAGAGCGGCCGAGAACCTGGCTGAGAAAGTACGACTTGACGCCGTGGCTATCACGCTCGACAAAGAAGGAATTTATCTACGGACGAGGGATTATCGCCAGTTGGTGCCAACCCGTCCTCGTAGTGTTTACGACGTTACCGGAGCGGGCGATATAGTGTTGGCGATGTTTGCCGCCGCCCTTGCGGCTAACTGTGATTACAAGACCGCCGCCGAGCTTGCCAACATAGCTGGCGGTATTGAGGTTGAAAAGTTCGGTGCAACTACGGTTGGTATCGAAGAAATCATAAATGATATAGTGGGTCAGAGTCGGGGCAAGCATGGAAAGGTACACTCGCTCGACTCTTTGATGGGGCAGCTTCACTGGCATCGCAGCAGGCGTGAAAAAATTGTTTTTACCAACGGCTGTTTCGACGTTGTTCATCGCGGGCACATTGAATATATCAATTTTTGCAAGCGACAGGGTGGGGTTCTGGTGATAGGGCTCAACAGTGATAATTCTGTCAGGCAGATTAAGGGACCTGAACGGCCTATAAACAATCAGTATGACCGGGCAGCGGTACTCGCCGCACTCGAAGCAGTTGACTACGTGATAATTTTTGAGGAAAGCAAACCCATTAATCTTATCAAGCAAATAAAGCCT
This sequence comes from uncultured Pirellulales bacterium, assembly GCA_964524285.1. Taxonomy (GTDB): domain Bacteria; phylum Planctomycetota; class Phycisphaerae; order Sedimentisphaerales; family Anaerobacaceae; genus CAZGGE01. Next base: position 3,610 of record CAZGGE010000046.1, read on the forward strand.
GATATTCTCGTAAAAGGAGAGGACTGGGCGGTGAAAGGTGTCGTTGGTCGTGAGATTGTCGAGTCCTACGGCGGTAAGGTGATGCTCGCACCGCTGGTCAAGGGGAAAAGCTCAACTTCGACCATAGAAAAAATCAGGAATTGCGGGAAAAATTCACAATGACGGATTATGTGGAAAAGATAATAAGCGAAACCCTCGGCGTGCATATTGAGTTAGTTGATAAAATGCGCAGAGATTCCGCAGGTAAGATAGCCGAATCCGCCGATATCATAATTCGTGCGTTAAGTAATGGTGGGACGGTTTACATTTGCGGTAACGGGGGTTCCGCCGCCGATGCACAGCATATCGCCGCAGAGTTTGTAGGCCGGTTCAAAATCGAAAGAAAGGCCCTTCCTGCAATTGCACTGACAACCAATACATCTATCATTACTTCCATCGCAAATGATTATAAGTATGACGACATATTTGTTCGGCAGGTCGAAGCATTTGTCGGCTCAAAGGACGTATTTTGGGCGATTTCCACCAGCGGTTTTTCTGCGAACGTTGTGGCAGCCGCCGAGCTTGCCGGTGCAAAAGGCGCATCCATTATTGCCTTTACCGGCAAGGAGTCGAGCAAGCTTGAAAAACTCGCACATGTCTGCTTTTGCGCCGGCCATGATTCCACCGCAAGGGCCCAGGAGGTTCACCAGCTTGCTTATCACATTATTTGTGAGCTTGTCGAACAGGACATGGCCGGATCATAAAACTGGATTTTCTGCAGGTTAAAATGCAAAATATAGCCATATTTCTGGATCGAGATGGAACTATTATTGAGGACCCCGGGTACATAAATAACCCTGAGCAGGTCAAATTATTAGCGGGTTCGACCGAGGCTCTTATTGAGCTTAAAGAGCTTGGCTACAAGTTGATAGTTGTTTCTAATCAGTCGGGAGTTGCCCGCGGGATAGTAAGTGAACGCACCTTGAAGGAGATTCACGAACGTCTTAACGAGCTTCTTGCTGAAAAGCAGGCCTCACTGGATGCAATTTATTACTGTCCCTATCATCCCGAAGGCTCTGTTGCCCGCTATCGCAAAGAAAGTGAATGGCGAAAACCTAATCCAGGGATGCTTCTTGCCGCCGCTCAACAGTTCGACATTGACCTTGAAAATTCCTGGATGATAGGCAACAGCGGCCGGGATATTGAAGCAGGGCGGAGAGCTGAGTGCAAAACCGTCTTTTTGGAAAAATCAGAAGCGAGAAAAGAGAATCAACCTGAAAGCCCCCCCGCCGACTACAAAGCCGTTAACTTGAAAGAGGCTGCCAATATTGTTAGAAAACACAGTCGCCAGATGAAAAAAGCAAGCCAACAAAAATACAAAGGAAAGAAAGGCGAGCCGGTTTTAATTGATAACCGGTCGATTGATGAGTCTGCAACCGGTCAAACGTTCTCGCAAACTACTGAGGGAGAAGCCGGAAACCACGAACAAGGAACCGAGAAGTTGCTTGGCAGCATACTCGAGCAATTGCGTGTGATGCACCGCACCGAGATGTTTACCGATTTTTCCGTGATACGATTTTTAGCCGGCATTGTCCAGGTGCTGGTGCTGTTGTGCCTGTTGATAAGTATCCTTGGGCTTATGGATCTCAATCGAAATAATGCTCACGTCCTGATATCTCTTGGTTTTGCCGGCGTGCTGCAGCTTATGGCGCTGACTCTTTATATGATGCATAACCGCAGGTAATTCCTGCAGGATTTAACACCGTCCTAATCCTATAAAATGGTTTATCCGGGCTTAAAAATACTTGTATGGTTACCTTCACCTATGGGAGATGCAATCCTGGCAACCCCTGCTTTGCGTGCTATACGAAATAAATTTCGCGATTTTGAGGTTTACTTTTTTGCCAACTCGATTGTGCGTGGTATTCTTTCACCCTGTTCCCTGAATGACCATTGGCTTGAGCACAAAAGCATTAACCCCCTTCTCGCCGCGTTTGTATTGAAAAAACATAACTTTACAGACGCCTTCCTTTTCAAGAATTCTTTTGGTTCTGCTCTGGCATGTATTTTAGCCCGGATACCGCGTCGTATCGGATATGCACGTGAAGGAAGGAGCATATTTCTTACCGACAGGCTTCATCCTCTTAAACTGCCCAACGGCGATTTCGAGCCTGTTTCCATGATAGATTATTATCTCGAAATTGCTTATTATGAAGGTGCCGAAATTAAATCAAAAAATCCCGAACTCAGTCTCGATGAAGAGGATTGTCGCTCCTTTTATAACAAATTTCCGCAGCTTTCTTCCAATGCCAGGCCGCTCGTCGTATTTGTTCCCGGCGGCGCATTTGGTCCGAGCAAGTGCTGGGACTGTTCAAGATTTGCAGAAACAGCCGACGAACTCGTTTCGAAATACGATGCTCAAGTCGTTTTATCTGTTTCTTCTCACCCCATGGAAAAACGCATAGCCGGCCGTATACAACAGCTTGCTTCTAATGTTGTTTTGAATCTTTCTGAAAATCCCGTTACGCCCGGAGAATTAAAATGTCTTTTTTCGCGGGCGAATCTGGTCATAACGAACGACACTGGTCCGAGGCATATTGCGATAGCCTTTGACCGGCCGGTCATAACTCTTTTCGGTCCTAACGACCCGGCGTGGACCGAGACGAACCACAAAAAGGAAATCAAAATAATCGGCAAGGCTCCGTGTGCTCCGTGTGCAAAGCCTGAGTGTACCAATTCGAGGCATATCTGTATGGAGTCCATAACCGTAGAAATGGTTGTTAATGCCGCAGATAAAATATTAGGCGGCGGTTGAACCGGTTTTAACATGCAACAAAAGGATTTTATTCAAACTGGTGAAGGCATGAGGGTCGATGCGAATTATCTTGAATCATTCGAGAAACTCGGCTTGACCTCGATAGATTCGGTATTTGCCTTTTATGGCGGCATCGATTTATCCAAAAAGAACCTTGCCTCTTATCGAAGCCGTGTGAAGTTCCAGACGAATTTACCTCAGCATAATGTATTTATGAAGCGTTACAAAAATCCACCGATAATGATCCAGCTTGCCAATTGGCTCTGTCAGCATTGTCGCCGAAGCCTGGCAATAACTGAAATGCTGGTTGCCGACCGCCTCACCGATACAGGGATAAATACGCCACGCACAATCGCCTTTGGCGAGAAATGGAACCATTTATTTGAAGCAGAAAGCTTTATCGTTACAGAAGAAATTCCCCATTCAGCCTCTCTGGAGGAAAAATTTCCTGATTTTTCAGCCGATGACCATAATTCGCCCGAACAAAATAAACGTGGTTTTATCCGTCGACTTGCCCGATTTGTAGCAAAGTTTCACGGAACGGGCTATCGTCATCGTGACCTTTATTTCAGTCACATATTTTATAGCGACGATGGTAAATTTTATCTTATCGACCTTGCCCGTGCATTTCGCCCGTTGTTTACAAAACGCCGCTATCGCATAAAAGACGTAGCTCAATTATACTATTCGGCACCCGGCCGGTTTTTTTCCGGTACCGACAGGCTGAGGTTTTACCTGGCTATGGTTGACAAACGGCATATTTCGACTGAAGACAAAAAGTTCATTCGAAAAGTAACAGCAAAGGCAAAAAAAATGGCAAAACACGACAGAAAGCATTCGAGAACCGTACCGTATAAAATCTAATATGAGTCCGGACCGGTAATAATGAAGGTTGCGCTTATAACAGAAAGAACGGATGTTACTCTTGGTGGCGCTGAGCGTTCTGTGGCGGAACTTGGCGAGGCTCTTGCAGGCGCCGGTGTTGACGTAACTACAATTGCTGCTACCGGCCGGCCGACGAATCAGGACACGCGAATTGTTTTTCCCAAGGCGACAAAGCGTGTGCCGCTTTCGAAGTTCAAAGTTTCATTGCAAAAGCATTTCAAAAAGCATCATTATGATATAATCCACAGTGTTATTCCTTTTCGCTTTGTGGATGTTTACCAGCCGCGCGGCGGCAGCTATGCCGAGGCGATAATTCGCAATGCGGCGAGTTATCAAAGCCGGTCTTTACAAACCTACAAAAAGATTACCGCTCGCGCCAATCGGCGTCGCTCGGCTTTACTCAAATCAGAAAAAGCTCTCTGTAAAGACTCCGCCGGTCCTGTGGTTGCGGCACTTTCGGATTACGTCGCCGACCAATTCAAAAATCATTACGCTCTTGATGACCGGCGAATAACAATTATAAGGAATGGAATAAGAATACCCGCTCAATTCGACCATAATGAAGCCGACAGACTTCGCGAAGAGGTTTTTCGCCAGTGTAAAATTACGAAAAGGGAGAAGCCCGTCATATTATTGTTTGCAGCGAACAACTTCAGACTCAAGGGTCTTAAACCCCTCATCAAAGCGTTGGCAGTCTCACTGGCCGACTATGAAGCTCGCCGCATTTGTCTATTTGTTGCAGGACGTTCAAATCCGAGACCTTTCCAGCGGCTCGGAGCAAATCTCGGCATTGGAAACAATCTTGCTTTTTTCACCGAGCCTTTAGATATATTCTGCGCCCTGTCTGCAAGTCAGGTAGCTGTCCTTCCAACATTTTACGACCCTTGCAGCAGGTTTATCCTCGAAGCCCTTGCTCTGGCGAAACCTGTAATCACAACCAGATTCAATGGAGCAGTGGACTTTCTGGTTAATTCGCGACACGGCAAGGTGGTGGACTCGCCGGAAAATATTTCCGCTCTCGCACAGGCCATTACTTACTTCTCCACGCTTCGAAATATCAATATGGCTTGTCGCGCCGTTGTCGAAGATGAGCTCGCTCGAGTTATCTCTATCGAACGTGTGGTTAACGAATTTCTTGCACTTTATGAATCTGTCTTAAAACGCAGCAAAACATCTGGTTCCGCCGGTGGTGTTTTCGAGGCCGGCAGCAACAATACCTGATTACAAGGAGTGTTTGACATGAGAAAATATCCGTCATCTCTTTTCGCCATCGTGGTAATTGTTACCTGTTTAACAGTTCTTTTGTTTTCAGTTGAAGCCACCTCGAATTTTGTCGCTGCAAACTATGCGCAGAGAAAAACGGTTACCTTTGAGAAGCTCAAGAACAATTTTAATGACCCCGATATGATTTATGCACCGTTTGCTTTTTGGTTCTGGGATGCTCCGCTGGACGTAAATCTTGCTTCTTCTATGGCCGAGCAGATGTCCGCCCAGCGAATGAATCCCGGCTATGCGCATCCGAGAAAAGGTCTTCCTCATAATCAGTGGTTGTCCGGGTTATGGTTCGAGGCTTTTGGTGCCGCCCTGCAACAAGCTGAGGCTGCGAACGCTTATCTTGGCTATTGTGATGAATACTGGTGGCCAAGCGGCAGAGCTGACGGACGCGTTTTAAGAAGCCATACGGAACTGGCTGCGGCATCTCTGGAATGGGAGGTTTTCACGGTAACCGGAGGAGAGGAGATTGAACTGCCCGGCTCATTTTTTACGGTTGCGGCAAAATATGCAGACCCCGCCAAAAATTCCACGGGCCCGTGGGAGATGAAGATTCTAAGCAGCACACTTGGTGTTATAGGGTCGGGGCCCGCGTTTACATGGAAATCTCCTGAAGGAAAATGGCGTATATACAGTTTTTCAAAATATCACCACGCGGGTATAGATGGTGGCGACGTCAACTACATCGACCGGCGTTTGCCCAAAGCTTTTATCGACATCGCACACGAACCTTATGTAAAGCATTTTCCAAAGCAAATGGGGAAATCAATATCAGGTGTATTCGTCGATAACGAAGGAGATTACGGCTATAAACTCGCCTGGTCCGGAGACCTCGAAAAAGAATACAAACAGCTTAAAGGCAGGGACATCAGGCGCTGGATGCCGCTGCTCATAGACGAAGATGCTGAAGGTCTATGGGTAAGAGCACGCTGGGACTGGTACGATGTCGTTTCACATATTTACACGGACAGCTTTCTCGGCTCCGTAAGCCGCTGGCTTGAAAGTTACGGTATGTATGACGTCAGCAATCTCTGGGAAGAAACACTTGCGTCACAGGCCTTTGCGGTCGGTGATTTTTTTCGGGCGCAACGAGCCGTTACTATGCCGGGAACCGATTGTCTCCTTAAAAAGGCATTAAAGGTTCATGATTTCAAGGAAACCCATTCCGTAACCGAATTTGAGGCTACACGTTTTCAGACTGAAATCCTCGGGGTAGCAGGCTGGCAGATGTCTCCTATTCTGATGAAAAAGGCCGCCAATGCCGTCATTGCATGGGGTGTCAGCCACTTCGTTCCTCACGGCGTTAATCTTAACAGAAATCTAAAGACTATACCTTATCCGCCTGACTGGTTTACCTGCAATCCTTACTGGCGATACCTTCACTTGTGGACAGACTTCGCTCGTCGGGCGTCTTATGTAAATTCTCACGGCCATACCGTTCCGGACGTGTTGCTTGTCAATCCAATGGATAGCGTGTGGGCCTTACTCGGCGACCGGATATTCTATAGGCCGATTAGAGTCGGTCGTGGAAATATCACCCGGATAGCCAAACACGGAAAGACCATAGAAAAAATCGACAATATTTATAGCCGAACGATAAACGACCTCACGGATGGTGGAGTTGAATTTTTAATAGCCGACCGCCACTACCTTAGACAAATGGACGTTACAAAAAAAGGCACTTTATCAAGAAAGCCGTTCCGGTTCAAGGTTGTGGTAATGCCTCCGACAGTGGTAATGCCTCTCGATGTTGCAGAAAAAATACTTGAGTTCGCCGAAGCCGGCGGCCGGGTAATTCTTCTTGGAGAACAGGCCCGAGGCTCAACCGATAACGGCCTGCCCGACCCTGAGATGAAAAGAATCGTTAATAAACTCAAGGCACTTGATACAACTATAAAATCCCCCAACAGCATCTCGAATTTTCTTAATGGTAATGTTCCCTCTCTTTGTGCTCAGGTAACTTTTGAAAAAGGCCGATTTCAAATGAGGCGCCTGCACCGGTGCATCAATGGTCGGGATTTTTTCTGGCTTGTCAACAATACCGGCGAAAGTCAAAAGGCTGTTTTGAAAGTTAAAGGTGCCCTCGGCCGAGCCTCGATTTGGGATTGTGAAAATGGAAAGATTACAAACGTTCCCTCAGAAAACAGTGCATCGGGCAGTCGTATTAGTGTTAATTTCGAGCCTTATCAGGCATACTGGCTTGTCTTCGAAGCAGATACCCCCCCCCTGCCGCCGGGAAAAACCGGAACATGCCAATGGGACAGGATGAAGACGCTCGACGGACCCTGGCAAATTCGAATAGATAAATCCGTTCAACCACCACTGGCAGCACCCCAAATCATCGCTCCGACCGAGCTGCTTGAAGAAGATGGCGCATGCCGTGAGCTTGACTCCTGGCTTGAGTGGGGCCTGGATAAATTTTCTGGCTTTGTCGAATATCATAAATCGTTCGAACTTGACGATAGCCGCTCACAGATTCGGCTCGACCTCGGCGACGTCAAGCATACAGTCGAAGTCTGGGTCAATGACCAACCCATTGGCTATCGTCTCTGGCCGCCGTTTCGTTTTGACATTTCTGATGCTGTAAAGAAAGGCGAAAACCATCTGCACATAAGAGTCGGCAACCTTCTTTGCAATGCTATGAGACAATACGCAGCGAACGAGTCGGATTCAATCTGGGGATGGAAGGCGCCGGAGGCAGATGATTTTGATGCCGGTCTTTTCGGTCCTGTTATAATAAAGAGCAAAAGAAATCAAAAATAGACTGTCTGACTTTTGTCCAACAATTGCGAGGAGCCGTTAAATGCAGTTTATTGTTTTAATAATTGTTTCTTATTTGACAGGCTCTATCCCGTTCGCTTTGATTATATCAAAGGCACACGGCAAAGACCTTCGTGAGGTCGGTTCCGGAAACATAGGAGCTACGAATCTTGCCCGCGCGGTCGGGAGAAAATGGGGATATGTTTGTTTTTTACTCGACGTCATCAAGGGTTTCTTGCCTACAATCGTTGCCGGCTTTTTTGTAACAAGCCCCCTCACAACTTTCCAGCTTTCACTCTGGATTGGTGTTGCTTGTGCCGCCGTAACAGGACATATCTTTCCCATATACTTGAAATTCAAAGGTGGAAAAGGTGTTGCTACCAGTTTTGGTGTTGCTCTCGGCCTTTGGCCCTATTTGACATTTTGCTCGCTTGTAAGTTTTGCATTGTGGGTTATTGTTGTTGTTGTGACCCGTTATGTATCTCTTGCTTCCATCATTGCGGCAATTGCATTTCCCGTTACTTTGACAGCAGCCGTTATTAGCGTTGCCAACTGGGAGTTTAATACACTCTGGCCTCTGTTAATCGTATCTGTTGTAATACCTTTGATGGTGATAATACGTCACTTTGAAAACATACACAGATTGATACGCGGAGATGAAAGCAAAATCACGGGAAAAGATAAAGCAAATGCTGAAAAGGTAAATAATCGCTGAAAAACCAGTGTGTGCAAATCAAATTCAAGTGCGCCACTCAGCTTTTCGGACCATAAGCGGCGGCATTTGCTGTGGAATCGAGCGCTGATTACCCCTGCTTACACAACTTCTGTTACTTGGATACCAGCGGACGGTATATAAATCTGCCTTGAGACACGTTCTTTTGTTTTTCGCCAGCCTGAGCATCAACTGTCCTCCTGTTTTTTTCAGATATAATAAAGCCGCCCAGAATATCGACATTTTTCGGTTCAGACTTTCGCTAATTAACTTTAAGGGTTGCGGAATCTGTCCCCGTCTTTTCAACGACGACCCTCACAACCGTACCGGCAGTCCATGCTCCGATAAATATTGCTTCATTTCCGTGATACTGTATTTGCCGTAATGCGCTATCGAAGCCACAAGGACAGCATCTGCTTTGCCGTCGACAACAGCTTCATACAAATGCTCCAGTTTGCCCGCTCCGCCCGAAGCAATTACCGGCACCGAAACCGCCTGTGCGATAGAACGTGTCATTGGAATGTCGTATCCTTGCTGCATGCCGTCGGTGTCCATACTCGTGGGCAGAATTGCGCCGGCACCCATATCTTCCACACGCTTTGCCCATTCCACCGCATCAATGCCTCCCGGCTCCGTGCCGCTGCTCAGCATCACCTCATATCCGGACGGCATCTGCGAGTTACCTTTGGTATCGATAGCTATCGTAATTTTTTCTCCGCCGAACTCCTTTGCCGCTTCCTCAACCAACTCCGGATTCCTGACCGCCGCCGTATTAATAGAAACTTTTGATACTCCAATATCCAGAAGTTTCTCAATATCCTTACAGCTCCTGATACCTCCACCTACGGTCAGTGGAATCGAAATCCTTTCTACCGTCCTCTTTACCGCGTCGTGTAAAGTTTCCCTTGCCTCCAGTGTAGCGGTGATATCCAGAAACACAAGTTCGTCCGCGCCGGCCTCGCTGTATGCCGCCGCGTTTTCAGCAGGGTCGCCCAAATCCTTAATCTCAACAAACTTAACTCCTTTGACCAACCGGCCGTCTTTAACATCCAGACACGGTATAATCCTTCTGTAATCCATTTTTCATGCTCCTGCAAAGTTAAAGGTTAATTCCCAATTCCAATGAGCTGCTTTATCTTACGTGACCAATGTTCCATACGCAAGTGTAATTCTTACACTCCGACGGCATATGCGATGCATAATATTATGGCAATAACACTTCTGAACCCTTTTATTTTCCATAACCACCACATCTTATACCGATTCAAAATAATGCACCGTTACCACCAGAACATTCTCGCCGGGCTTTGACTTGTACCAATAATGCCGAACAATTACTGAATGTCCTTCCAGTTGACCGTGTTCCTGTTGATTTCAAGTACCTCCGCACGCCTGACAAGCCATCGCTGTCCTTTTTCATTAATAAAGTTGAGTTTTATTTTTATGAGTATGAATGGTTGATATTGATGCACGTAGCTTTGCTCATCGAAGCTGGTCTTGACAGTTAAAGTTGCGACCGCTTTATTCTTATCAATTACAATTGAAAGAGCAATTTTCTTGTTTTTCTCAATCAGAGGAGCAGACAGCATCCGCCTACAGTAGCTCATAACACTTGTCTTGTTTTTATGACAGGAATCACTGTAATCATCCGAAATCATTGTGCCCAGCATTTGTGCATCTTCCCGCTCCGCTGCCCTCATTGCCACTTTAATGAGGGCCTGGATTTTTTCCCTGTCTGTTTCCACCAGCCAGTCAAGACCGAAGGCAGCACCCGCCAGCACCGCCGGTATCAAGAGTTGCCACCACCTGCTTTTCTCCGGCACCACTCCGCGATAAACAGCCACTATTACCAGGGCAATTATGGCCGCCCCCACGAGAGTCCACCATTGTTCGAACACATTAAACAATTTAGCCCTTTTTATTGCTGTTTGTCTGCTTTGCTTCGCCTATATCAAGTTCACATTTTTCTTTAGTCCAGATAATAATATCTTCACGGCTTTGCCACTTTATCCTTATGCTCTTTCCCTGGTCTGCTTCGCCGAATGTTACTTTCGGGCGCTGTAGTTGCTTTTTCACAGGTACCAGAACGACTGCAAAGCTCGGGTTAACCGCCCGCGTAAGTGCCCTGAATCTCGTTAGTGAACTTGGGATAATGTTATCACCGGGGTCGTAAGTATCAACGCTATAATTAACCTGTGAGGAGGCGTCGATGAAAAGCTGTATTCTTTGTACTTCTATATCCATTTTTCTTCCCACAAGTTCTATATTATCGCCGGTTATACGAACTTCAATATCATTCCACATCATCATCTGCCATGCGAATTCATGTTCCTCGTCATCTTTTACTATGTCATCGAGTATTACCTTATAAGCAGGTATTTTTCCGGTCGGCTTGATAAAGAAAACATGCCTTAGCGCATGTTGCACTTTGGCCCCCGCCTGTCCTTTGTTGTTTTTATTGTAAGCATCGCTGCAGTCCGCAAGAGCATAACCATAATTATTGTTATCAAGATATTTGATTATCTTACCGCTTGTTCCGAGTCCCGCGCCGGAAATAGCCTGGCCTTTGCCATCGATAAGGATACAGTTATGTGCCACTGTTTGGCCCCTGCCGTGCTCGTCCTTGTCATTGCCGTAGCCTGTGTCGGCCGCCCATCGATAGCCCATTCCGTATAGCGTAAAATGTCCCTTGTCCCCCTGATTATGCGTTACTTCGTAATAAGGCCCCGCTTCTATCGAAAACATCAAATCATGCTCATCCCAGCCGGTTCTCCATACACATAATCCTCTGTCCGGAAAATGTTCCGTCAAAGGCTCTCCGGCCTCTACGGGTCCCACCGCTTTTACGTCATTATCCCAGAGAATCTCGAGCACGAATTCATTCTCACCGGCTTTCTGCCAGAGCCACTTTGCAAGGCCGCTGCCGTGCCATTTTGCCAGGGCAAGCGGTATTTGCTCCAATTGGCCATAGACCGAATCATTCCGTGCTTCACAAATGTTTTCTCCCGGCAGCAACGACATCGCATAGAAGTGCGGAACCTTTCGCAGATGCGGATGCTCGAATAAATTTGGTCCCCCGCAACGAAGGAGTGCGTCCGCGAACAAGAGTGTATTTGACAGCCCGTACAGAGAATACTGTACTCCCTCGACGTAAGCCCCCTTTTCATCAAAGCCGTTGTAAAGCCAGCGGTTTATTACCTCGATACATTCACCTGTCCAAATCTTCGATTTTTCCGGATACTGGTCAGCCAACGCCAGTGCCAGACAACCCGCCCCTCCCGCACACACGCCGTTGAAATTATGGTACTTATACCACCACATGTCTTCGTCCTGAGCCTCTGAAATTGTATTCTCAATGTATCCTTTACCTGTTTCCGCTATAATCTGCTTCTGCTCTTCGTTCATCAATTCACCAAGCATGTCGTAGCCGAACGCAAGTCCCTCCATCGTGTCCCCTCGACCGCCCGCAAATCCCTCACGCATAGACTTTCGGGTAACGGGAAATTCTTTTGCAATGGACACAAGTATCTGCACACCATGTTCTCCTATCCTTTTGTTGCCGGTAACCTGATAGACGAAGCCCAGCGTCCGCATCCATCTGCTGAGATTTCTGCCGACATGGTGCGTAACAACCGGATCTTTGCTTCTGCTGCTGTACCTGGCAAGAGGGCGTTTTGCGTCAACGAAATACCATGACTGCGAATCGCAATAGGCCCTGGCACGGGCCAGAGTTTTTCGCCACCTGTTCCGGAATTTGTCGCTTTCGACCTTCTCTCTTATATTGTCAATTTCCGATTTCCTGAACCAGACACGAGGACTGCCTGCACAAATTCCTTCGCACATTACAGACAATACAATTATGGTTGCAAAAAAATTCCTGAATATAGCGTACAAAGTTTCGCCCTTTCGAATCTATAACTCGTTGGTCCACTCATAACAATATACTGGTTTGACCGGACACTTCAATTACGCAAAGACTGTATCGGTGAAGGTATGCGTCCCCGCCGGGCTATGAAGTTCGCCGCCCCTTTTTTTGGCACTTTCATTATCACAGTTGAACCCAGGAGTCCTCCGAAATTCACTTTATCACCTGCCTTTCTGCCGGGTACGGGTATTACCCTGACGCCCGTCGTTTTGTTATTGATCACGCCGATGGAAAGCTCGTCGGCGATTATTGCTGAAAGTACATCCGCAGGGGTATTCCCCGGTACTGCGAACATATCGAGGCCTACCGAGCACACACTTGTCAGAGCTTCCAGCTTTTCGAGACTCAATGTTCCCGCTTTAACGGCACGAGTCATACCGGCATCTTCGCTCACCGGTATAAAGGTCCCCGATAAGCCGCCGATATTTCCCGATGCCATCGAACCGCCCTTTTTGACGGCATCCATCAAAAGCGCAAGAGCCGCCGTCGATCCCGGCAGCCCTATTTTTTCCACACCCATGCCCTCCACGATTTCGGCTACCGAATCGCCGGCTGTTGTAGTCGACGCAAGCGAAATATCCATAATTCCGAATTCAACTCCCATAAGCTCGGCCAACTCTCGACCTATCAATTCTCCCGCCCGCGTAATCTTGAAAACCGTACGTTTGATAACCTCGGAAAGTTCCGTCAAATTACAATCAGGATTTTTCAAGACCACATTTCTGACCACGCCGGGGCCTGAAATACCGACATTTAACGCAAAGTCGGGTTCTCCCACGCCATGGTGTGCTCCTGCCATGAATGGATTATCCTGCGGCACATTCGCAAATACCGCTACCTTTGCACATCCTACACCGTTTGGAGTTTTTGACGCTAGTTTTTTTAATATACCTCCAAACTTATCAACAGCGTTCATATTCATTCCCGCAGCCGTTGATGCAAGATTCAGAAAACCACAAACCCGCTGCGTTTGTGAAAGTGCTTCCGGCAGCGACTCTATCAGGTTCTCTTCCGCCTGGGTTGTTCCTTTCTCGACCATTGCACCATAGCCGCCGATAAAGTCCATACCGGATTGCCTGGCCGCCCTGTCTAAAATCTTTGCCACCCGCACCGCCGTTTGTTTGTTTCGAGGCAGCGCTTCGAGTAAAAAAGATACAGGCGTAACCGAAATCCGTCGGTTGGTTATTCGAACGCCATATTTGTCCTCAATTGTATCGGCATATTTATTCAGCAGCCGGCCTTTTGACACGACCTTATCGCATATACGCTTTTTCAAAGTGGCCGGATTACGGTCCGCGCAATCCTTCAAATTCACACCGAGTGTTACCGTCCGGATGTCAAAATTATCATCCAGCGTCATCTTCACCGTTTCGAATACTTCTTCCACCGACACCCGCATAATCACACCCTGTGCATAGCCTTAAAAATGTTCTCATCGTGAATCGTAATCTGAAGGGACATATCCTTGCCTATTTTATCCAGTGTTTTGCGAATATTACTTATTTCCATTGTTGCCTCGCTGATATCCACAGCCATTGTCATCACGAAATAATCCTCCATAATTTTCTGATTAACATCCACAATGTTCACATTAGCCTTTGCCATTGCCCCTGCGAGCCGGGCGATTATTCCCACCCGGTCAACGCCGGTAACCGTTACGATACATATCTGACTCGTTTTTTTGCCGCTCATCAGACTACGCCTTCCCACTCAATTTTTGAAAGCTCTTTTGTCTTTGCCTGGTTTGTCATCCCGACCGCCAGTGCCGTTACGGTTATAAAACCTTCCTCAAGAGAACTGTTATCCGTTGGCTTTTCTGTGCTTCTGTGAGTAACACCACCGAGACGAAAGACCATTTGTCCGTTATACGATTCCGCCCTGGTATAATATTCCTCAAAACCTTCATGAGATTGGGGCACCACGCGAACTCCCTTTGGTTGCCCTCTTGAAAGTGGAGGAATATTAACGTTTATTACTTCACCTTTTTCGATGGGCAAAAGTTTTTTCAGAATTTTCCCGCAGTAACGGGCCGCTTTTTCAAAATCCATTTGTTGCTCTGCAGACACGCTCATTGCCACCGCAGGGACCTTCAGGAAGGCCCCCTCAACAGCCGCCGCCACCGTACCGGAGTAGTAAATATTAATGCCTGAATTGGCACCGTTATTTAAACCTGCTACGACCAAATCTATCGGCCCCTCGTGAAGCTCCATGTAAGCCAGTTTTACACAGTCTGCCGGCGAGCCAACAACACTGAAACCACGGAATTTGCCGTGGATATCCACCTCATTAACCACCAGCGGGCCGCTGAAAGTTATGCTATGGCTTGCACCAGACTGACTGTCTGCAGGAGCCACAACCGTAACCTCCCCCAGCTCAACCAGTTCCTTGTAAATTGCCCCAAGGCCCGGGGCGAATATCCCATCGTCGTTGGTAAGCAGTATGCGCATACAACAGTCTCCACAAAATGCCGGATTTTATCCGCTTCAGCAAACCGTGTCAATTGACCCGATTCTGTATTGTTTCTATAATGCTGTTTGTTTGAAATGTTGCAGGCCTTAAAGCCATGCCCAAAACAGCGAAATGAAAAGGAATCCGCTATGAGAATCGAAAAGTACTCCCCCCAAAAAAAACACATTGTATTAACCGGAGACCAGGTTCGTGCATTTGATGGATGGGCAATCAATAAAATCGGAGTACCCGGCGTTGTACTAATGGAAAATGCCGGAAGAAGCTGTGCTGAAATAATTAAGAACAAGCTACAAGACCGGCAAAAATCTCGTGTCTGCATATTCTGCGGCTCGGGAAATAACGGCGGGGACGGATACGTCATCGCAAGACACCTGCTCAACGCTAAATTCGACGTAAAAGTCGTACTTTGCGCAGACTACCAGAGGGTAAAGGGCGACGCGAGAATTAACCTCGACATTCTGGAAAGCCTCGACCATAACATATTATCATTAAAATTAACAGAAACCCCAATCTCCGCTCAAATCAAAACAATTGCCGACGACGCGGACATAGTTGTAGATGCAATATTCGGCACAGGAATGACAGGAAAACTCAAAGATCCCTATGATAGTATCGTTAATGCTATTAATGAACTCGATGCTGAAGTTTTTGCCGTCGACATACCCTCGGGACTGGACTGCGACAGTGGAAAGCCGCTCGGCACGGCAATCAAGGCCGACTGCACGGTTACATTCGCCGCGATGAAAAAAGGATTCGTCGCCTCTGAACAGGCTTATCGATACACCGGAGAAATCTACATCGCCTCAATCGGGGTGGAGCCGACAAGTTACAACATCACTTAAATGCACCGGGCCGTTGTG
>CAZGGE010000047.1:0-3241 GCA_964524285.1 uncultured Pirellulales bacterium
CGAACGCTTGTTACGGGTCTTGATGTTGACGAAGTGAAGGGAGAAGCGGGTCGTCTGGCTGATGTTCTGTCGGGTCGGATACCGGCGGGTCTTGGCAGCAGAGGTAAGCTGAAGCTTTCGCAGCGTGAGATGGATGACATGCTTGCGGGCGGAGCAGAGTGGGCCGTTGAAAAGGGTTACGGTAATCGGCGGGACTTGCGGCACACGGAGGAGAACGGCCGAATGGCAGAAGCGCAGCCGAAGTATGTATCGCATCGTGCGAAGGAGCGCCAGGAGAAGCAGGTGGGGACGCTGGGTTCGGGGAATCATTATCTGGAGGTTCAAAAGATTACGGAGGTATATGATGGTGAAATTGCGAAGGCTTTCGGGCTGGAGAAGAACGGTGTGGTTGTGAGCATACACTGTGGTTCGAGGGGGCTTGGTCATCAGGTGGCAACGGATTATCTTTCGAAGATGGTGAAGGCGGCGGGGAATGCGGGTATAAAGCTGGCGGAGAAGGAGCTTGCCTGTGCCCCTCTGGAGTCGGATGAGGGTCGGAGGTACCTGGGTGCGATGTATGGTGGGATAAACTGTGCACTTGCGAACCGGCAGGTATTGACGCATCTTGTTCGGGAGGCGTTTGGCGAGGTTTTCGCGGGTTGTGAATTGCCTTTGCTTTATGATGTTTCGCATAATACTTGCAAGTGCGAAGAGCATGAGGTTAACGGGAGTCGTAAGAAGTTGTATGTTCACCGCAAAGGTGCGACCCGTGCGTTCGGAGCGGGGCATAAGCTGTTGCCGAAGGAATTGAGGAATGCGGGTCAGCCGGTGCTTATAGGCGGGACGATGGGGACGGCGTCATATATACTGGTGGGGACGGTGGAGAATATGGGTCTGTCCTTCGGGTCTTGCTGTCACGGGGCAGGGCGAGCAATGAGCAGGACACAAGCGAGAAAAAAATGGCACGGCAGGCAGGTAGTGAAGGAACTTGCGGGCAGGGACGTTATAATCAGGTCGGCGTCCTTTCGAGGTATTTCGGAGGAGGCACCTGGAGCATACAAAGACGTTAACGAGGTTGTGGAGGCTACTGCGAAGGCTGGGCTGGCGAAGAAAGTGGTTCGTCTGGAGCCGATGATATGTGTTAAGGGGTGAGCATTATGTCGGGTAAGGAATTGCCAACGCACGTTCGGAAGCGAGACGGGAGTGTTGTGGGTTTTGATGTGAATCGGATACGCGATGCCGTGGAAGGGGCTGCTCTGGAGGTTACAGGTGAGAGAGTGGAGGCGGGAAAGATTGCGGAGAGGGTTACACAGGCGGCGACAGGTAAGATTGCCGAGGAGTACGGCGGGGGAACGGTGGATATAGAATCCATTCAGGATATTGTGGAGCGGTCATTGATAGAGGAGGGATACAGTCACATTGCCCGCAGTTACATAGTTTATCGCGAGCATCACAGTGAGATACGGCGAACGAAGTCTGCACTTGAATTGAAGGACGATTTGAAGCTGTCGGTGAATACCCTGGAGGTGCTTCGTCGGCGTTATCTTTTGAAGGACGATGATGGTCATATCGTAGAGACGCCGAGTGAGCTTTTCCGGCGGGTGGCGGTTAATATAGCAAAAGCGGAGGAGAATTATGATGGAAGTGATACAGCGGAGATAGAGGAGCGATTTTATGAGATGATGCGTTGCAGGGAGTTTATGCCGAATTCACCGACACTGATGAATGCGGGGACATGTTTCGGACAGCTTTCGGCCTGCTTTGTACTGGGGGTGGAGGATTCGATGGAGGGTATTTTTGAGGCTTTGAAGAATATGGCCCGGATTCATCAGACCGGAGGCGGAACGGGGTTCAGCTTTTCCCGTTTGCGTCCGAAGGGTTCTCTGGTTATTTCGACGAAGGGACAGGCGTCGGGGCCGGTGTCGTTTATGAGGATTTTTGATGAGGCGACGGGTGTCATTGTTCAGGGCGGCAGGCGTCGTGGTGCTAATATGGGCATCCTTCGCTGCGATCATCCGGACATACTGGACTTTATTGAAGCAAAAAACCAGCCGGGAAATTTTGAGAACTTTAATCTTTCGGTGGCGGCAACCGATGAGTTTATGGCCGCGGTTCGGTCGGACGGAGAGTATGAACTTCGTCATCCGGCGACGGGTGGAGTTGTACGGAAGGTCAGGGCAAAGTCTGTTTTCGAGCTTATAGTGAGTGCTGCGTGGCGTACCGGCGACCCTGGGCTGGTGTTTATAGACGAGATAAACCGGGCGAATCCGACGCCGGGGGTGGGTAGTATCGAAGCGACGAATCCGTGTGGCGAGCTTCCTTTGCTGGGTTTCGAGAGCTGTAACCTCGGGTCGATAAACCTTGCGAGGATGGTGAAGGATGGTGGTGTGGACTGGGACAAGCTGAGAGACCGGGTGCATCTCGGTGTTCGATTTCTGGATGATGTGATTGACGTTAACAAGTATCCGCTGCCGGAAATAGAAAAGATGACTCTTATGAACCGGAAAATCGGTCTTGGAGTTATGGGTTTTGCGGACATGTTAATTCAACTTGGGATAGCGTACAATTCGACAGAGGCTGTTAAGACGGCGGGTAAGATAATGGAGTTTATTCACAAAGAGTCGGTGTCGGCTTCTTCGGCTCTTGGAGAGGAGCGTGGGGTGTTTGCGAATTTTTCGCGTTCGGTGTATTCGGAGAGTGGTCGTCGAATGCGTAATGCGACGGTAAATACGGTGGCTCCTACGGGGACAATCAGCATTATAGCCGGGTGTTCGAGCGGGATTGAGCCTTTGTTTGCGGTGAGTTTTGTGCGGAATGTTCTTTCGGGGACGAAACTTTTTGAGACTAATCCATATTTCGAGGAGGCGGCGAGTGAGCGCGAGCTGGATACTCGTGAGATAATCGGGAAGATTGCACAGCGAGGGTCGATTCAGGACATGGCGGAGGTGCCCGAGGATTTGAAGCGGGTGTTTATCACGGCCATGGACGTATCGGCGGAACAGCATCTGCTTATTCAACAGGCGTTTCAAAATCATACGGATAACGCTGTCTCGAAGACGGTGAATCTTCCGGCGGAGGCCGACGTGGAAGACGTAAAGCGGATATATATGCTGGCACACAAATACAGGTGTAAAGGCATCACTATTTACCGTTATGGCAGCAAGAGTGAGCAGGTTCTTTCTCTGGGGGACGGCGGGCGTAGTATGATTGCAGCAGACCCGGAGTATTCGGGGGGTTGTGCGAGCGGGCCTTGTTCTTTTTG
>CAZGGE010000047.1:3251-19276 GCA_964524285.1 uncultured Pirellulales bacterium
GAGTTAACAAACATGTTTGTGGGCAGGAAAGATGCGGGGGTACAACTTGGTGAGGCTCTTTGTCATTATGAGGGGCAAAACTGTGTAGTACATGGAATTCCACGAGGTGGGGCGGAAGTTGGTTATTACGTGTCAAAAAGGCTCGAGGCCGAATTTTCGCTGGTTGTGGTTCGCAAACTCCCCCTTCCTTATAATCCTGAGGCTGGTTTCGGTGCGATAGCGGAAGACGGCAGGACGGTGATTGTTGTGGATGACGGGATTGCGATGGGTTCGACGATTCGAGCGGCGGTAATGCTTTGCAGGAATAAGGATGCGGATAAAGTTGTGATTGGTTCAACGGTGGCCGGTCCTTCAACTGCTCGAGAACTGGAGGAAATTGCGGACGAGGTTGTTATTCTTGAGAAGCCTGCATTTTTCAGGGCGGTGGCTGAGGTTTACGAGAACTGGTACGACGTACCCGACGAAGAGGTGATAGAGCTTGTTTCTAAATACGAAAGAGAGTATGGTGGCAGGCGTTGAGCAGGAAAATAATAACTTTGAGCGGTTTACCTGCGTAGGGAAACGTAGTTGTTAAATTTCAATTTTGCTGATACTTTACGGTGCAGCCGTAGGGTTTGGTTCTGGGTGTTGTAACGTCATTTCCTTTTATAAGTTGGTCGAGGGCTTTTTCGACATAATTTACTACATCATCTTTGTTTTTGCCGAGCGGTGAATTGTCTATGGCGCCTTCGTATTGGATGTAGCCTTTTTTATCTATGACAAACATGTGCGGTGTTCTTTTGGCATCGTATTTTCTACCGACATCTCCGGAGGAGTCATCAAGAATAGGGTATTGCAGGTCATGTTTCCGATCGAATGCCTTGTTTTTTTCCTGTGTTGCATGGCTGGTGCTGTTTATAGCAAGCCAGACGACGTTTTTGTCCGCGAATTTTTTGGCCAGGTCAATCATTGTGCTGGTTTTCTCATAATGATATTTGACGTATGGACATTCGTAATTAAACCATTCGAGGACGACAATTTTGCCTTTATGCTGGCTAAGGCTGATTTTTTTACCATCATGGCTTGTAAGTGTAAAATCCGGTGCTTCTGTAAATGCCCGTGTCTGGTTGGGTTCGTTCGGTTCGTCGGGCTGTGTGGTGGGCTGATCTTCTTTGCAGCCGGCAAGAAGAATTGCTATGACGACTGTAATTAATGCTGCTGTAATTTGATTTTGTCATTTTTCCATCCTTTCATAATTCTGTTTTTTTGACATATTACAGGCTTAGCCGGGGAGCTTAAGTTTGTTTTGACTTTTCTTGTGGAGTATCTTTGCATATACATATAAATATAGCAAATAGTTTTGAGGAGCCAAATATGAGCAAATTATTATATATCGAGGGTTCGCCGCGGGGCAAGGAATCTTTTTCCATAAGAGCTTCGGATGCTTTTATAGAGGCTTACAGGCGTGGTCATCCGGACGATGAGATGGTGAGTTTGAATCTTTTCGAGGCGGACTTGCCGGCTTTTGACGGGGCGGCACTGGAGGCAAAATATGCGATTTTGCACGAAAAACCAAAGAGTAAGGAGCAGAAGGAGGCCTGGGGCAAGGTAGAGGGACTTATTTCGGATTTTACCATCTCGGACAAATATGTTTTTGCGGTACCCATGTGGAATTTCAGCGTGCCATACCGTTTTAAGCAGTATCTGGATATAATTGTTCAGCCGGGCTATACGTTTTCTTACAGCGAGGAATCCGGCTACACGGGATTGGTGAAGGGTAAGCGAGCGGTAGTTTTTTATGCACGCGGCGGTGAATACCTGGCAGGGGCGGAAGCGGAGAAGCTGGATTTTCAAAAGCCTTACGTTGAGCTGATACTGGGATTTATAGGATTTGAGGAAATTCATTCAATTGTTATTGAGCCGACTTTACAGGGAGGGGCGGAGACAGCTTCGCGGCGGTTATCAGAGGCGAAGGAAAAAGCGAAAAAGCTTGCTGAGCATTTTTGAATAGTGGTTATTGAATAGTTGTTATTTTTTTCATGGCAGGAATTTCTGAAATTCGCGTCTTATTGTTTTTGTGATTTTACCTGGTTTTCCGTCGGCGATGATTTTGTCGTCGAATTTTACTACTGGGATGATTCCGCACGTTGTAACAGCGGTGAACAATTCGCGGGCATTTTTGGCCTGCTGTGGGGTGATGGATTCTTCGCATACGTTGATGTTTGCTTTTCGGGCGGCTCGTAATACAAAAATGCGGGTGATGGACGGGAGGATGTTTTCTTTCAGGGGTGCGGTCGTGAGAGTGTTCTGGAAAACTGCAAAGAAGGCGGAGCTTGCTCCTTCGGTTATGAAGCCCCTGTCATTGACGAAAATAGCTTCGCTACAATCTTTTTTTTCGGCATCCCGGGCGGCGAGAACGTTTGGAAGTAGATTGAGGGATTTTATGTCGCATCTTTTCCATCGCCAGTCGGGATGCGTGGAAACGGCTATACCTTTTTGTACGGTGGTGGGGTTTTGTTTGAGTTCTGTTATTGTGAGCAGGAAGTTGGGTTTCAGGTTTTTGTTCCAGAGGTGTTCACGTTTTGCAGAGCCTCTTGTAATGTGAAAGTAAATTTTTGCATCGTGGATTTTAGCAGCTTTGAAGGCTTTTTTGACTCGTGTTCGTATTTCAGATATATTTATGCCCCTGATATTAACGGCTTGGAGGCTTTGGTTAAATCTTTGCAGGTGTTCTTCGAGAGCGAAGATTTTTCCGTGATAGCTTCTTACTACCTCATAAACGCCGTCTCCAAAATAAAGTCCTCTGTCGAGATGAGCGGGAGGGAGGTTGTCGAAGGGTACGATATTATTATCAATCATGGCGATTTCCACGGGTCGGCTCCGTGAATTGTGTTTATATTTTTCGAGGCTGTGCCTGCGAACGTCAAAAATATCTGATAATTTAGGTTTACAGCGAGTCAGTCCGTGGATAAAATACGCGATTTACCGTAGGTATTGCAACAAGATTAGGAGTGAAAAAATGTATGCAGTGGTAGAGCAGGGTTCCAAACAATACATTGTGAGTGAAGGAGACCAGCTCGATATCGAGTTGACGGAGGTCGAGCCTGACGCGAAGACTATTGAGCTGGACAAGGTTTTGCTGGTTAACGACGGCAAGGAAGTGAAGTTGGGTAAGCCATATCTGGATGGTGCGAAGGTAATAGCGTCTTTCGATAAAAGCGCCGGTGAGGCGGTTACGAAGGGGCAAAAGCTATACCCGGCTCATTTACGCCGTCGCAAGCACAGCCGGAAGCGCATCGGTCATCGGCAGAAATACCTGCGTATCAAGGTTGACAAAATCGAGGTATGATTTTTCCTGCTCATATATCTGACTTGTCGTTGGCAGAGCGGCCAATGATATCTTCAGTTCTTTTTTGCCATTTTTCCGGCCCGTTTTTTAGAAAGAAATCATAAGACTGGTCGTCGACGAGTCTGCCGAGCAGGGTTTTTCGCATGTCGGGGTTGGATATTTGACTGAATATGCGTGCCCGAGCAACTTCGAGTTCATCGACGAATTCGCCATGTTTGTCAGTAAACATTTTTTCAAGTTTTTTTCTTATGTGTCCTGCGAATGCGGGGCAGTATCCATCGGTTCCGACAGTTATCTGAAGATGTCCCTGTTTTATCACAGCGGGGATGAAGAAATCGCATAGTTTTGGTTTGTCGACGACGTTGCACAGGATGCCGAGTTGCTGGCAGTCTTTGTAAATCTGTTTATTTACGGCGTGGTCATGTGTTGCCGCTATGACAAGCAATGCATTTACGATATATTCTTTAGCATATTTAGCCTTTATGAGTTCGGCTTTTCTGGTACGGCAGAGTGCGAACATCTGGTCGCTGATATGATGAGCGATGACGATGAGTCTTGCTGAGTTTTCAAGTAATCGCTGAGCCTTTCGGGTAGCGACTTCACCGGCACCTACGACGACGACCCGTTTTCCACTCAGGTCGAGATATATGGGATACTTTGACATGGTATGATTATTATACACGATTTGCGGCTAAAGTAAAAATCCAAAGAGTTCAGGATTGTTTCATCAGGCGATGTTGGTTTTGGTTTGACTATGGTGATTTTGAGTCTTATGGTGGATATGCAGGTATTATCTGAGCAGAATTTTGGCTGAGGGGACTGTTCGGTTGATAATCGTGTGCGTGTATTATTTGCGTTTATTACAAAGCCTGGAAAATGGATGAGATGAAAAGTTTAAGCCCGCCGCTTAGCGAATCAGCTTGCCGGTCTTTGAAAGCGGGTGAATGGTTATTGTTGAACGGCGTGATTTATACTGCGCGTGATATGGCTCACAGGCGTTTTATCGAGGCGCTGGATTCCGGGGAGGGATTGCCTTTTGATGCAGATGGAGCGGTTATTTATTTTGTTGGTCCGACACCTGCGCGGCCTGGGCATGTGATTGGGGCGGCAGGTCCTACAACGTCCTCACGTATGGATGATTTCAGTGTGAGGTTGACGGCTGGGGGTGTTCGTGCGACTATTGGTAAAGGGTATCGCAGCGACGAAGTGCGTAAAGGGCTAAAGCGATACGGGGCTGTGCATCTTTCAGCGACTGGGGGTGCGGGGGCATTACTGAGCAAACATGTGGTTGAAGCTGATGTAATCGCGTACGAAGACCTCGGTCCTGAAGCGGTTCGGCGTCTTAAAGTGTTTGATTTTCCTGCGGTAGTAGCCTACGATGCGTATGGAGGGAGTATTTACAAGGAGAATTGAAATTGAAGTCGGCCCTTTTTGGACTTTTGCAATCGGGAAAGAGCACGATATTCTCGACAATAAGCGGTAAAGGTATACCGGCAATTGGCTCAACGACCATCGAAGAGGCGATGGTTTCTGTTCCT
Organism: uncultured Pirellulales bacterium; assembly: GCA_964524285.1. GTDB lineage: Bacteria > Planctomycetota > Phycisphaerae > Sedimentisphaerales > Anaerobacaceae > CAZGGE01. Next base: position 8,118 of record CAZGGE010000047.1, read on the forward strand.
GACGAGCGGCTTGAGTGGTTGTCTGAACTATACAAGCCGAAAAAAGTTACTCATGCGACGATAGACTGCCTTGATGTGCCCGGGCTGAATTTTACCGACGAGCACGGTCGAGCGGCGGCGAGGAGGCTTATCAACCAGATAAGGACAGTGGATTTGCTTGTGCTTGTGGTTCGAGCGTTCGAGGATGCATCGGTTCCGGCATATAAGGGAGGTGTTGATGCGATACGTGATGTCGAAGAGCTTAAGACCGAATTGCTGCTTTGGGACCTTGAACTTGTGTCGACGCGAGTGGAGCATCTTGAGACGAATTTGAAGAAGCCCGGCAAAGGACATGCGCAAGAGAAAGCCGAACTGGAGCTTTACAAGAAGCTGCAGGATAATCTCGAGCAAGAAAAGCCGATAAGCAAGGCTATTGCAGGCGATGAAGAACATGAGATTGTGAAGTCTCTGGGTTTTTTGACACTTAAGCCGATGATACTGGTAGTCAATACGGGTGAAGAAGGTGCCGGCGATGAATTGGTTCCGGTTGATACAGCGGAGGGCATTCGGGAAACGTTATATCTTTGTGCGAAGCTGGAGTATGAATTGGCTCAACTGGAAGCGGAGAGCAGGGGAGAGTTTATGAGCGAACTTGGGATAGAGGAGCCGGCCATAGATAAGTTCGTTCATACGTGTTATTCGGCCCTGGGTCTGATAAGTTTTCTTACGGTGGTATCAGCCGGCGAACTGCGTGCCTGGCCGATACGTAAAGGTACTACGGCACTGGATGCTGCGGGCAAGGTGCACACGGATATCAAACGAGGTTTCATAAGGGCGGAGACAATTGCGTTCGATGATTTGAAGGAACTGGGGAGCGAAAAAGCGGTAAAAGCGGCAGGAAAAACACGACTCGAGGGAAAGGATTATATCGTTAAGGACGGAGACATCATAAATTTCAGGTTTAACGTATGACGGTCAAGCAAAAGGAGGCTTTGAAGATATGAAAGCAATGGTATTGACGGGCATCAAGGAGATGAAGCTGCAGGACTGGCCTGAACCAAGTATAGAAAACGAAAAAGACGTACTTTTGAGAGTCAAGCTTGTTGGGGTGTGCGGGTCTGACGTACATTATTACGAGACGGGCCGGATAGGTTCACAAGTTGTCAAGTATCCTTATCTGGTTGGGCATGAATGTTCGGCTATTGTTGAGGATGTTGGTACCGGGGTCAGGCGTGTTAAGAAGGGCGATGAAGTGGTGGTGGAGCCGGCAATTTCCTGCCATGAATGTGACCAGTGCAAGTTGGGCCGGGAAAATACGTGCCGGAATCTACGTTTTCTTGGTACGCCGGGTCAGGGTGACGGCTGTCTTTGTGAGTATCTGGTTATGCCTGAAGAATGCTGCTTTCCCACGCACGGTCAGATTACGCTGGAGCAGGGGACGTTGTGTGAGCCTTTTACAATCGGCGTTTATTCGGTACAACAGTCGCATTTATCTGAGGGTAATAAAATCGCGATACTTGGTTGTGGGCCGATAGGTCTTAGTTGTATGGCGGCGGCAAAGGCGCAAAATCCGCAATCAATATACATGACGGACATAATCGACTGCCGTGTGGAAATGGCGGGTGTAGCAGGTGCGACGTGGACAGGTAATCCTGAAAATGAGGATGTTGTCAAGGCTGTTCGTGCGGAGGAACCGTTTGGTCTGGACGTTGTTTATGAATGTGCGGGTCAGCAGGAAGCGCTTGACGAGGCGGTGGAGATGCTCAGGCCGGGTGGAACGTTGATGATAATCGGAATTCCAAGATTTGAGCGTGTTTCGTTTGTCATAGATAAGATACGCAGAAAGGAAATTACGCTCATCAACGTACGCAGGCAGAACGGATGCACGCAGAAAGCTATTGACCTTATAGCAAGCGGGAAGTCGCAGGTTGATTTTATGATAACTCACAGGTTCAAGTTCGCTGATGCCAAAGAGGCTTTCGATATGGTTGCTGAGTACAGTGACGGGGTGGTGAAGGCTCTTATTGAGATTTAGGCCGGCGTAATGAAGACAGCAAGCATCGTTATTATCGGTAATGAGATACTGACCGGTCGTACGGTCGATACAAATTCATCGTATCTCGGGGAGAAATTGCTTTCATCCGGTATTCCGGTTCGGTCGGTTCATATTTGCAGGGATGATATAGAGTGTATAGTTTCTTGTCTTGACTTTGCTTTCGTTGAGTCGGATTTAGTTCTGGTAGCCGGCGGATTGGGGCCAACAGGAGACGACCTGACGCGTGAGGCTTGCGCACGTTTTGCAGGAGTAGAACTGGAGTTTGATGCAAATCTTCTTGGTGAAATTGAGAGTTTTTTCGCTCGGCGGGAGCTGCAGATGCGGTCGTCATGCAGGAAGCAGTCCTATCTTCCGGCCGGTGCGTCTGCGATACGAAATGAAATGGGAACGGCACCAGGGTTTAAGCTTAACAAGGGGGATAAACTATTAATTGTCATGCCGGGTGTGCCCGACGAAATGCGGTTTATGTTCGAGAAGTATATTCTCAAGGAGTTGGACGAATTCCGAGGTTCGCAGGCCGTTACAGTGAGAAAATTACATTGTTTTGGTGAGGGAGAGTCCGGAATAAATGAGCGTCTTCCGGGCTTACTGGACCAGAAACGCAATCCGCAGATTAGCTGTACCGCTCATTGCGGAGTAATTACGTTGACTATTACGGCAAATGCCGAAGTAAAACATCAGGCGGAAGAGATGGCATTGGAATGCGAGCAGCAGTTGCGAGAAAGACTTTGCCCGCTGGTTTTCGGCAGTGGTAGTGAAACTCTCGAGGCGGTTGTGGGGACGGAATTGGCGAGGCAGAAAAAAAGTGTCGCTCTGGCGGAATCGTGCACGGGTGGTAGTCTGGCGAAAATGCTTACGGCGGTTCCCGGGGCGAGCCGGTATTTTACCCACGGTTGGATAACTTACGGTAATGAAGCGAAGATACATGAACTTGGGGTGCCGGATGAGCTTATTGCAGAGCATGGTGCTGTGAGTGAGCAGGTGGCTTTTTTGATGGCGGAGGGAGCTGCCCAGAGGAGCGGTGCAGACTTTGCTGTTGGTATAACCGGCATAGCCGGCCCCGGCGTCGATAGTGAAGAAAAACCTGTGGGACTGGTTTATATATGCGTTAAGGGGCCTGAAGGCGTTGAAACCCGGCGTTTTATTTTTGGGGGCGGCCGGAAAAAAGTGCGTGCAAGGGCTGCCAATACTGCGCTAAACATACTCTGGCAGCGGCTGAAGCATTGACTTAGAGATGGTATAATGATACAATAAAGTGCGGAGGTGGTGTTTGAAAGTGCAGGATTTTTGCAGGTATTAGAAATGGCTAAGAGCAGAAAACATCTTGGTGAAATCCTTTATAAGGCCGGGGTTGTAAAAAAAGAGCCTTTAGTAAATGCTATAAAGACTGCTAAATCGAGTAAAAGAAGACTTGGGGAAGTGTTGCTTGAACTCGGTTTGATTGATGAAAAGACTCTTTCCAAAGCAATTGCAAAGCAGTTCGGTTTGAAGTACGTGGATTTGGAAAAGACAGAAATACCGGGCGAGCTGACGGACTATATGCCGGCAGAGCTGATTAAGAAACATAATATTGTACCTCTGGGTATGAGTAACGGCAAGCTGAAGGTTATAATCAGTGACCCGATGGACCTTGAGACGATGGATGCGGTTCGTTTTCAGATTGACAAGGATGTAGAATATTACATCGCGGAGCCTTCGAGAATCAGTAATTTTATCGAGGATTCCTTTGAGCGTAAAAACAAGGAGGAGTCGGAGCGGTTAAAACACAGCATCGACGCGACTGCGACGGAGCTAACGGAGGCAGGCCAGAGTATTGATATAGACGCGATTAGTGATGAGGAGGTTGGTGAAGGCGAGGAAGGGCCTATCGTCAGACTTATCAATCTGATTATAGATAACGCATATCACATGCGTGCCAGCGATATTCACGTTGAGCCTATGGCCGACCGGGTTCGAATCCGATACCGGATTGACGGAGTATGTCTTGAAAAAGACAGCATTCCGAAGAATATGCAGGCGGCAATGATTACACGATTGAAGATTATGTCTGGTATGGATATCGCGGAGCGAAGGCTTCCTCAGGACGGTCGAATCAAGCGCACTATCGCGGGTCAGGACATAGATTTTCGTGTATCGAGTCTTCCGGGTTATCACGGCGAAAGCGTGGTTATGCGTATATTGAGGCCCGACGCGGTTAATATAGGTATACGTTCTCTGGGATTTGAGCAGGACGATTATGAGAGATTTCAAAAGATAATTAAGCGACCTAACGGCATATTTTTGGTTACGGGACCGACCGGAAGCGGAAAGACAACGACATTATATGCGGCTTTGAACGAGTTGAATAAGCCGGACCGCAAAATCATCACCGCCGAAGACCCTGTGGAGTATAACTTTGCGGGTATGAACCAGTGTCAGGTTCGTGAAGAGATAGGTCTGACTTTCGACTCAATACTTCGAGCGATGCTGAGGCAGGCGCCCAATATTATTCTGGTCGGTGAGATACGTGACGGCACGGTTGCGGACATTGCAATCCAGGCGGCACTGACCGGTCACCTGGTTTTCAGTACCCTTCATACGAACGATGCACCGACAGCAATTACACGTTTGATAGATATGGGAGTGAAGCCATTCCTTGTGGCGAGTTCAATACAAGCCATTATGGCACAACGACTTGTTCGTGTAATTTGTGATAACTGTAAAGTGGTGGATGAGAATCCGGATCCTTATTTTCTTCAATTGCTTGATATATCTCAGGAAGATATAGAGCGTAACCCGATATACAAGGGAGAGGGTTGCGGCAAGTGTCAATATACCGGTTACAAAGGGCGAATAGGGATTTTTGAGCTTATTGAAATGGACAACGAGCTTCGTGAGCTTGCATTTGCCAAGGCACCAACGAGCGAGATTCGCAAGGTTGCGGTTGCCACCGGAATGAGAGCGCTGATGGACGACGGCAAAGTGAAGATATTTCAAGGAAAAACGACGCCGGAAGAAGTAGTAAAGACCTCGCAAAAAGAAGGTCTGATGACAGAAGCTTCAAGTTGATTTTTTGGGAAGTAGACAATGGCAACAGTAAATATGGACAGATTATTGCAGGCGTGTGTTAATCAGGGCGCATCCGATATACACCTGGTTTGCGGCAGACCGCCTGTATTCAGGATAGACGGACGTCTTCGTTCTCTTGAGACTAAAGTTCTGGAGCCGGACGATACGGTTGCTCTTATGAAGAGTATCACGCCTGAGCGCAATCAGCAGGAGCTGCAGGAAGAGGGTGGTACGGACTTTGGTTTTGCTTTCGGAGACCAGGCAAGATTTCGTGTAGCGATATTCAGACAAAAAAGTAATCTAACCGTTGTATTACGCCTGATACCTTTCAAGATAATGACGTTTGAAGAAATCGGTCTTCCGAAGATATGCTCTGCTCTTTGTCGAAGGCCTCGAGGGCTTTTTCTTGTTACAGGTCCGACGGGAAGCGGCAAGACGACCACTCTTGCGTGTATGGTGAATTATATCAACGAGAACTTTGACCGGCACATTGTAACGGTTGAAGATCCGATAGAGTATTATCATCAGCACAAGAAATCCATAATAAATCAGCGAGAGGTCGGTGTGGACGTTCCGAGTTTTGCGGAGGCTCTGAGGCGTGTGCTGAGGCAGGACCCGGACGTAATTCTGGTAGGTGAGCTTCGTGACCTTGAGACAATAGAATCGGCCATCAGGGCGGCGGAGACCGGCCACCTTGTGTTCAGTACGGTTCACACGACGAGCGCAGCCGGAACAATTACAAGAATTATCGATGTATTTCCGCCAAATCAACAGGAGCAAATTCGTACGCAGCTCAGCACAAACCTTATAGCTGTATTGAGTCAGGCATTATGCCCACTTTCGGCCGGTAAAGGCCGGGTTGCGGCGTATGAGTTTATGGTCGTAACGCCCGCCATATCGAACCTGATACGAGAGAACAAGGCGTATCGAATAGACTCGAGCATTCAAACCGGCAAGAAGCTTGGTATGCAGTTGCTTGATGACCACCTCTGGAAGCTATACGATGACGGCAAGATAACGATGAGTGAGATGCTTGATAAGGCCAGGCAGCCGGGTGCGCTTCAGGACAAAGCGATGGCAAAGATAAAGAGTACGAGAGAAAAACAGACGATGGATAAAGCGAAAGAGGAAGGACCAGTTCTGCATACATAGTTTCATGCGTCTTGAAGCTTATTTTGTGTGAGTATCATTTTTCAATCTGAATTGTTGAAGAGCAAGAATGGTAAAACGGATTAGGCCATCCTTTTTATTTTTACTCAATTTATTTTTTCTTGCCGGTTCTGGTGGAGACATGCCGACTGCATTTGCGAGGGAAGAATTACAAAATCGTCCATACAGACAAAAAGAGAAACTTATCCTGACGGTGGGAGTAGATGAAGGGGAACTTCGAGGCAATGACGATAAAATAATCCAGGCTGGTATGGACTACCTGCATGGTTTTGGCGGTGGTACCCTTCGAATTCTGCCGGGGGTATATGTATTGAATAATGCGGTTCGTCTTCACCCTGACGTCAGAATTGTGGGAGCGGGGGATAAAACCGTTTTGAAGAAGGCGGCAAGTGTTTCAAGTAGTATTGTTCGAGACATGGACTGGTTTGAGTACGCCGTAGTTGTGGAAGATGCAAACGGATTTGCACCAGGCTGTGGGATTCTCCTTCGTGCGCAAAGCGAAAGAGGAAGCGGGGTTAATGTTTTCAAGGCAACAGTTATGAAAGTTGTCGGCAATGTTATATACGTTGACCGCATACCGCGAGAGAATTTCTGGGTTGGCCGTCGTGCAACAGTGAGTACGCTTTTTCCTTTGATAACCGCGGAAAAAGTGGACAATGTTACTATTGAGAAGCTTGTTCTTGACGGAAACCGTTCAGAGAACGAGCACATCGGCGGTAACTATGCCGGGGCGGGTTTTATAAAACAATGTAATAAATGGAATTTCTTTAATGTTACAGCAAGGAATTACAACGGCGACGGATACAGCTTTCAGGTATGCGACGATGTACATTTCGATAATTGCCGGGCGGTGAATAATGCCGATTTTGGATTTCATCCCGGCAGCGGTTCTCAGCGTCCTGTGTTTCGTAACTGCACTTCCAGCGGTAACGGCCAGGGTATCTTTTTCTGCTGGGGTGTCAGCGACGGATTGGTAGAAAATTGCGAATTGATAAAGAACAGAAGGTTCGGCGTAAGTCTGGGGCACAGGGATACGGGCAATACTATTCGAAACTGCCGAATTGAAGAGAACGGTTGGGTCGGTGTTTTGTTCCGCGAGGAATCGAGGTTCAGGAGTGCACACAGGAACGTTATTGAAAACTGCACTATAGGTAACAATGGCGGCCAGCGGCCGGGAGTGGGAATTGATATCCGGGGTGCGGTTGAAGATGTTATAATTAGAAATAATGTGTTCGCCGATAGCAAGGATAGTAAGCAGAAAATAGCAGTACAAATCGGTAAAGAAGCCGGCGATATTAAGTATTCGAATAACAATTTCAGCAACTGCGTAACGAAGATTAAGGACTTGAGACGTTAAAGTCTGCCAATGATGCAGGCACTCTACCCGGTAACGAATCAATAAAGTGCAAGGATTAAGACGATGAAAGTGAAAGTTGACCGCAGGCAGTTCTTACAATTAACCGCAGCGGGCGGGATGTTATGTGTGGGTGCAGGATGCTCAGGTTTGAGTCGGTTGCCTGCGACAGCAAAAGGTCCAACGCTTATCAGCCCGGGTTGCCGTAAAAACAAAGTTAAAGTAGCGAGGCTTTACATATGCCATCGCGCCAATCCTTACTGGCCAAAACCAGGCCTGAATATACAAAAGGAAGTCGATTTTTATCATGGCCGATTTGATGAATTGAAAAGCGAACTTGCCGATGTTGAGTTTACCGTGGATAAGCCGGTGGAACATCCCGGCCAGATTATCCGTTTGAAGAAGGAGTTGACTGAGGTTGACGGAATCCTTGTTATTCATCTTACCATGGGGACAAAGGGTGTGTTTGAGGAAATTTTGAAGGTGGGCAAGCCTACAACTATTTTTGCAGCACCATATTCCGGGCATGAGTGGACGACGTTCGGCAGGCTTCAAAAACAGAAGTCAGGCTCAAAGCCGGCATGTATTTTGAGCAGTGATTATAGTAAGCTTGCTTCTGCTGTAAGGCCTTTTAGAGCTATACATCATTTGAAGCACGCGAAAGTTCTGGACCTTACAACAAGGGATTTGCCGCAGGATTATGTGAAACCGGTGTGCAATAAATTCGGTACGGAAATCAAACGTATAGAGTTAAAGCAGGTACTTAACGCCTATAATTCGACAAGTGATTCCCAGGCAGAGGCCGAAGCCCGGCGATGGACAAGGGGCGCAGTTAAAATAGTGGAGCCTTCGCAATCTGATGTATTCAGGTCGTGCAAACTTGCTCTTGCCCTTGAGAAGGTAATCAACGAAGAAAAGGCGACTGTAATAACTATTGATTGTTACGGGACAATGTTTCAGGAGCTTTGCCGAAGCTATGCTTATCCATGTATCGGCTTTGCGAGGCTGAACAACATGGGGCTTGGTGGGATTTGTGAATCGGATTTGGAGTCGGTGATGACGTACATAATTTTACAGGGCCTTACAGGGAGGCCCGGCTTTGTAAGCGACCCCACTATCGACGAGTCCAAAGAAAGTATCATTTGTGCACACTGTATGGGGACACCTCGTATGGACGGCCCCGAGGAAACTGCCGAGCCGTATAAACTTCGGACGGTAATGGAAAGAAAAGAAGGTGTATGTCCGCAGGTGAAGATGAGTGTTGGCCGGGAAGTTACTCAGGCGATATTAATGGATGCCGGCCGGCTGGCGTACTTTACCGGCCGCATCATTGATACACCTGAAACGGACAGGGGCTGCCGAACGAAAATCACGGTAAAGCTGGACGGCAGCGCACGCAGGTTGTGGCGGAACTGGCAGCATCAACTTCATCGAGTTACGGTTTACGGCAATATTACCGACGAGCTGCAACAATTCTGCAGGTTTACTAACGTAGAGTTGATTAACGAAGCTGTTTGAACATCTTGGGGCTGTCGGTTTCACTCCGTCTTATAATGGCCGTTTTTCCGCCAAGTTCACTGAAAAATAACAATTTAACTCTTGCTTTCTGGTGATTTTTTTGATATTATGCAACTATACAGTCTCGAAGCTCAAAAGTGTCCAATACACCGCTTTTGCCGGTGTAAGGATTGGTAGCAGCTCAGATACACGCTTAATGAGCATGTTGTGATTAATAAAATACTGTTTTGGGACGAAAATGTAAATTTCAAATATATTTTGAAGGAGGAGAAAAATGTTTAAGAAGATAATCTCCGCACTTACAATCATCGCATTCATCGCAGCTTTTACTCCGCAAACATCAGCACAAGGCCCGAATCTTGTCCACTGGTGGAAGTTTGACGGCAACACCAATGATTCGTCGGGCAGCGGAAACACCGGCATAGTACAGGGCAACGAAGACTACGACCCCGGCGTTTCGGGACAGGCATTTGTCTGTGACGGCTCCAGTCATGTCGAAGACCTTAGCGCGAACAACATACCAACCGTCTGGCCCGACGACACTCGTCGAAGCCCAGCATTCAGTTTTAATATGTTCGTTTATGTAGATCAGGATCTGTCGACGTTTTCATCTGCTGGCGGATTCGGGAAGAAAGGGAGCGGCGCTTCCAGATATATTCTGGATACAGGCTCAATTTATTTGTGGACTTACGGCTCCGATATCGGAGACGGGCCGTGGAATCTCGGGGAGTGGCATATGGTTACGGCCACCTATGACAAATACGAAACCGGACCGAGTGGAGACCTGAAGTTTTATGTAAACGGCGTGTTGCAGGGTTCCAGAATCAACCTTTCTCTTTATGATACCGATCCTGTAATCTATGCGGGTTACGGCACTCATCCCAGCGCAAAACACTGGATTGGAAAAATCGACGAATTCATAATTTTTGACGACGCCCTCGATGCAAACCAGGTCGCCTGGCTCAAGGACAATCCCGGCCAAACGCCTTACTGGCTTGCGGGACAATGTCCGCCGGGAGCTACTGTTGATTTTGACGGTGGAGGCGACGGACACACCTTCGGCGATGCAAACAACTGGGATGGTGACTGTCTGCCGAACCAGAATAATACCGTACGCATTTCAGGCACATACGACGTCAACGTGGTCGGCGAACAAAGCACGGGCCGGTTCTGGCTGGGCTATAATAGCGGCGACGATGCCAGTTTGAATGTATTAGGGGGTGCAACTTTCTTCGTCGGTGACGGCCGCTATATAGGCTCAGGCGGCGGAGGATACGGCACCGTAAATATCTATGAAGACGCCAATGTGCTGAGCGAAGGCGGCGGTTTTGTCTGCGGTTACGGTCAGGACTCAGTGGGCACAATCAACATGTACGGCGGGGAGATGGAAGATGTAGAGATTATCCTCGGCGTAGGCTCAGTTGCAGGTAATGCGGATGGTATCGGCATCTGGAATATGTACGGCGGCCAGGCGAATATCACCCGCCTGGAGATATGCAACGCTCAGGGCGAACCCGGTGGGCCTTACGACCACAATAGTGTCGGTCACCTTCAGGTTGACGGCGGGGTTATAGAACTGGACGACGGACTGTTCTCCATGGCTGCCTTGCAGGGTAAGGCCAGCATGGACTTTACCGAAGGTGTTTTGAAAATGGCAGGCAACCGTACCAATAGAGTAAATACATATATCGGCCGCGGGTGGATTACAGCTTACGATGCCAATGGTATTTACGGCACTCATCCGGACGCGGTGTTTGTCAAATATTATGATGCAAACGACCAGACGGAGGTGCGGGCTGCAAAGTTAAGCGAGCTTATGACCGCTTACAATCCTATTGTCAATATCGATGAAGAATACCTTGCCTGGTCGCCCGGCTACGATGCCAACCAGCATGATGTTTACTTCGGCACCGATTACAACTCCGTAAACGACGCCAACGTTGCATTCGACCCCAATAACGTTAGCCTCGGCAGGATAGACGTCAACACCATGGGCGTGGACTTCGACCTTGATACTACCTATTACTGGCGGGT
>CAZGGE010000048.1:0-7559 GCA_964524285.1 uncultured Pirellulales bacterium
TCATCCAGGTCCCTGATACTGTTTAAGAAAAACCATTCCTCCCTCATGTTAATAATCTGCATCAATTTAGCCCGTGCCAATTCAACATTTAGTATGTATGGTCTTTCTCTTTCAGGCAGGCATGTGGTAGGAAGTACAACCTTTCCGAAGGTATCTATCGGCCAGAGCAGCGCGAGGCCGGCAGATTCATTCCCTGGTTTTTCGCAGTTCACAAATCCGTCTTTGAACCTGATTTTGGAGCGGCGAAGTGCAATTCCATCGGGGCCGAACATGTAAGCACCTGCGATGGTGAAGTTGTTTGTTGGCTTGCCATTTTTGAAAACCTGGAATTTCACTTTTCCGGCGGCTCCGCGATGCACGACAGTATAATTATATTCTTATATTAGTCCGTATATCACATATTATCGAAAAAACAATTATATCGGGCTTCGGCAAGAAATCAAATCAAAAAAAGGAGAATACAAATTAAAAGATATCAGGTGTGTAAAATCACGGGACGTTTGAAAGTGCGTTTTCGCCCCTCTGTTTGAGCAAAGCAGCCGGGTGAATTAATTCAGGAACAGAGGCTCGGCGTTGTAGCTGCTCATGTGTTTGATTTGCAGTTCGTAAAGGCGGTTGTTCTTTTCAATGAGTCTGGCTATAAGGTTCATCTGGCTTAGCAATATCTCAATCAGGTCTATGCCGGCCAGGGTTGATTCAGGGCTTGTCTGTGGCAAAATGAGAGCAACATAACCGCAATTGACAGTCTCGGTTGAAAGGTCGGATGCTACGATACTCACGCCTTCGCACTGAGTTAATACAGGGGCCGAACCATCGTCAATGCGGGAGCAGACTTCTTTCAGGAAATATTCGTTTACATTCAACATAGTAAATTTTTCAGAATCACTGGGCCAATAATGTCCATCGTTATCCATGATAACCAGCAGAGGCCCATCCTCCGGCAGCATTTCAAAAAGCTGCCTTGCTATCTGCTCGTTCAAAGCCGCACCGGGATGAAAGAAAGAGTCGAAAGTATCCATATCGTTTTCCTTCCTGCTAAATTCCTTTAGAAGTACATTCGGTATAAAATGAAGTGAACTTTTCTTATGGTTTGCAGCAAAAGAGAATTGATTCAAAAAGGCGGAATTCAACGGCAAATTTTCAACTTTATGGGACGTTCATAGCGGTGAAGGCCGCGGCTTGTGTAAATTATTGCTTTTTTAGATGGCAGCCTTGATTTTAGATATGGGGAAATTTTTACCCGGGCAGTTAGTCTTTCTTGCACCTGGAGTTGTTCCGTGGCCATAAATTCTGCTTTTGGGTATGCCGTATCGTTGAGTAAGGAACCTCAACAGTTTTACAAGAGAGTTTGTCTGGCGTATGGAAGGGGCACAGTGATTGAAATTTCCGACAAGACATATTCCCACAGCCTTTTCATTCGCCCAGTTACCCGGAGTTCCGCCGCAATGTGCACCGGTTCTTTGCTGCCTCCAGCGAAAAGTAACCTCCACCTTTCCGTCGCTGCTGTCGGTGCCGTTTCCTATGACGAAATCATACCCGACGCCGTCCCAGTGATTGTGTTCGCGGTGCCATTTATCAAATACCGCAGCGTTTCCATTATGAGTGCCGGAATGATGAATAACAACAGCAGTCCATTTGCGCTCCATTGAAGATGGAGGAAACCATTCTGCCGGAATATTTCTTATGGCTGGGGCAGATTTTTTTTGAGAGAACTCATATTTTTCAGGCTTATACTCGGGTACCTGTGAAAGTCTGACAATTCTTGGTGCCGGTTCGTCTTTGTAAACACAACCAGCGGTAACGGCCCAACAGCACAAGATTATGACCATTCTTTTTGACATTCGGCTATTTCTCGCAACAAATAAAAGTTAGAGCATATTAATCTGGCATCATTGCTCCGCGTTCGCAATTTTCTTATCGTTCTCCCTGTACTTTATCATTCGGACACGATTACCTCGACGATTAAATTCAACCTTATCCATGTAAGCCCGCATGAGAAAGATACCTCTGCCGTCAGTTTTGTATATATTCTCGCCGCAACGTGGGTCAGGCACATTGTCAGACTGAAAGCCATTACCCTGATCGGCCATTTCGATAACAACCTTATCGTCTGCGATGGAATACTTCACACGGACTTGCTTGCGCGGGTTTTTCTTGTTGCCGTGGTTAACGGCGTTTATAAACGCCTCTTCAAGAGCCAAATGCACCGCAAACACTTCCTGCTGAGAATATTTCCTGGCGTGTAGTTCGTTCAGAATTTCCTTACATGCCTGAACGACCGCAGATGGTTTACTCGGCAGAACCAACGAACCCCTTGCCTTTTTTCTTGATAACATATGGAAGTTTGTTTTTAACCAGCCTAATAAGTTATTCGACCATAGGCGAGCAAAGGATTAACGCCGATTACAAAAAACTCCTTCTAAAGCTGCATAGCTTTTATTACCTTTGCCGCTGACATTCTTTTATTTTACCCTTTAGAACAAGTTCGGGATGGTGCCCGAAGTACTCTCCATTCCATACGAAACCGGCAGTTTCGCCGGGAAACAAATAATACGTATCCTCAAGGACGAAAGAAGGCGGTACATGGTCGTCAAAGGGCAACGGTGTAGCCTTACCATACAGGTTGGTCCGGATGTCGTAAACCATTATCTGGTTATGATAGGTGATATCTTTGAATCTTGGATGGGGTTTGCATGTTCTCTTTATTTTAGAGCTGGTACCGTACCTGGACTTGCTGGTTCCGTCGTAATCCATTCCTCCGAAAAGATAAATCTTTGTGCCTGATGCGCATGTGCCTCCGGCCACGCCCCCATACGGCAGCTTCGGAAGAGCCTGCCAAACCCATTTTCCGTCCTTTCTGCAAAGGCGGTAACCATCATCGTATGTATACGGAGGGCTGTAGCTGAAGCCTCCCCAAACATAAACAGCGTCATTGACGGTTGCAAAATACATCATTTGTCGGGGTTCGCCGGGTAAAGGAGGTAGCAATTTCCATCCTTGCTCCGGATTATCGAGGCTCAATGCCCAGGTTTTGTCCAGGAAGCCTCGGGTATGAATTCCGGGCTTCCGGTCGTTATCAGCTCCTCCACAGAAACCACCGGTCATGACAAGATGTCTGTGAATTATACCACCGGCATTATCCTGCATTCCCTGGAGCATAGAAGGTGCAGCAAACCATTGAAGGCGTAACATTTGAGGCACAAGAGATTGTGGCTGTGGATTTGGCGATTCGGGAGCAGGTATGTGTTTCGAAAGTGTAACCTGTGCAGCGCATAAAGAAAAAAGTATAATTACCAGGAGAATCCGTCTCATTTTGCTTTATTCTTCGCCAGGCCGGACTTGTTTACAAAAATAATTCTATATGAAAAACTTCTTTCATTAAAAAAGTCAAAATGAACAAACCGCACATGCAAAGAGGCTCAGGCCTGCAGAGTAAAGAGCGGAATTTTTGCAACATTATTACAGGTTTTTCCTCGTCCAGCATAAGGAAAATCCTCGCATGTTCTTTTAACCCTGCAACGTTACCATCCATCGACATGTCTTCTTGACACAAAAGTTATTTCAATCAAAGCTTTGAATAGCGGACTGGCGGTCTTTATGAACCTTAAATGCCTCTGTAAGGCGTGTAATTTTGAATATTTCGTATATTTTTGGAGTAATGTTACACAATCTGAGGTGACCATCCTGTTCGTGCACCTTCTTACTGATTCGTATGAGCAGGCCGAGCACTGCAGAAGACAAGAAATTAACGTTTTGAAAGTCCAGGACCAGGTTTATACTGCCTGCCTGGTCTATAACGGACATAATTGACTGCTGAAGTGCTCTGATATCCGAATCCTCTAAGATTTTTTCGTCGGCAAAAGTAATAACGGTGGCATTTTCCTTATACTCTACGCTTATTCTCGGTCTTATTTCGGCCATTTGCTGCTCCTGTTAAGTAGGTGACGATACAAATCGAGTATGCAATGATACACACGTTCAACCAACAAGTCAAGACTTCAATAAAACGGAAGATATTTAAGAAATTTTTATATTTTTTTGAAAAAGCTCTTGCATTTATTATTAAAGATGCGCAGAATTGTCCATTGTTGAAGAATAACAAGTAAAGTTTGGACACTATCAGCGGTAACCAATTAAGCAATAAAAGGGCTGGCGCTCTTCAGGATTTTATGCCGCACTATATGTTAGAATTGGAAGGCCTTCAGGGTCTTGAAAAGGTTGAGAGATACGGGCTGGCGCCGAATCTCACAAAGAAACTGTTAGTTCTTTTTAAGGAGTAGAACATGAAAATCAGTAGATCCACAGGTTATGCATTGTTGGCGGTCGGTTATATCGCCAGGCACCAGGACGCGCAAGGTGTGGTTTTGTCGCAGGATATCGCAAAACAGTACAAGATACCTCTTGAGTATCTTCTGAAAATACTTCAGCAACTGGTAAAAGCGAATGTTCTGCGAAGCAAAAGAGGTCCGCGAGGAGGCTTCTCTCTGGCCAAGAATACCAAAAAGATAACCATGCTCGAAGTTATCGAGGCAGTCGACGGACCTTTGGTAAGCAGATTGAATCTGGCTGAGCAGACCAAAAGAGAGAAATTCAGTGTAAAGGCCGAACGAGCTTATGAAAAAGCTATCGCTCAGTCGAGAAATGTTTTCTCGAAGACCAAGCTCTCCGACCTGTTGGCTGGTTCCTGACAGCCTGACCAAAAGGAACAGGAACGTTGTGCCCTTAAGTGCCGGCAAGGGGCATGTGGAGTAAGTTTATGTATTGTTTCTTGACCGGGCAGGGCAGAGAAAGTGCAGATTAATGAATTTCAACATTTGATTAGCCAACGATATGAGAAACGAGACAGGCAAAGAGGAACACCTGCTACGTTCCTATGGTTTATCGAGGAAGTAGGTGAGTTAGCTACAGCTCTGGCCAGCAATGACAATCAGAACAAGTCAGAGGAATTTGCAGATGTTTTTGCCTGGCTTTGTACTCTGGCCAACATAAATGATGTTGACATGGAGCAAGCATGTCGTAAGTATAGCAATTCAGACAGAGCCGGGTTCAAATAGAACTCGGCCTGTCTTTTTCTGTTTGTTCTGAGGGTGGGTATTTTGCTTTATCACTATCGGTGGATAAGTGCGGATGATCCGGGTTTCTATCCGCCTTAATTGCGCGGTTGAAACACCACGAAAGACCCCCGATAATTGCAACCAGTGCGAAAGCAAGTATTATGTAAGCCGTTAACGAAAGCTTTCCATCGTAAACAGCAGCCACAAAATAGCAAAATGGGCATACCAATTTTGAATCTAACAACTCAAGCATTTTGTGCTCCGGATTCGTTTGCTGTTGTCGTGTGTAGTTTGCTTAAAATAACCGCAGCGATAAAGGCTGAGCCCATAACTGTTAGTCCGACGACCTTCGGCCAGATAAAATCGCCCTTGTTGTCTCTGATAAAACCATCTGAGGATGTAATGTCCTCATAAAAACTCCATACGAACAATGCTCCGAGAACGCAAGGTATGACGAACTTGAGCATATACTCCCACCAGATACCGAGCCTCCAGTCGCTTCGAACATTTGCATGTCGCCTGAGCACACCGACGTCGTAGAGCCATGCAATAACAATACATTCAAAGAGTCCCACCAGAAGTATTCCCCATGTTCCGTTTACAAAGTCGTCTATTGTGCTCAACCAGCTAATTCCTCCTTGTGTGGTGAAAATTATGCCAACAGTAAATCCCAGGACACTCATTACCGGCAGTACCCACTTTCGTGGCCAATCGCTTTTATCACAAATACTTGCAAGGACGGATTCGGTAATTGAAAAGGCGGAATTTATGCCCAGAAGTACAAGAGCAGCGAAGAAAACGGCACTGAATAATCTTGTTGCCGGCAGGTGACAAAGGGCGGTTGGAAATGCGACAAATGCCAGGCCTGCCCCTTCGCTTTTGTCTAAAACTTCCGGTACCTGCAAGTTTCTGGTTAGTGCATACGTCCCCATTATAGTAAAGACAGCGATTCCTGCGAGGAAACTTGTTCCGGCATTTGAAAGAGCGACTATAAGTGCATTATTATTTATATCACTTTTTCTGTGCATGAAACTGGCATAGGTAATCATGACGCCGAAGGCGACTGTCATTGAGAAGAAGACCTGTCCAAAAGCCTTTCTCCAGACAACAACGTCTTTGAGGACCGAGAAGTCAGGCTCAAGATAATATTCGAGGCCCGCTACGGCTCCATCGAGCGTAAGTCCTCTTATCGCAAGTATCAACAACATTAACAGGGGCAAAGGTACGGCCCAAAGGACAATTTTACCAATCCACCTGACACCCCTGAATATGCAGAAATACATACCAATCCACACTGCAAACAACGAAACAACTATGGGCAGTCGTATTCCGCCGAGCTTATGGCTATGGTTGTTCTGCAGGTACTGTTCATTGAAAAAGGTTTCCGCCTGTCCTGCCCATGGGACTTCATTCTGAAAACTGAAGAAAAAATAGTTGAGACACCAGGCAATGACGACGGCATAGTAACAAACAATTATAAAGCTGAGAGCAATCGGCCACCAACCGACAAACTCAGTTTTTTTTGAAATTTCCCTGAAAGCACCCGGTGCAGCGAGCTGAGTGTAATGGCCGAGCGAAAACTCCATTATTAGCATCGGGACGCCGACCACGGCTATAGCCACCACATAAGGAATGAGAAAGGCGCCTCCTCCGTTTGTGTATACTACGTAAGGGAAACGCCAGACATTGCCCAATCCGACGGCCGAGCCTATAGCCGCCAGAACAAAAGCCGCCCGTGAACCCCAGCTTTCTCGTTGCTCTTCGAGGAGTTTTGTCACTGTTGCGACCTTCCTGTACGCTTTGGTGGGGTTATCTGATTATACCGAGCAATTCAAGTGTATCTCGCTCTATAACGTTTCGGATACTTCCTCGCGGCACAGTAGGAAGAGTGCTGTCGCCTATAAGCTTGTTAAAACCGAGAAGTGTTTCAATGCACTGGCCTGCATTGCCGTAAGGGAATCCGCTACCGAACAACAGCTTATCCATGACCCCCTGTTCATGAGCAGACGTTACAATGTTATAAATCTGCCAGATTCTGTTCGGATTAATAGTCAGGTCCGCGTAGACGTTAGGGTACTGCGCGATAAGAGCAAGGGTTTGCTCAGCAAACGGCATACCCATATTCCCTACAACGATTTTGAGATTTTCGAAGTTTCTCGCAATTTCGTCCAGCAGGAAAGGCTGAGCATACTCGAGCATAACTTTTTCATTCGGACAAACACCGTTGTGGAAGAAAACAGGAAGATTTTCTTCCTGGGCAGCTTCATAAAAAGACATCGCCTTGCTGTGAGTCGGATGAAAACCACAACTCGAACAATACAAAACCGCACCCTTGAGGCCAAGTTTTTCCGCGATATGACTAACTTTTTTGGCTGCGATGGTGTTCCTGGTGGGGTCTACAAAAGCGAAACCAACCATTTTATCAGGGTATTTGCGGACGTAATCGGAAAGTTTCTGATTAGTATTAGTATCTTCGTCAGCCCTCGAGGCGAGCACTATACACTT
>CAZGGE010000048.1:7569-18823 GCA_964524285.1 uncultured Pirellulales bacterium
CACTTATTTACAGTTTCAGCAGCAGAAAAATGTTTGGCTGCTGTTGCCTTGTCCTCGGCCCAACTAATATGTGTATGGCAATCGACAATCATAATCCTGACGCAGGTCTGCGATTCTCCTTAACCAAAAGCAAATTATCGCCAATAGAATTTTATCGTCAAGGACAATTCCGGAAGGTACCGACACAAACTACACAACCCTCGGAAGCCGGCACTTGTGTCAGCCTGAAGTTCCGAAAACGCTGCTTTGTACTACCAACAGGCTTATTTGGCATCCATATAAGGATAGCGGAAGTTCTTCGGCGGCAGGAAAGTCTCCTTTATTACTCTGGGCGACACCCATCTTTCGAGGTTCAGCCAGCTTCCGGCCTTATCATTTGTGCCGGAGGCACGGCTTCCTCCGAACGGCTGTTGCGCTACAACGGCGCCGGTAGGTTTATCGTTAACGTAAAAATTCCCGGCTGCATGTCGCAGCATATTCATAGCCTTGACAATCGCACCACGTTCGAGTGCGAATACAGCACCGGTCAACGCGTAAGGTGAGGTCTGGTCACACAACTCAAGTGTCTGCTCATACTGGTCCCGAGGATATACATATATAGTCAGAACCGGCCCGAAAATTTCTTCGACCATTAGCTTTGATTTGGGTTCTTTACTCAAAACAACTGTCGGCTCTATAAAATAGCCCTTCGATTTATCATATCCTCCACCGGCTATAATATCCATATCACTTGAACTTCGAGCGTGTTCTATGTATCCGGTTATATTTTCGAACGCCTTTTCGTCGATAACTGCTCCCATAAAATTCCTGAAATCGCACACATCACCCATTTTTATACCCTTTATATCCTCCAATAACCGTTCCTTGACGTCGGGCCAAATCGAATCGGGGATATAGGCTCTTGATACCGCGGAACATTTCTGTCCCTGGTATTCGAATGAACCGCGAACAAGTGCGGTAACCAAAGTCTCGACGTCGGCGGTTTCGTGGGCGAATACGAAGTCTTTTCCTCCGGTTTCGCCGACAATTCGAGGATAAGAGACATATTTGCGTATGTCGGAGCCTACCGCCAGCCATATTGTGGAGAAAACATAAGTGCTGCCGGTGAAATGGATGCCGCCAAGTCGTACATCATTCAATGCCGGCGGCGCTACAACGGAGCCGGCGCCGGGAACCATATTTATTACTCCCTGTGGCATACCTGCTTCCTCAAGTATTTTCATAATGAAATAAGCAGGAAGGGTAGCCGCCGATGCAGGCTTCCAGACAACCGTGTTGCCCATCAGAGCGGGAGCGGTCGGCAGATTGCCGGCTATAGACGTGAAGTTAAAGGGTGTAATGGCAAGTACAAATCCATCCAGCGGTCGATGCTCCATATAATTCAGGACGCCCGGCTTCGATATCGGCTGGTCTCCATACACCTCCTCCATGAAATGCGTATTGAATCGCCAGAAGTCTATGAGTTCGCAAGCAGAATCAATTTCCGCCTGATACGGTGTTTTGCTCATGTTCAACATGGTGGCGGCATTAAGTATGTCGCGGTATTTTCCCGACAGCAGCTCAGCGGCCTTGAGTAAAACGACGGCTCGTGACTCCCAGGGCATCTCCCCCCACTGGCGTTTGGTTTTTTCGGCGGCGTCTATCGCTCTATTAACATACTGTGCGTTTGCCTGGTGAAAGCGACCGAGCAGTTGTGTGTGGTCATGAGGACAGCGAATGTCGGCAAGATTGCCGCTGTGTACTTCCTCGCCACCAATTATCATGGGAACTTCCACCTGAGTGGACAGCATCTCCTTCAATCTGGATTTGAGCTGCTGCCTTTCAGGGCTGTCTGGTGCATACTGTCGGCACGGCTCATTAACCGGCCGGGGAATGCGAAAAATACCATTGAACATCATGCTTGTTTCTCCTTAACCTTAACGCGTGAGCCTAAAATAATTGAGTCATGGAATACGATTTCGGACATAAGGGAAATCGCATGCTAACACTCTAAAATGCCTCTGGGATTATCTTCCTGGCGGCGTCCCTCATAAAATTTTGGATCTGCCGCTGTGAGTTCATGGTAATGACTTTACGAGCCAGCTTGTTACAATCCTCAATAGTAACAGACCGTATAACTTGTTTTATCTCGGGTATCATAGGCGGCGCAAGAGAAATGGTTTCGACTCCAAGCCCCAACAACAACATGATAAATTCCGGCTCGGAGGCCATTTCTCCGCACACGGTCAGGCCTATATCAGCTTTAGTGGCGTCCTGAATGACGGTTCTGACCAGTCTCAGCACCGCAGGGTCAGCCTCCGAATAAAGGGTGGAAACCATTTCATTACCCCTGTCAACCGCAAGTGTATACTGAGTCAGGTCATTGGTACCTATGCTGAAAAAATCTACATCCCTTGCCAGCGAGGAAGCGGTCAGTGCCGCCGCGGGCGTTTCAATCATGATTCCGACCTTGATTTCCTTGTTATATGCAATAGATTCCTCGTCCAGGTCTTCCATTACGTCATGCAAAATCATCTTGGCCTGCATCAGTTCCTGAAGATTAGAAATTAAAGGAAACATAATCTTAACATTTCCGAGCACCGAAGCACGGAGAATCGCACGCAATTGTGTCTTGAACATAACAAGGTTCTGCAGGCAAAATCTTATGGAGCGAAGGCCGAGGAACGGGTTCGGTTCCGGTGCAATCCTCCTACTTTGTGTAAATTTGTCCGCACCGAGGTCCGCGGTTCTGATGGTTACGGGCTTTTGTTCGAAAACCTTTATTGTTTCCGCATAAGCATCGTAGTGGTCCTGCTCGTTCGGTTCGTCGGAAGTATTAAGATAAAGGAACTCTGTACGGTATAAGCCTACACCCTCACCGCCCCGGTCCATAACAAGTTGCGCTTCATCCGGAAATTCTATGTTTCCCAGCAGTGTTATTCTTGTCCCGTCACGGGTGATGCTGGGCTTTTTTATTATGGCACCAAGGCGATGTTCAAGTTTATGAAACTGCCGGGAGTATTGCTCGTATTGGCGCAGCGTATTTTCATCCGGCTCGACGATAACAAGCCCCCTGTTACCGTCAATTACCACCATGTCGCCGCCCTGTAGACAATCCGTCAAATCCTCAAGAGCAACCACAGCGGGAATACCGAGGGAGCGTGCGACAATAGCGGCATGACTGGTTCTTCCACCAACGTCCGCGGCGATTCCTTTTACGAAATCCTTGTTAAAGCCGGCCGTCTGTGTCGGGCTTAGCTCCTTTGCAACCACGGCGACTTCCTCAGTCAAATGCTCCACGTCCTCACGCTTGGCACCGAGAAGCTGGCTCAAAAGACGCCGTTCTATATCGTAAATATCAGCGGCACGTTCGCTGATATACGGGTCTTTTGCCTTTGTAAAATGTGAAGCTATATCCCGCAGGGTGGCTGACACGGCATACTCGGCTGTAACGGAGTCAGAATGAACCAAATCGGTTATCTTTTTTCTAAGACTTCGGTCCTTTAAGAATCTCAGGTGCACGGCAAAAATGTCCTTTATTTCACGTTGCCGTGTCTTACCTTTACCTTCCTGAAGAGAAGTAAGCTCGGCGGCGGCGGCCCGAAAAGCATTCCGGACACGCTGTATTTCAATCATCCGCCTGGAAGGATTTACGGAACGCCGAGGTATTCTGTAATCCTCGGAATCAATTACCAGAGACTTTGCTATTGCTATACCGGGCGAGACCGCTATACCCTTTTTTATCTCCATTGCATAACCTTAAAGATATCAAAACCGGTTTTTACTCTCCGGGTGCCGGCTCATCAAATTTTCGTTCTTCGATGAGTTCACGCAGGGCTTCAACCGCCTGCTGCGCATCCGGGCCCTCGGCTCTGATTGTAAGACGCGTACCATATGTTGCCGCCAGCATACTCATTTGCATTATGCTTGCACCGTCAACCACATTTTCTCCGTTGTTCACGGATATATCACTTTTGAACTGGTTGGCGATATCAACAAACTGCATTGCAGGACGCATATGCAACCCGTCTTTGTTTTTGACATTTACTGTTACTTCACAAACAACATTTTCTGACGTATCACCTTTAGCTGGCATCTTTAAACCACGCACCTTCAGCTTATCTCCATGCTGCTCGGCCGGTTACAAGTAAAGATTTTCATCGGCCTCCTTCAATAAATCCACGATTTCGTCGGCCGACTGACATTGCCTGAGAAATTTCCGGAACCTGTCATGCTGCAGGTGCTTGAAGATGCTCTCCATAGCCTGCAAATGTCTGTCGGGGTTCTCTTCGGGGCTGAGAAGCAAAATAACCGAATACACAGGCTTTTTGTCCAGCGCCGAAAAATCAATTCCAGAGCTACTCAGACCTATTACCGCGACTATTTTTTTTATCCCAGAATGTTTTACATGAGGAATGGCAACACCCTTTCCCATGCCGGTACTCGCCTCTTTCTCCCTTTTTGTTATTGCTTTTGCAATTTTGCCCTTCTCAGATTTGCGTATTTTACGTGCCTTGACCAGTGCCGAGACCAGTTCATCTATGGCCTCATCCCGCCCTTTTGCCTGAAGCTCCGGAACTATTGCTTCAAAACAAACAAAGTCTGCAAATTTTACCATGAATCTCAAGCCTTTCTTTGTCGGCTTCACTCGGGCCGGTCGCCGGCCGGTATTACTTATTTATGACCGGAGTGTTTGTTGTTCCTTTCCTTCGTTTTTGTTTTTCGCAACTGCCTCTCCAGTTTGTGAACAGCAGCATCGATACATAAGTAAGCATCCTCTCCGCGTTCCTTTGCCACGAAGACTTTACTGTGTTCACCCCTGGCGATTACCTCGGCCGTCTTGTTTCCGTTTTTGTTGCCCTCGATTATTACCTCAACCTGGTTGATGACATTATAATACCGCGGAAGCTTTGCCGTCTTCTCTTCTGCATGCCTTTTAATCGCATCCGTAATATCAATATGTTTTCCGCTGATAGTGAAAAGCAATGTCCTTCTCCCTTAAAAAGAGGTTATAAAAAGCTTTCTTCGAACAATACCAACATTATAATCATCCCTGTGTTATACGCATCCAAACCCTTTCCATGCTATGTCAATTTGATTTTATGAGCCGGTCCCTGACCTTGTCGATGTCAAGCTTTCCCTTTGGCTCGAAACAATCTGAACCTGCATACTTTATAAACTCATTCAAAAGATACACCGCTTCCGGATTATCCGAAAGAAGATTCAAACCGCATCCCAGCAGCCGGCCCTCGCCCGCCTGAGCCTGAAAAACATACAAAAGGTATCCGAGCTTACCATGACCCACCATCAACGGCTCCACATTTTCAAACCCACACCGGCTCATTATTACAGCACTACCTGCAATCCTGAAAAACAGTTCGTCCAGAAATCCCCGGTGCGGAAACCTGCCGAACGCAGGATGCTCGGCCACCGCCGTTCCAGTCTGGGCAGTTTTAACCCACCAGCCAAGTTTTACTCCTGGATTTGCCTGGCCTATGCCCAGTAAAATCACTTTCCTGCCCTCATTAAAGGCTGCTTCAACCTGTTCATCCAGAGCGTCAGCTATCACGATATCAGCATTTTTCGCCTCCTGCGAATCCAGCTTAATCAACCCGGGATAACGGCCGGCCAAATTTTCATATACCCGTTCGGTTGCAGCAATAGTCTTCGCAGGAAAGTCAATCTCCTCTACATCAGGAAACAGCCAAACATCCCAACGGTTCTCAATTGCCGTTCCCTCAAGCTCGACTCTAAGCTCAGCCCTGGTCGCTACATCCACCTCGGGCACCACAAATCTTGTCCTGGCCACCTCCTTCACGTCTGCACCTTCGGCACTGACACCTTCGATGGTTCCGGAGTCAAGCGTTTTCGAGCCTGCAAGTAGCTGCCAGCATAGCTTTCGGTCTCTGACAGGCTTACCGCCAAAGTTGGAAATCCACCATTGAACTTGCATCTCGTCTCCCCCAGCCAGAATCCTGCTGTCATCCGGCATCTTCGCCAGCAGTATCGCCTGGCTGTTAAACCGCTTGAAATACTCCGCGGTACTGACTTTAGGCTCCCAAAATTGATTGAACAGCCCCTGGGCCGATGGTGAGCCGACGTCAACGATAGTCCAGTAGATATAACCGTCGCAGGCTGGGGCAAGACGTGCGCACTCCAGTCCCCGCTTCTGCCAGATGCTTTGAAGATGCTTTCCCGCATCGATACAGGCAATCCTCCAATCCCATTTCAGACCCATTTGTTGAAGATTCTTGCGGAAATCACGTGGAGTTACTGGAGGCCTTATCGCACCGGTATATTTCTCGGCAAGCCGGGGATCCTCATCCGTTGCCAGGTTGAGAAACTCATGTATAAAGTGAGCTCTCGATTGATGCTCTTCGGAGTTTCTCTCGACCTCATGGTACCGTTCTTCTCCCTTCATATCAGGTCCCCAGATGGTGAAAAAATCCGAATTTTCAGGAGTGTTGCGACCTATAGACCTCTTGCTTTCGCCGCCGTCCTGATGCAGGAAAAGACGTGTCGGGTCCATCTTTTTGGCAAGTTGATAGATTTCTTTATCCAGAGGAGAACCCAGATATCCTTCATTGCCTGTGCAATACGTTGAGAGTGATACATACCGCCTGTAATGAGTAATAAGCTCTTTCAAATCTTCTTTTGGTCTGAAGTACCCTCCCGTATTTGCTGAAGGACGCCTGCCGTAGTACGGCAGTTCCGGCTGAACCATGATACCCACCTCGTCGGCCGCCTCGAAGAACTCGGGCAACTCGCAGTGAGTGTGATGGCGGACGTAACAAAAACCGTAGCTTTTAGCGAGTTTAAGATGCTTTTTGTGTACCTTTCTGTCGGCCGGTGAACATAATGTCAACGGATAAATAAAGTCATCACCATATCCGCGAACGAAATACTCCTTGTTATTCAGGAAGAAATACCTGCCACGTGCTTCCCATTTTCGTACACCAAAACGTTCCATCCACCCGTCGGCCTTTCCGCCGCTGGTTCTGAGTAAGATATGAGCGCAATACAGATTAGGGTTCTCAGGAGACCATGCACGAAAAGGGTCAAGAGCAATATCTACCACTAAATCAACATTGCCGTCATTTGAGTTATTCAGCGACCGTACCGCCCTGCCCGCTTCAATACCCTCGACTGTACGCACCACAATATCGAGCACCTTTTCATTCCAGGGATTCCGCTCGCAACTTTTCAGCTCAACATGCACTCGTGCCTTTTGCTCATCAAACAGAGGCTCAACATAAGCATAATCAATCCAGGAACGAGCTGTCGCCTCGATTTCCACACTCCGATAAAGCCCGCCGAAACGATGTATCCAGGAAAAAAGGCCCTTTCCGCTTGGGACATCATTTCTGACTTCTGCGGCAATCAGGGCTTCATCGCCGGCGCTGACCAGGTCAGTGATATTGTATTTGTAAGTCCCGCAGTAATTGGCCACGTGTGCGACAAACTCACCATTAACCCAAAACCAACCCTGGCAGTGCACTCCCCCGACTTCGAGCCAAATCTGTTTTCCCTCCCAGTGGCCGGGTATATTGACCTTTTTCCTGTACCACGCCGTACCTGTATACGAGCCTCTTAAAGGCCGTATACTTTTTTCGGGCGTAACAGTACTACTGTTACCCGGTCCGCCTATTCCCTGAGCTTCCCAAGCACCCGGAACCTCGATTTTTATCCGATCCGGAAGTGGTTTGTCGCTGCTGAACCATTTATTCTCTCTGCCTTTTTTTCCCGGGTCAACGGCAAAATCCCACGTGCCGTCGAGGCTTATTGTCTCCCTCAATGGTGATGATACGGCTGAATTAACAACCGCAGGGCTGCCTTGTCGGCTTTTGCAATATCCTGTTTGCGTCGCCCACAACATCAACGCAAACAACAAACCCACAAGCAACAACCTGGGTCTTTCAAGGTTAACGTACCTATGCATTAAGGATTCCTCCAAAAGAACCTTAGAATCATCAGCATAACCAAGCTGACGAGTAACCATCCGCCTTTATAATATTTGTGGCATGTATAAAATACCCCCTGAATCCTTCCTTTTGTTACATATCGGCTTGCTTGTAACAAACAATCCTGCATAATAAACCATCCCTGGCAAAGCCCGTTCGAGGCCTGAATGACCAAAATTAATGCCCTTATCCCGGCTTTTTTATACAATCAAATACTCTAAGCCAGCCTCTTACCGACACTGCCCTGTTACTTTCGGCACCGACTTAACGGAAAAGTCCGCTAAAACGGCAAATATCATAACCCCCGAACGCCGATATGTCAAATAGTTAGCAGCCGGACCTGCTAATCAGTAAAAAGTCACGTTACAAACTAATTTTGACATCAGGACTTGCTGAGTGTACAATCACCGCACTCAGGCGGCAGTTTGATAACGCCGCTAAGTTGATGTTTTCTGAAGGGAAACATATATGAGCAAGGCAAAGCACTGTAAAAGCTGTTGCAAAAGCCTGAAAGCGGTAACAATTCAGGCAGGACAAATAAAATTTCTAAGCATCGCAATGCTTTGTCTGTCGATTCTCCTCGGCCAGGGATGTACTTCGGAACCTGACCCGGTTGAGCTTTACGTCGACGCTGAGATGCTGAGAGAAATTAATGAAAAAGAAAAAGCCGTCGAGAAGCTAAACCAGGCCGTCGATTCCAACAAAAACTTCTCACTTGCTTATTCACTGCTCGGCCAAATCTACAAAGAGATGAACGAATACGAAAAAAGTGCAAAATCTTACGAAAAAGCAACACAACTCAACCCTTATTCCTTCAAAGATTACTTTAATCTGGGGCGTGTCTACAAAATTATGAAGCAATTCGCAAAGGCAGTCAAGGCGTACGTCAAGGCCTGCGACCTGAAGCCAGACCATTTCGAGTCACACGTCGAAGCGGCAAAATCATTTTACAAAATAGACGATTACAACAACGCACTCGAGTACGGCAAACGCGCTCAAAAAATTAACCCAAACAGTACAGACGTGCAGAAACTACTCGGAGATATATACGGTTCCCAAAAAGATTACGACAATGCAATCGACCGTTACAAGCACGCCCTTGAAACCGATACCAACAGCCCCGAAATTATGCTTGCGCTGGCTGAGGCTTACCTGAAGGTTCAACGCTTTGAGCCGGCCCGGGAACTGTTAACCACAGTGGTGGAAAAACAACCCGAAAACGGACGGGCCTTGAGCCTGCTCGGATACGCACATCTACAGGCAAAAGAGATTGACAAAGCAATCGAAAGCTATGAACGGGCAATTCAAATCGACGAAAACGACTGGTATGCATACAGAAGCCTCGGTGTTGCAATGATACTAAAAGGAAAAAAAGAAAGCGGCAGAGCAAGCAAAAATCTCCAGAAAAAAGCCGTAGAGCAATGGAAACGCTCACTTGAGATAAAGCCCGACCAGCCAAATCTTGAACAATTACAGCGGCTGCTTGATTTTTACCAGCAATAGTAAAATTTACAGTAGTTCGCAGGCAAACAATTCCACTTATGAAGACAGGCAACCGTGACAGATGATAACAAAGCAGAAACCGGTGACCGGCAGGAAAAAGGGTGGGCCTTTTTCAAAAGTGTCCTGAGTATAGAACACGACCGTATCAGGCATCTTATATTCTGGCCAATCTTTGTAACCGGCTTCGCAACAGACCTGTGGACCAAGTCTCTTGTTTTCTCGTATCTGGGCCGTGAGACGGGTGCCATCCCCATTATAAATGGCTTTGTTCATCTTGTACGGGCTGAGAATACAGGAGCCGCTTTTGGCATCGCCGCGGGACAAAGATATCTGCTTGTTGCTGTCTCCTTTATCGCTCTGGCCGTCATCATATTCGTACTACTGACAGGAAAAACACACCATCGGCTCACACATTTAGCCCTTGCCCTGCTCGCCGCAGGCGTCTGCGGCAATCTCTATGACCGGCTGTTCAATGAGGGAAAAGTTCGAGACTTCATAGATGTTGTATATTGGCCCGGAAAACATTGGCCTGCTTTCAATTTTGCAGACACCATGCTATGCGTAGGCGTGGGAATTATGATACTGGCGAGTCTGTCGGCCTCGGAGCACCATCAAAAAGACGCTCACTGATTGGCCTTGTCAAAAACGTGGTCAGCCACGAAAATCG
This sequence comes from uncultured Pirellulales bacterium, assembly GCA_964524285.1. Lineage (GTDB taxonomy): Bacteria > Planctomycetota > Phycisphaerae > Sedimentisphaerales > Anaerobacaceae > CAZGGE01. Next base: position 17,680 of record CAZGGE010000048.1, read on the forward strand.
GAGTGCTGGAGACCACCCCAAGAGCTATCGCATCCGAAGGACGAGAATCAACCTCAAGCGTCCTGCCGTCCAGCTTCAGATATATCTTCGCATAAAAAGTATGATTTCTCAGGTCGTTAATCAATATCCTGTCCACGGTCGCCCCGACGCTTTTTATCACCGAGTCCAGCAAATCGTGTGTCATGGGCCGGGGCGGTTTCAGACCCTTTAACCGACGGTCAATTGCAAATATCTCTACTATCCCGATTACTATCGGAAAACTCCTGTTGCCGTGACGTTCCTTCAAAACGATGATTTGCTGCTGAGAAGTCTCGTTGATAATAATTCGGGATAACTCAACTTCAGTTTCCATTATGCACCGCCTTTAGCCAGTTTATTTCAACTGCGAAAGATGCTTTTGCACAGTCCGTAATTGTTCCGACAAATCCGTCATTTTTTCCCTTGCACGTTCTACCACCTCAGGCCTGGCTTTGTTCACAAAGTTCTCGTTTGAAAGTTTTGATTCCACCGCCCGCCTGGCTTTTTCGATATCCTGTTTCTGCTTTTCGAGACGTTTGCGCTCCGCCTCCGGGTCTATCATATCATGAACGTAAATTTCACTTGCGTCCGACAAGACCGAAACCGCAGCGTTGGCCGGCTTTATAGTCGAAGCACCCGCTGACAATTGCTCCGCGCCCGCCAACTGCTCAACCAGCGAGGAATTTTGACTCAAGGTCTCGGCGATTCCTCCATCGGCCTTTATGGAAACACACACCTTCTCTCTCAAAGGCTTGTTATACTTACTTTTAACGTCCCGAATGGCCCTTATAGCTTCCTGCAGGAATACTATTTTACTTTCGGCCTCTTCATTCACCAAATTATCAAGCCTGTTCGGCCACCTTGCAACCACCAGAGCATCACAAAATTCAATTTCACAAAGACCCGCAAGTCCACGTTCCGGTGCTGTCTCGTTGAGCTTCTGATAAATACTCTCGCTGATGAAAGGAACAAACGGATGTAAAAGCCGCAATGTCTCATCCAGAACAAATGCAAGAACATTTTGAGCTATGGGCCTTTGCTCATCGTCTTTCATACGCGCCTTGCTCCACTCCAGATACCAGTCGCACAAATCATCCCAGAAAAAATGATATAGCCGACTCAAAGG
>CAZGGE010000048.1:18833-19226 GCA_964524285.1 uncultured Pirellulales bacterium
CTCACTGTATTTGAAATCGTTCAAAGCATCGGTAACTTCACTTACCGTTCTTGCAAGCCGGGACAAAATCCATTTGTCGGTCAAAATCATCTGTTCCCTGTCGAATCGACCGGGCTGCATTCCGTCCAGATTCATCATCGCAAAACGCGAAGCATTCCAGAGCTTGTTGCAGAAATTCCTGCCTATGTCAAATTTAGGCGAGGTATTCTCCCGCCTGCCGTCCGGTAGCTCCATAGATACCACCGGCATGCGAATATCCTGGGTATCCGTGGTCATACTGGCCAGGGTAAAACGCATGGCATCCGCACCGTGGCTGTTTATCGCCACCAGAGGATCGATGCCGTTGCCGAGACTCTTGCTCATTTTTCGCCCTTCGCCGTCCTGAATCATCGC
>CAZGGE010000049.1:0-18980 GCA_964524285.1 uncultured Pirellulales bacterium
CCGGGAGCCATACCTTCTTATCTTCGGCAATTTAAACCACCCTGTTTTGTAATTACCCCTCCCAAAACTCACGCCTTTATCCATCCGCCCTGCCAAGCGAATAAGTTTCGAAAACTCTCTCTTTGAAAAACGTCATTTTTACAAATCAGTCTTTCTCTCGATAATGATTTTTCAAATAGACCTCCAGGACGGTAATATCCGCCGGCGTTACGCCGCTTATTCGCATTGCCTGTCCCACTGTAGCAGGCCGAAAGATAGACAGCTTCTCCTTCGCCTCGTTACGAAGGTGAGTAATATTGTCGTATTCAAACGTTGGTGGAATGCTTTTGCTCTCCAACGCGCTCGCCGCCGAGGCAAGCCGTTGCTGCTTAGCAAGATAGCCTTCATACTTGGCATCCGTAACCAGCGTATGCACAACTTCTTCGCTTAATCCTTCCTGCTTAATAAATTCTTCATCTTTTAACCTGCCTGCTAAAGGACTGCCTGGACGACGCAACTGTTCCCAGTAGCTCACTCCATGCCAGCGCTTCTTATGAAGGTACTCTCGGAGACACTCTATCTGCCGTAATTTCTCCATAAACCTTGCCCATCTTCGCGGCTCGACAAGCCCCACTTCGTGCCCCAGCGTCGTCAGTCGCCGGTCAGCGTTGTCCGCACGAAGAGATAAACGATACTCCGCCCGCGAGGTGAACATTCGGTAAGGCTCATCAATTCCCTTCGTCAGCAAATCATCTATCAAAACTCCGATGTAAGCCTGGTCCCTTCCCAGTACAATTCCTTCTTTGCCCTGAAGCTTTCTAACCGCATTGATACCCGCGATAATTCCCTGCCCGCCCGCCTCTTCGTAACCACTCGTGCCGTTTATCTGGCCGGCCAAAAAAAGCCCAGCGATTTTTCTACACTCCAGAGTCCTTTGTAACTGGACCGGCGGACAATAATCATATTCCACCGCATAAGCGTAATGAATAATCTTTGCCTTCTCCGTACCCGGCAGCAACCGCAGCATTTGCTGTTGAACATCCCCAGGCATCGACGTAAATATCCCGTTGCAGTAAATTGTCTCGACCGACTCTTCCTCCGGCTCAAGAAAAATCCTGTGCTGCTTTTTATCTGCAAAACGAACGACCTTTCCCTCGATACTCGGACAATAACGCGGGTCCGCACCTGTAATCTGGCCGGATGACAACGGTGCCCGATGCAGATTATCTCTTAACAATTTATGTATCCGTTCATCCGTATAAGTTATCCAGCATGGTATCTGCTCACGCAGGATACGACTGCTCATAAAAGAGAACGGGATGGGCTTCTCATCTCCCCGCTGCACCTGCAGCTTGTCAAGCTCGCAGCTTCGCGCATCCAGTCGCGGTGTAGTATCCGTGGCCATCCTGCTCGTCTCCAGACCAGTTCTACGCAAACTCTCGGAAAGCTCCACACTCGGGGCTTCGCCGATTCGCCCTCCGGCCCAGCTCTTATCTCCCGTAAAAAGACGCCCGCCTAAAAAGGTGCCCGTTGCAATAATCAATGTTTCACATCCATAAACACTTCCATCCCTGCATCGCAGACCTCGCACGCTATGTCTTTCAGTTATAATTTCCGAAGCCACACCTTCAACAATATCCAGATTATCCGTTTGTTCCAGGGTTTCCCGCATCCACCGGACATATTTGTATCGGTCCACCTGAGCACGCGGAGACTGCACCGCTTCTCCCTTCGAACGGTTCAGCATCCTGAATTGTATGCCGGTCGCATCCGTCGCAAGTCCCATCAGCCCACCGAGTGCATCTATTTCCCTGACTATTTGTCCCTTCGCGAGGCCGCCAATGGCGGGATTACAACTCATCTCCCCTATAAGGTTGCGACGAAGAGTAACCAGGCAGGTCTTTGCACCCATTCTCGCCGCGGCGTGTGCGGCTTCTATACCAGCATGGCCGCCTCCAACAACAATGCAGTCGTAATTATTGCTCATCGCTCTTAGTCAGGGCCACCGCCGACGCTATCGCAAAATTAGCCGTATGGGTAATACTCACGCTGATATGTTTCACCCCCATACTCTCCGCAATCTTCTTCACCTCGCCGGTAAGATTTACCCGCGGACTTCCCGACGGGTTGTTCACCACCTCTATGTCTGTCCACGCAATTTTACCGCGCCAGCCGGTCCCCAGCAGTTTCAACACCGCCTCCTTTGCCGCAAAACGGCCAGCAAGCTTCTCAGTGCCGTTCCTGTTGGATGCCGCATAAGAACGCTCATGCGCAGTAAAAACACGCTTCATAAAACGCTCACCGTGACGCTCCATCAACTCCCCGATTCGGGGAAAATCAACCAGGTCTATGCCATGAGCTACAATTTCCAAACTAAGCCTCCCGGTGTTACCTACGCACTGTTTCGATTACATATAACATATATTTTTTGCACACAAAAATCCACAAAATCATCGAGCCTTCCCGCCGCCGCCTGACTCACAAGCTCGTTTGTAAATTCTCGAATCGCTTCACGACGTCGCTCAATATAAATCTGAGCCTCTACTTCATCCTGTACCTCGGCAAAAGACTGTACCTGCTCTAACTTTCTCTCCTCCAGCTTTACTATAAAAATATGTTCTCCCGCTTCCAGAGGCCCCGCCACATGATCAACCTTCATATTTTTTGTTACATCCGCCAGTTTATCATAGGGTTTTGCTAATGAATCCGGCTCTATCGCTTTCCACAAACCACGATAAGCTGCGCGGTGTCCGTGTGAATACTTTTTTGCAAGTGCACCAAAATCCTCTCCGCCTTTTATACGGTCGAGTAATTCCTCAGCAAGCTTTAATGCCGCCTCGTTAGCACTTAAATTTGAATCAGAAACATCCAATTCTCCCGGCCTTATATCAATCAATCTTATTCGTATCGAAGCCGGCGTTCTGAAGTAATCATCTTTCAACTGTTCATAACGTGCCACCATTTCGCTGTGACTTATCGGCTTTTCCTGCGGATACTGAGATGCCAGATACCACCTGCTCAGAATATTACGCTTCTGATACTCCCGGTAACTGTCCCAGTCCATCCCCATATCATCCAGCGCGTGCTCCGCCTCGGCATAATCGCCGCCGAAGCTTACTATAAACTCCCTGACCCGCTTTTGAACCTCGGATTCGAGCACCTCATCAACATTCTCTCCAATCTCGCGCCTGCTCTGGTTATACAGCAGCATATCCGAAACTTTGCTGATAATCAGTTGCTTTACCTCGCTTCGTACGTCTTCGCGAAATGCCGTGAAACTATTCGCCTGAGCCGACCCTCTATATGCTTTTACCAACCTGTCGGTTACAATTTCCTCTGCTGTTACAGTCTCACTGCCCACCGCCAGCACAAAACCTCCCGAAGGGGACGGCAGACCTTCACGCCGGGCGAGAGGTATTAAGCTCATCTCTTCCTCGCTGAAACGACCACTTCTGCCTCCGCAGCCGCATATCAAAGACAAAATACATAACACCGAAAAAAACCATTTCTTCATAATCATTGCCCCGTCTTAAAAAAAAGTTGTTCAAATACGCAATAATACTAAGCCCTACCGGCAGAATTTGCAACGTATTCTAAAAGCATAGCCAGTCGTCTGTTACTTACTCAACATCTTCCGCAACACCCTCACCAGCGTTGGCGGGTCGAAACAGCTTTGCTTAAACCGAACATATACCGTCCCCTGCCCACCAAATCGAACCGTTGCATGTGCCTGCGAAAAAACATTTTCGTTTTTGAAATCGTGTCCGTCGGCAAATGAAAATATCAAATCACGCCCCGAAGCAACAATGCTCCGTATCCCTCGCTTACTCGCCCTTACGCGTAATTCACCCTGAGCAAGCAGCATTTCCATCTCCCGGGGAATCGCACCGTAAATATCTTCCAGCTCATCCCTGGTCTGCTCCAAATCTTCCGTCGTCCTGGCCGTCGAAATCTTACGATAAGCCTCCATCCTTTCCCGGTCCGGCGCTATGTAGCTTCTCGGAATATAAGTCGCTAATCCAAGGTCAATAACCGTTGTCGGCAAAGCCTCCACAGGCTCATTCTTCATTCGCCGAACAGCTTTGCTTAAAAGTTCGCAGTACATCTGATAACCAACTGTTTGTATATGCCCGGACTGCTCCGCGCCAAGAATATTGCCTGCACCACGAATTTCCAGGTCCCGCAATGCAATACGAAAACCCGCACCGAGATGCGAATATGTCTCTATCGCCTTCAGCCGCTTCGTCGCCACCGGCGTAACCGGCCGCGACCTCGGCAATAACATATAAGCAAAAGCCCGGTGCTTGTAACGGCCCACCCGCCCGCGCAACTGGTGCAACTCAGCAAGACCGAAACGGTCCGCGTTGTTAATAAACATAGTATTTGCGTTCGGAATATCCAAGCCCGACTCGATTATCGTCGTACAAACCAGAACGTCGATATCGCCGACAACAAAATCAACCATCACTTTCTCGAGTTGGCGCTTCGACATCCGCCCGTGAGCAACACCCACCTTTGCGTCCGTCACCAGCTTTTGCAACTCCCAGGCCTTTTTGTCGATGCTCCTGACGCGGTTATGTACAAAAAACACCTGACCCCGGCGGTTTAACTCACGCAAAATTCCCCTGCGTATCAACTCATCATTGTATCCCGTTACCGTGGTAACAATACTACGCCTGTCGAGCGGCGGTGTCGCCAGTGAACTGATATCACGCAATCCCAGAAGAGACATGTGCAAAGTCCGTGGAATAGGCGTCGCCGTCATCGTCAAAATATTTACGTTCACACGCAGCTTTTTCAATCTCTCCTTATGCTCCACGCCGAATCGTTGCTCCTCATCGATTATCAAAAGCCCCAGATCTTTGAATCTCACGTCCCCGCTTAAAAGCCGATGCGTCCCTATCAGAATATCCACTTTCCCTTCTCTGCTCCGCTTTATTATGTCCCGCACTTCACGTGTATTTTTGAAGCGGTTGAGCACCTCCACGCTTACCGGGAAATCCGCAAATCTTTCTAAGAAAGTTCGCTCATGCTGAACGCTCAAAACCGTCGTCGGAACCAACACCGCAACCTGCCTGCCGCCCTCGACCGCCTTGAACGCCGCCCGCATTGCAAGCTCCGTCTTTCCATAACCCACATCCCCGCACAAAAGTCTGTCCATGGCTCGCTCATACTGCATATCCTTCTTAATCGCCTCCGCCGCCTTCACCTGGTCCGCCGTCTCAACATAGGCAAAAGACTCCTCGAACTCCGCCTGCCATTGTGAATCTTCGCCGAACGAAATCCCGTCCATCAAATTCCGCCGCGCCTGTATCGAAAGCATCTCAGCTGCAAGGCTTTCCACCGCCCGGGCAACCTTCTCCTTCTGCCGCTTCCATCTCTTCGAGCCAACCTTGCTCAGCTTCGGTCGTTTGGGACTCGTCCCGATATACTTTTGAACCAGCCCGATATTTTTCGCCGACACCTGTATTTTCACCCCGTTTGCATATTCAATACTAAGATACTCCGATTTACCCTCCCTGCCCGCGATGGTCTGTATCCCCAGAAACCGCCCGATACCGTATGATGCGTGTACCACGTAATCTCCCGCCTCCAGCTCCGCCAGACTTTCCACCGGGACACCAGTCCGCAACGCCCGACCCCTTCGCCTCAACGCAAACTGCCCGAAAAGCTCGTGGTGAGTTACTACAATTGTTCGCAAAGCCTCGATAATAAATCCCTGGTCCACATAACCGGTTAAAATTTTCAAATTCCCCGGCACCTTACCACCATCATGCTCAATTATCTCACCAACCCGTTTTACCTCCGCTGCACGCTCACAATAAAACAGGACTTTGTTACCCTTTTGCGCAGTCCCCACCAACTCCTCCAAGCATTTCTTATGCCCCGACCATGTTGCACTCGCCGTGTGCTGATATTGCTGGATGCTCTGTATATTGAGCTTGAGAAAATCATCATCGTCTCCTTTGCCGAACCTGCAAATGTAAACCTGGCTGAAACTCTTCAGGGCATCGAATATCTCTTTCCACCCGTACAATTTTTCATGGTCCTCAGTTCTTTGCCAATAAACCTCCGCAACCTCCTGAATGTTGTTCGGTTCCTCCAGTATCACCACCGTCTCAGGGGGTAGAATATTAAGGAACTGCTCCTTTGTGCCCTCCGCAATACTTGCCTTCAGACCCACAATGCTTGCCTGCTCCAGTTCCTTTCGTGAACGCTGCGTGTCCAGGTCTATCTCGCGTAAACTTTCAATAACGTCTCCCCAGAACTCTATCCGCACTGCTTCACTGCCACCACCTTCCTGCTCATGACTTCTATCAATATCTGATGCCTTCTCTGTCCCCTGCGTCGTAGACTTATATGTAATTAAAGGCCCATATATATCTACAATTCCGCCCCTGCGGGCATATTGCCCGGGCAAATCCACCCGCTCCACCCGTTCAAACCCGTTGTCCACCAGCCAGCTTACAACCACCTCGGGCGAATACTCCTTACCCCTGTTCAGCTTCAAAGCCTGCTGCTGAAGTTCGGCCGGCTCCGGTACTGCCTGACAAAGTCCCTGAACACCCGCCGTGATAACAAGCTGTTCTTCAAGCTTTTCCGAATTGAAATCCCCCAGATAGGACACCAGCCGCAAACGCTCGGCCCCGATTTCATCGGTGGCATCCGACCACTCCTGCTCACCCGCCCATGACGCCAGCGTTTTCCCGTTCTTCGCCCCGAACGTCCGAAGGTCATCCGCCGCCTTATCCGCATCCTCCGGATGCCCACAGACATAAAGAATCGGCCTCCCCAGCTCATCCGCCAGATGCGCCCCCAATAAACGCGCAAAGGACCCCCATGTCCCTTCGACTTTCACCCGCCCCTCCCCGGTTGTGAGCCGAGAGACTATTTCTGCAACTTCCCGAATACGTCCAAGTTCTACAACATTATCCACTTCGCTGCCATAAACTACATTCCCCTCTTCCAATGGATTATAACATTAAGCTCCGCCCCAGACAATCCCCCCTCACACAGGCAATAATACCCAATTATAAATCACCTAATTGCCGACATTGACTCCTTTGCCGCCGACATCACATTATCAACGTTAATTCCGAATTTCTCCATGCAAATCTTACCCGGTGCCGACACTCCAAAAGTTTTCAACCCTACAAATCTGCCAAAATCACCCAGCCATCTACTCCAGCCATGCTCAACCGCCGCTTCTACTGCCACACGAGCACGAACAGAAGCCGGCAGCACACTATCACGGTACTTTTCATCCTGCTTTTCAAAAAGCTCCCAGCCCGGCATACTCACTACCTGAGCCTTAATTCCTTCTTTCGCCAGGCCTTCTCCTGCACATAAAGCCACCGAAACTTCCGAACCCGAAGCCATCAGTAAAACGTCAGGATTATCCTGCTTCACCAACACATACGCACCCTTTCTCAGATTATCAGCCGACCCATATTTCTGCTGGTCCAGCACAGGCACACCCTGCCTTGTCAAAAGAATGGCAACCGGCCCATCTCGATACTGCAGAGCAAACTTCCACGCCTGGGCCGTCTCGCACGCATCCGCCGGCCGGATAACTACAAGATTCGGTATCACCCGCAGCGATGCCAGATGCTCGATTGGCTGATGCGTCGGGCCGTCCTCCCCAACACCGATACTGTCGTGTGTAAATACAAATATTGTCGGATATTTCGACAACGCCGCTACACGTATCGCACCTCGCATATAATCCGAAAATACCAGAAAAGTGCCGCCATAAGCACGAAGCATATTACTCACCGATATACCGTTCATCACCGCCCCCATGCCGTGCTCTCTCACACCGTAACGGATATACCTGCCGCCGCGATTATCTTTCTGGAAATCCTCCGCCCCGTCGAATCGCGTATTATTCGAAGGCGTAAGGTCCGCAGAACCCCCCAACACCAACGGTAACCTGCCCATCAAGGCATTCAAAACCTTTCCACTGGCCTTTCGTGTTGCGATGCTTTCACCGGCCTTGAACTCCGGCAAAAGCTCATCCAGATTTATACTCATTTTGCCCTCGCCGGCATCTTTGAACTGTTCGGCAAGCTCCGGATATTGCCTGGCATATTTGTCTAAAAGCTCGTTCCAGTCTTTCTCCGCAAGGGTACCTCTCTCCACCGCCTTCCGCATATGATTGAACGCCTTCTCAGGAACTTCGAAGCTCGCGTCCGGATTCCAGCCAAACTTTTCCTTAATCAAACGGATTTCATCCTCACCCAGCGGTGCACCGTGCGCCTTGGCCTTATCCTGAAAATTCGGGCTTCCGTAAGCTATATGCGTTCGCAGCTTGATAATTGAAGGCCGCTGTTTCTCCGCCCTGGCTTTCTGCAGCGCCTTCTCGAACGCCTCCATGTCGTTGCCGTCCCCGCCAATTTCCTGAACGTTCCACCCATAAGCCTCGAAACGTTTCGCCCTGTCCTCGGTAAAAGAAAGCTCGGTATCCCCGTCAATGGAAATGCGATTATCGTCATAAATTACAATCAGATTATCCAGGGCGAGATGTCCGGCCAGCGAACAGGACTCGGAACCGACGCCCTCCTGCAAATCCCCGTCGCTGCAAACCACGTAAATGTTATAGTCTATAATTTTGTACCCATCCCTATTAAAATAATTGCCGAGGTATTTTTCGGCAATTGCCATTCCTACGGCGTTCGATATACCCTGCCCGAGAGGCCCCGTCGTTACCTCAACGCCCAAATCAGGCTCATACTCCGGATGTCCCGGCGTCTTGCTGCCCCACTGTCGAAACTGCTGCAAATCCTGCAAAGTTATATCGTAACCCGTCAGATAAAGCAGCGAATATAAAAGCATGCTGCCGTGACCGGCCGAAAGGACAAACCGGTCCCGGTTATGCCATCGCGGATTCGACGGATTATATTTCATGTGACGGTCCCAGAGAACATACGCAGCCGGCGCCATACTCATGGGCATACCCGGATGACCGGATTTGGCCTTCTGAACGCCCTCCATGCTCAAAAACCTTATCGTATTGACACAAAGCTCATCAAGCTCCGACAAACCGCGACACTTCAACGACTCAACCATTGCAGAATTCCTCAAAAACAACACCAAAATCCCTATTCAAACACCAAACGAGGACAAAACAATACTCAAAAACTACTCCTTATGCAAGACTTTTAATCCATCCACTGCTCACATACTCTTGACTAACCAGTAACCCTGCAATAGAATTTCCTTAGCTTTACAATCCTGCACAACATAACCCTGGGCGATGCCGCAAATGCCTGCTGCATCAAGCTCAACATTGTAAGCTGTTTGCACCGGCAAAACGCAGCCCGGTCAATCAAAAAATCGAAAGGCAACATAATGCAACCATTTCAGTACGCACAAACAACCGAAATAGCATTAGCAGTAGTCATTTTTTTTATGCTCATAATCGCAATTATATCACTGTCCATCACCGCTCTGATAATCTGGGCATACTGCCGAATATTCGCCAAAGCAGGATTCCACTGGGCGCTCGGCCTGCTCATGCTCATCCCACTCGCAAATCTCATACTCATTTTCGTACTTGCATTCGCAGACTGGCCTGTTCAAAAACAACTCAGACAATTGCGAAAAAGCACCGCTAATACTCCCTGAACATCAAAAGTATCATAAGACCACAAATGGTTTCACAACAAGATAATTCTGTTATCCGCCCGCAACTGCGACTCGATGACATTCAATTGCGTCGAGACAACCTTACTCACGCACGCCTGAAACAAATAAAAAAAGCACTTCGAACTCTCCACACCCTCGAAACAATGGCTGTAAACATTTACCAATATCAGATTACATCAAAACCCACCGAGCACAACCGTTACCTCATCGCCGCCATGTGTAACGAAATGACTCATCTTCAGGACTTTCAGACTTCACTATACGAGTACGGTCTGAGGCCCTCTCCATTAAGATGGACGTACTGGCTCTTCGGCACAGCTCTCGGAATAACTTCCCGAATACTCGGTCGAAAAGCAATACTAAAAACCGGCGTATGGGTCGAACAGAAAGCCGTTCACCACTACGAGCAGCTTCTAAACCGGCTTGAATGGGACCCCCACACGCGAAACATAATCCTCAAAAACCAGTCCGACGAATCCGAACACATCCATCGATGGAAATCGTTACTCCAATCTTAGCAAAAATAAAATTATATCAGTGCGTTAAGTCTTCATACTTTTAAAGTTACCCGCTATAGACAATTCCGGTTCCCCTATTCCTGGAGCCACTGTGAAGCGAGTTCCGCAACATCCATAATATCGACCTTTCCGTCACGGTTAAGGTCCTCAACCAAAAGCACCTGCTCCACCTGCCAAAGGCCCGCAAGCATCGAATAATCTATCATGTTCACAAAACCGTCATAGTTCACATCCGCCGGCAACCCCGTACCCGACAGCGACATACTCGCCTGCGACGTCCCTCCGTAAGCACCCATATTCACCCGCTCCCCGTGAGGCCACAACTCGCCCTTGTAATCGTCCCCACTCGCCCCTGCATCGATACAAGGACTCTGATTACCGTCAACCACCCACTCACCTGCATTAGGATTCCATCGACCAACTTGCGAAACCACGTGGTAATCCAAGTTACCCGTATCTGCAAATTGCGGGTCAACGCTGATATTACCTGAACTCCCCGTACAATCACCAACACCGCCCGCATAGTTCACAGGAATATTTCCGTAAACATTATTATGCAACACATACAACCCGCTCGGCCCGAAAATCCCTCCCCCGTTACCACCGTCAAACCAATTATCCGAAATAATATTGTTCAATATGAAGACAAACGCCGGCCCGCCCGTCGGAACAACCATAATCCCTCCCGCACCTTCGTCTGCCGCACAAAAATTGCCGCTTATCGTGTTGTTCCTGATAAACAATCCCATGCTGTTCACACTGCAAATACCGCCGCCCGCGTACGTCTCCCCAAGTTGCGCATTAGACACTATCACATTATTTACTATTTCAGCCGAACTGCCGAACACGCACAGTATCCCGCCTCCGCTAAAACCCATCCCAGCCGAAACACCCTGATTCATCGCTATTACATTATCCCTGATGACAGGACCCGTACCCTCACACACTATGCCGCCCCCAACACCTACGCCGCCCACTATCGTAAACCCGCGAAGACAGCTACCCCCATCCTCACCGCTCGCAAATGTAACCACCGTCCCGTTGTCGTCCGCGTCAATTATCGTTGATTCCACACAAGTCGCATCTCCCGGCCTCTCACTCCTCACCGTTATCGCCTTGCCCTTGAAATCAATCGTCTCCAGATAAAGACCCTCCATAACCACCACACTGCCCCCATCGTCCGTCTTATCTATACCATGCTGAATCGTCCGGAACGGATCCTCGAAGCTCCCGTCACCCGTCTCGTCCGAACCGCCCGTGCTCACGTAATTCCGCAACACTATCACGTCAAGCAGAACCTCCCTGTATTGCTCAACTCCGTTGCTCAAATCTGAAAACCGCAGTAAATCACTGTACTCACCCCTTGCCAGACTGCCCGCAGCCCCACTGATTCCAACCGTTACCGACAGACTCTCGCTCGCCCCAAGCGTCCCGCTAACCGAACAGCCATCCTCGATATCGTACCAGTCCGCGCCCGCATCAACCCTGCTTACTTCAAAATCCAGCGCACTGTCCCCCGTATTCTCCAGCGTATACATCTTCTCAGCAGGTGCAAACGGACCACCCGCAACACCGCTCGACGAAAAGCCTTCCAGCGGACTCACCCGAAGCACATAAACCTCCTCCGCGCCGAACGTCAGCAGGATGTTCGGAACCTTGTCACTCAAATATGCAGCCGGCGTCGTACCCACCCACTCCAGCGGGTCACCGTAACCACTGTTCGTTCGATAATAAAGCGTCCTCTGCCCACCAGGCTGTGAATAACGACAGTCACCGCTGCTCGAGTACGAATCGTTGTTGTAACTGAAATCTATTAACAGATTATCACTGCCGTTATACTCAAACGGCACATCGAACTCGAAATTCACCCAACCCGTCTCCTCCACCGTCTCGTCTGCCTGATATACCACCGCCCAGCCGTCTTCCCATTCCTCCGCCGTATAACTGCTAAGCGCCGTATGCTTCATACGTATCGTCCAGTTCTCCAGCATCTGGCCCGGCAAATCCGTAACATCAAGCGACAAACTCGTTAACGTCTTCGCCGAACCCAACTCCTCCGACAGATAGATAACCTGCATCCGAGTATCATGATAATACGTACTAAAAGGATAAATCCAACTGCCCGCCCCCTCACCTATAGTCAACACCGATACGTCAACCCTCACCCCCCGTTCCGTATCTCCCGTACCGTTACTCAAATTCCTGAACAGAACCAACGCCTCGTGCCGCCCCGAACCCAGCACCTCCGCCTCATCCGTAACCGCCAACTCGACATCCACCGATTCACACGGATCAAGAACCCCTGCCACACTGTTGCCACCCGCAATATCGTACCACCCAACATTCGCATCGGCCTTCAAAACCTCGTAATCAAGCACCGCATCCCCCGAATTCGTAACCGTGTAAACCTTCGAGTTCGGCTCGAACGGCCCGCCGATATCACCCGAACAAATATACCCCTCCTCCGGCACAACAGTGATATACCCCTTCGGAACCGACTTCGACGCATAAATCGTATTACCATAAGCCCCCATGTTAATCCTGCCTCCGTTCGGGTTAGGCTCAACCATGAATTCCGAAGCCGGATCACCCGCATCGATGCACGGACTCGTACTGCCGTCATTTACCCACCCCTCCGTCAAAGAATCCCATCGCCCCGCCTCCGAAAGCAGATGATAATCCCCACCCGCCGCATCCGCAAAACACGGATCCGAACCAATGCACCCCGCCCCAAAGTAGCCCCCCTCTACACAACTGTATGTCGCCGTCGCGCTCCCATATAACTGCGCCCCGTCGCCACCCGCCGAATTGCCATAGATAATACAGCTCTTTATTGTCCCGCCACAGCCATACACGCCGCCACCGTCGTCAACCGACTCGTTATTCGCTATCGTACAATTGATAATCTCCCCGTCACAATCATACAACCCGCCCCCGTCCGAATAACTGCCTGTAGTCGTATTCCACGCTATCACGCAATTCCTGATAACACCGTCCCCCTGATAAATCCCACCTCCACGACTGCTCGCCGTATTGTCCATAATCTCGTTGCCCACAATCATCGGCGACGAGTTATAACTACTGCACCCAATCCCCCCTCCCCGGTATGCCGTATTCCCCCTTATGATATTATCCTGGATAGTAGGCGAAGCAAGATAGCAATATATTCCACTTTCGCTCGCTCCCGTTATCGTAAACCCCCGAATAACCGCCTCTTCCCCCTGATGGTCGAACCTCACACCTGCACCCTCGCCGTTCGCATCTATAACCGTATTCTCCACCACCCACCGGTCATTCGGGTCCGTACTGCGAATCGTTATAGTCTTCTGCCCAAAATCAACATTCTCAAGGTACGTCCCCGGCGAAACTATCACCGTATTCCCGTCAGTCGCCGCGATAACCGCCTCCCCTATCGTATCGAACGGATTCTCCGACGAACCGTTCCCGTAACCCGTATTCGACACGTCCACATACCACTCCGAACCGATATAACTCTCACCGAACTCCACCGTCGGCTTATCGTCCAGCTCAACCCCAAGCACCGTAACGCTCACCACCTTGCTCTCCGCAATCGTGCTTCGTATCCGCGCCGTCGTCACACCGTTCGCATCCGTCGGCCCCAGAGGCCCCTCAACCGAATTGCCCACCCCCGTACAGCTCACCTCTATCTCCGATGCCGGAATGTCGCTTATAGGCAAACCCCCGTCGTCAACCACCGTAATACTCACCTCGCTCCAGTTACGCCCGTTCGCAGGTACACCCGTCGTCGCCTCCACACTGCTCTCATTCGCATCTATTACTATCGCCTCAACCACAACGTCATCAATGTACAAACTGCTCGTCCAATGCGCGGGCATCTCGTCGCATGGAGGCTCCAGACATTCGGGCTCCTCTGCCACCGCATCACCCCATCCTTGTCCTTCGATAAACAACGTCGCCGTACTCCCGTTCGCCGAAAAATATATCACCACCGGAAACCAGTCACTTTCATACCAGTCATCGTATCCGCTGACGCTCTCCACCGCACTCCAGTCCCCCACCGCACTCGGATCCGTACCTCCGTCACCATCAACCCCCACCCGCCCGTTCAGTTCAGTCGCCGCGCATATCAGATCCCCCCACGCATCTGCCTGCCAGCCAAGCTTCAACCATACCTTGGCCTTGTAGCTCGCGCCCGCCGAAAGCCCGCTTATCTGCTGATAAATCCCCGCAGGACCAAATTCCGAATAGCCGTCCCCGTCCCACGTAATAACTTGACTCTTCGACCCCTCGTGCGAATAACTGCCCTCCCCGAAATGTCCCTCCGGCCAGCCACCTTCATCCCACCCCGTCCAGTACTGCGCAACGTAACCCAGCATTCCCTGCTCAACAAATGCCCCCTCCATCGACGGATTCGTCGCCTCGTTACCCCGCGCACACACTCCCACCGATAAAATAATGATAAAAGACTTCACCACTGCCCGTACCATCCGATTCCTCCTTTCCGAGTCCATATAATTAATTCCCCTATGAAATCCTCCAACTCTGCTTTTTTCATATATCTTACAGCAAACGGCCTTGAATTGTCAAGTTTTTTTACTCCACAAACTTAGGGGTTTTCCAGTAAGCTTTTCCGCAGCAAGTCTTTGTGTAGCCAAAAACAGGTATTTATTGCTTCGGTCATGCCTGCTAACAAACGGTATAAAAGAAAATCAGGTCTATCTGGTAACGGCTGGCTAAGATAAACTAAACGAGCGTAAATGTTAGGAGGTTTTCAACAAGCCAGCTCAAATAGATAATCACCAACACCGCCAGAAAAACTAACCGGCTAATTGCAGGCCAACGAAACGTTCGTATCTTTTCGAGTTTCACCTGATTCTTTAGAAAGCGGATTGTCGCTTCACATGCACACTTCGAAGGAGATGGAGGAAAATAAGTCAAAAAACCCAGACACCGCTTTTGACAACATTCTTTTACGAACTCACTTTGCCAATCCGCAGTTAGTAGGTTTTTACAGTACTTTTTATCCTGGCTGATTGAAAAAATTTGCGGTCGTTTGTATATCGGGTTTATAGTCGACAAGCATAGTCGCTATCTGATATCTCGGACCGCGAGGCCTGCCTTGCATATTGGTCTTTGTTCATTTTTCCTCGCGTATCCATATACTCTTTTCGCGGTTTCATGCCAGAGCATTTGTATTTCATCGAAGCCTGCTTCACGTGCCATTCGCTCGAGTGCTGAAGGTGAAGGCCAGAACCACGCCCAACCTGATTTTCTATCCTGCTGGGCCGTGCTGTTACCCACAAACTTGCAATACGCTTCATCGACGTTAATTCCTGCGGATTCAATCAACACGATGCCGCCGACCCTTAAAGAGTTGAAAATGATTCTCAGTGCAAGAACCGGATCGGACAGGTGATATATAACACCGGGGAAAAATGCGATGTCGAAACGGTCATGGTAGTCGCAGCAATTACAATCGTAAATTGACAACGGTTTTGCACATACACGGTCGTCGATTCCGAAGGATTGAACGAGGAAAGCTATGGTGTCGGCATACTTTTTGACTTCTTCCACAGCGAAAACATGGCAACCCAAAGAGGCAAGCAGTAAAGTGGTTCCTCCGGTCCAGCAGCCGATGTCGAAAACTTGTTTGCCCTTGAAGTCCTTGATTGAAATGTCAAACAGGGTAAGAAATCTGGCGAGGACTTTTATGTGTCTGTCTTTCATTCTTCCTTTGAGTTCGAAATCGCCGAAGTCGTGATTGTGCCCCCATGTGAACTCTATTGAAAGTTTTCTCTGTCCAGGCAAGTCATTCTCGGAAAAACCTTCCGATTGGGCGTCTGTGGCTCCGATTCTGGATTCAAGGTTGACGCAGAACTCGTCAGGACCAATGGATTTGAGGTTGGCTGTTTTGTAGGTGTCGAAACGTTTCTTGAGTTGGTCGGCTATGCTTTTTTCCTTCTGTTCATCCATATCCGGCTCCATCTGGTTTATGGTTATATGACATCCACGGTGGTGGAGAGATACATGATAATTGGGTCGAGCGGAAAATTCAACGCTGAAACAATGGACAGCTTAAGGTCCCGGTTAATCACGGCTGATCGGATTGGGGGTGAAGGTAATTTCCGGCTTGGAGGTATTTGTGGACGTAATCGCCGACGGCGGATTCGAGTGAGGTTATTTCTTTGTCATAACCTGCTTTGCGTATTTTTGTTATGTCGGCTTCGGTAAAATACTGGTAGTCCCTGCGAATGGAGTCGGGCATATCAATGTATTTTATATCAGGGGATTTATCCACCGCGGCGAAGACAGCATTTACAAGCTCATTCCAGGTGCGAGCCTTGCCTGTTGCCACGTTAAAAAATGCCGGTTACGAAGGTTTTTCCATTTTTAGTCGCAACCAAGGTGACCTACGACGCCAATGTCCTGTATGTTTCTATTGTTCAGGGCATTGATTATAGCCGACCCTATGAATCCGGCACCGCCTGTTACGATAATCATTGACGCAATCCTAAAAATGAACAGGTAAGGTTAATGCGTCGAATATATCATGTCAATCGAAGAAAAAATGAAAGAGTGCCATAAAAAAACCGCCCTTTTGAAGGGCGGCGCGAATAGGGGGGCGCTTAGCATGTGCCTTTCAGCACAGAGCTATATAGCTTGCTATCGCCAATATCAGGATGCGTTTTTTATTGACTGTAAAAGGCAGCCAAATCTGGTAATAAAACTTTCTCATCACCTGTCCGAAACGCCAGAAAAATAATTGTCGTCAATTCTATTCACATTTTCATTATACCGAAATCAAGGATGCAGGAGCAAGAAAAAACTGTCGGCTACGAGCGTAAGTGCCTGCCAATCAGACAGTTGCGTTAAAGTAAATCCCGATTTTTTTTTGCTTCGGCGTTGCTGTTTATGCTAACACACTTGCCGCTTCTTTCATAAGTGCTGCAATCGGCATATTATTCGGACATGCAGCCTCGGCTGCGGTATAGTCCGTGGTTGGAAGTTTTTTCCTTATACTCGCAGGCAGTTTCGAGAAAAGCTGCTTTGCGTACTGCTTTTCGCCGTAGTTGTTGTGGTACATAAGGTAGCGCATTACATCGCCGACGCAGGGCATTTCAGGTGCTGCGTTTTGGCAAATTTCGGCGCAGCCTTGACAGTACCCTGGAGCGTTCTCCCGGGCATATTCGTACAGAATGTTTTTGTCCGCATCGGCAAGCTTTGTCTTGTCGAGAACGGCGGCGATGTTTTGCATCAGGTGTTCGATGTTTCCTCGCCCTACGCAGGCTGAAGTGATTTTCTTTTCGGAGAGTACAATTTTTATCTTCGCCTGCCCCACGGTGAAACCGCGCTTCAAGAATTTTTGCGAAAGTTCTTTTTCATTCTCATTGAACTGACCGTGAGCCTGGGTTTTCATGGCGATAAGACCTATTTTGGCCTTGCTGCATGCATCGACGGCGGCCTTCATTTTTGACTTCTGCATCAGCCGGAAATTATACCTCGTCATCACCACGTCAATCCAGTCGCGTTGTGCACACGCCAACATACAATTTTCCATATTGGTGTGCGTGGTGATTCCGAAAGCCCGTATGAGCTTTCTTTTCTTTGCACTTTCTGCCCACTTTTTCAAGCCCTCGGTCAGTTGTTCCGGCTCCTCCATAGCATGTATGCCGTAATATACGTCGATGTAGTCGGTATTCATTCGTCTCAGGGATTGCTGAAGACACTTTTCGATATCATCGGGTGTTTTTGCGCCGGATGCTTTTGTTGCGATGAGGACTTTTTTCCGTAATTTCGGGTTCCTGGCGAGAAATTTGCCGATACCAAGTTCGCTGTTTCCTCCGGTATAGTTTTTCGCCGTATCCCAGTAATTAACCCCATGCTGCATCGATTTTATAAGCATAATCTGGTTCTCGGTAACGTTAAACATCATACCGAGACACAATACGGGAATTTCTATGTCCGTCTTGCCGAGCTTCTTCCTTGGCACCTGTGGAAACTTTGGTTTTTGCTCCTTTTCCGCTTTGTTTGGGTCGGGCTTATTTGGTTCGTTTGTGTCGGCATTGGTGAGGTTTACTGCAAGCATGGAACCAACTCCGGCAGCACTTACTGTCTTGATGAAGTGCCTTCTGTTGAGGCTTGATTTGATGATCATGATAAAGCTCCTAAACGACTTTGTGGGGCTTATTTTGTAATGGTTAATTTTCTCTGACGGCTTCTCGTTTCTCCCTCAGCGGAGACTCTGACTGCCGGTTTTCCGCTGACAGGACACTCATGTTCACAAACCCCACAACCGATACATTTATCTATATCGATGCAAGGTCTTTGCAATCTTATCTGAATTTTGAGTTCGTCGCCTTTTTCGACATCGCTTGTGGAGGACAGCTTTTCGGCTATCGTTATTGAGTGCTCTGTGTTTGACTCGATTTTGAATCTGGTACCGTCCTCCACGGCGCAATAATAATCGCCTGTGGCCAACACACCAGACGCAAATCCTTTCTCTTCGGTTTCTATTTTTCTACCATAAATACGTGTTACTGTCAAGGGGCTGTTTCTTATTTCACTAAAATATTCTCTGGTATATATGGCTTTGGGGCTGACAGGGCAGTTTTCCTGGCAAACGATGCAGGGCTTGCCCATGGCCCACGGCAGACACCTGCCGCGGTCCACAAAAGCGGTGCCGAGCTTGACAGGTCCATTTTGCTCAAATTCTCCAAGTCCTTGCTTTTCCCGGAGCGTCATTGGTCTGATGGCAGCAGTGGGGCAGATTTGGCTGCAAGCGACACAATTAAGCTGGCAGCCGCTCGAGCCTATGCGGTTATTCAGAACGGGCGTCCATAGTTTTTCGAACCC
>CAZGGE010000050.1:0-14550 GCA_964524285.1 uncultured Pirellulales bacterium
TGAAAATAAAGGACTTACAACAGATTTACATCACAACTCGGAACTCAGGAAAGTTGTTAAGATTACAGGTGGGTGTGAGTTATTGAATGTCAGATAATAAAAATCAAGGCCCGGACCGGCTGCCGGGCCTGTTTAATATGGTTTGCAACAAGTTTTTTATTTGCTTACGGGGCCGATTGGTGCGACCGTTTTGCCGTATAGTTCGTTAATGACCTGTGCCAGTGCGGTATAAACGGCAGATCCCCCACAGAAAATTCCCTCAATGCCTGCTATAGTTTTGATTAGTTTACTTCCGGTGGCATCACCAATAGCCAGCAGGAAAAAAAGAACGGTAAGTGAAAGAAAAACAACTTGGAGGGCTTTATTTATTTTCAGAGTGCCGAGATACATAACGAAAGTAAAGACACCCCACGCCGTAAGATATGAGACCATGCCTGCATTAGTAGCAGCTTTAACAATTTTTAATTCCGGCATTACGATAATGGCGACGAGTGAAAGCCAGAAAAGGCCGTAGGAACAGAAAGCGGTGGTACCGAAGGTGTTACCTTTTTTCCACTCCATTATTCCGGCAAAGATTTGTGCGAATCCGCCGTAGAATATACCCATTGCGAGAATCATGCTGCCAAGCTCGAAGATTCCTGCGTTGTGCAGGTTCAGCAGGATTGTTGTCATACCAAAACCCATGAGTCCCAGAGGAGCCGGATTTGAGGTAGAGTCTTTAAGTGTAGTTGTTGAGACTTGATTTTCCATAACCAATCCCTTTCAGTAAATTAAATTAATGTAGGCCGGGCCATCCTTAGACCCGGCCTATGATTTAGTTTTTCAGAACTTTTTTATTCTCCTCGGCCTTTGACGAGTTCTTCAACGACTGAGGGGTCTGCCAGGGTTGTAATGTCGCCGAGGTTATCGGTGTTTTTCTCAGCAATTTTACGAAGGATTCGCCGCATAATCTTTCCGGAACGTGTTTTCGGCAAGGCCGGTGCGAACTGAATTTTTTCGGGAGTGGCAATCGGGCCGATTTCCGAGCGGACATGCTTTATGAGTTCCTTCTGGAGGTCTTCGCTTTCTTCGACGCTGCCGACCAGTGTTACGAATGCGTATAGTGCCTGACCTTTGACGTCGTGAGGCATTGGACATACAGCAGCTTCAGCTACCTTATCATGGCTTACGAGTGCGCTTTCGACTTCAGCGGTTCCGATTCTGTGTCCTGAAACATTAACCACGTCGTCGATTCTTCCCATCAGCCAGTAATCGCCGTCGTGGTCGATTCTACAGCCGTCGCCGGCGAAGTATATGTCGTTATACATGGTGAAGTATGTGTCGATAAATCTTTCGTGGTCTCCCCACATGGTTCTCATCATTCCTGGCCAGGGTTTTCTTATACAGAGTTTGCCCCCTTCGTTTGGATCACATTGAGAACCGTCATCTCGCAGGACGACGGTGTCTACCCCAAAGAAAGGCCGACTTGCGCTCCCCGGTTTTAGAGTGTGGGCACCGGGCATAGGTGTAATCATAAAACCACCGGTTTCGGTCTGCCACCACGTATCGACGATGGGACATTTTTTATGGCCGATCTTTTCGTAGTACCACATCCATGCTTCAGGATTTATAGGCTCGCCAACGGTGCCGAGTATCCTGAGGGAGTCGAGCTTGTATTGTTCAGGCCACTGGTCTCCCTGTCTCATAAGTGCCCGGATAGCAGTTGGAGCAGTATAGAAAACGGTTACGCCGAATTTGTCGCAGATTTTCCAGAATCTGCCTGCGTCCGGATATGTGGGGACACCTTCGAACATGAGTGATGTGCAACCGTTGGCGAGTGGGCCGTATACTATATAGCTGTGGCCCGTAACCCAGCCGATGTCTGCGGTGCACCAATAAACGTCGTCGTCATGTATGTTGAAGATGATTTTGTGGCTTAGTGTAATGTGCAAAAGGTATCCTGCGGTGGTGTGAACAACGCCCTTCGGTTTTCCGGTTGAGCCTGATGTGTATAGTATGAAGAGCGGATCTTCGGCATTTACTTTTTCAGCTTCACATTCCTCGGAGGCGTTTGCCATCAAGTCGTGGTACCAGAAGTCTCTTGCGTCTTTAATGTCGCAGGCGTCATCGGTTACTTTAACTACGACTACGCTCTCAATGCTTGGTGTGTTTTCAAGTGCCTGGTCGGCAATTTTCTTAAGTGGAATGTGTTTTCCGCCACGTAGCGAGACATTCGACGTTATCAGCATTTTGCAGTCGGAATCGTTGATGCGGTCCTGTATTGCATCGGAGCTGAAGCCGCCAAATATAACCGAATGGATAGCGCCGATTCTTGCACATGCAAGCATGGCGATAGTAAGCTCGGGAACCATGGGCATGTAAACAGCAACGCGGTCTCCTTTTTTGATTCCTTTATCTTTGAGGACGTTAGCGAATTTACAGACCTCTTTGTGGAGTTCTTCGAAGGTGTACTTTTTGACGGCATCTTCCTCTTCCCCCTGCCAGATAAGAGCTGTTTTCTGAGCCGTGGGCGTTCCAAGATGCCTGTCGAGGCAGTTATATGCAACGTTGAGCTGGCCGTCCTCGAACCATTTGTGCTCGATTTTTCGTGCGTTTGTGTCCCAGGTGTATTCGAGGCTTTTTGTTGGCTCTTTGAACCATGTAAGGCTTTTAGCCTGTTCAAGCCAGAATTTGTCCGGATCATTTATTGATTGCTTCCACATTTGCTGAAATTGTTCAATACTGTTGACGTATGCGTTTGCTTTTATTTCCTCTGGAGGCGGAAATTTTCTCGTCTCGGTCATAAGTGAATCCATAGCTTTTTGCTGTTGTTCTGCCATAATTTTCTCCTTCAACGGCTAATTCAACTTGCGAACATTTTCAAATACCAAATTTTAACGAGTTAGTACCATATAGCTCATTTAAGCGGTTGTCAACCGAAAAACGTTTTGCTTAAAATTTGTAAATAAATGACGTTTGTGCACGAAGGCTGTCGGCGTCGCCGTGTCCGTCGTATTGTGTCCTCCAGTGTGAAAGCTCAAGGCCGATTTCCGTGTTCTTATTTACAGAATATATGACATTGCCGAATATGGACTGATTATATGTTCTGGCGCCGGTATCGACATCTCCTGCATCAACATTGTCGACGCCCGCACCAATGTTGAACCGCAATTTGTCCCACGGGCCAAGCGTTGCTGCGACCCATCCTCCGGTAGCTCCGATTTCCTGAAAAAAACTTCTGGCGGCGTCGATATTAACACCCTGTCCAATCCCGCCGAAATACGTGTTAAGATTTTCTCCTGTGAATACTTCGCCTTTCAGGCTTAGCCACTTGTTTATCGGCTGAGTGAGGTCGAGGTTTACAGACCAGCTTTCGAATTTTTTGTTTCCTCCCGCGTTTGTTACATCGTACTCTTCCCTACCCCAATGCCCGGAAATACCGATGGTTGTTGGTTTTTTTGCAAGCCAGGGGAAAGTCAGACTCGCCCGTCCCTGTAAAGTGGGATATCCTGCATCTTCGCCAGACTCCGAAACCATGTTGAGGCCAAGTGTATTGTTATTTCTGCCGATGGTTCTTGCGACGGCACCTTCGAGTTTGAGTTGTGTTGGATTGCCGATGGGAAACGTCTTTGTAAGCCTGATTTGTGGTCTTCTGTAGCCGATATTTCCCGCATCCCAGAGTACGGTATAATTCAGGGTGCTGGGTACAAGCGGTGAGATGACGTCGGATGTTTGTCCTGCAAGTATGCTGAAGTTGTCATCGGGCCAGTCAATTGTCATATAAGCATGTCGCATTTGAATTTTTGCTTTGTTCTCGGCGGCATCTCCCCCATAAAAATCGATTTCAACTCTTCCTCCCGTGCGGACTTCGTCTTCGGGTCCGTGAATTCTAAGGCCAAGCCTGGTTTGCTTTGCGGTGAGATTGAATTCGTTGTCATCATCTTTAAGCTGCTCAGAATCCACCCAGACAACGAAATTGCCCGGATGCGTTCGGGATGTATCATACGAGGCGTCCGCTTTGATGTAGCCATACAGTTCGATGTCCAAGTCCGACCATACGGGCTTTTTGCCAGCTCTTTTCTGCTCGATAAGTTCAAGCAGCTTTTCGACGTCGTCCTGAGTAAGTTGTGTGCCTTTTGGTTTGGCTGGCTTGCGTTTTACCGTTGCGGGGGACGGAGTTTTATGCTGCGCCTGGTGGAGGACGATTTCTTTGAGTTCGGCAAGTTCCTTTTCGAGCTTATCTACTCTTTCTTTGAGTTCGGCGTTTTCCCTTGCAAGTTCTTCGGGATTAACTTTTTCAGCCAATGCCATACTGGTTACGGCAAAAAATATGAAGAGGCTTAATAACAGTGCAAATATTCTCATTGTGAAAATCCTTTTCAAATATCCGTGTATATCCTTATAAACAAAGTTTATATATCCTAAAATGTTAATTAATGAAACCTTATAAAGTTACGTTATCAAGATTAAAGCAACTTAACCTGAGTTACATACATATCTTAGTTGCACAAGAAAAAAAGGGATTACAATTCTATCTGATAAAAAAAATGAGTCAAGGCGAAATCGAGCGATTCCCATTTTTGGGAAGTGAACTATTACCGAAACGAACACTCATTAAACGTGAGAAGCTTGTAATTCGTATTATTTGGTTTTTTGGCGTATCTAAATGCCGTGCAGCGGGAAAATGACGGTTTTTATTGCTTCTATGGTTGCGTTGACGGCAGGCATAACTGCTTTTTGCTGCTGGCGAGTAACCGGGATTTGCCGGTCTCTGAGTCCGCCCTGCCAGTCTGTGGTTTCGAGCATAACACCGCCCAAGGTCAGATTCATGTTTTCCTCGGCTTCGGAGCCTGAGAGAACGCTCCATGCCAAAGCCCATGCGCGTACGGTATTGCTGATATTGTAGCCGCCGCCGCCGGTTACGAGGATGGGTTTTTCGAAGCTGCGCAGGTGGTAGATAATGTCGGCATAGGTGTTATTTGTCAGTTGCAGATGGGCGAGAGGGTCTCCTGCAAGCCCGTCGGCACCAAGTTCGAATACAAAGATGTCCGGCTTGTAAAACTGAATCAGGGGCAGGGCGATACTTTGAAAGGCCTTCATGTACGCGTGGTCATAGGTGCCGGGCGGCACCGGAATGTTTATGCAATATCCTTTACCTTCGCCGGTTCCTATTTCGTCCGCGAAGCCGGTACCCGGGAATAAAGTTCGTCCACTTTGGTGCATGGATATGGTCATTACGTCGGAGCGGTCGTAAAACGCGCTTTGGACACCATCCCCGTGGTGTACATCCACGTCTATGTATAGAATTTTTTTATCATTTTCGGTAAGTTCTGTGCATCCGAGAGCGACATCATTCATGTAACAAAATCCGGCGGCTTTCTCAGGGCCGGCGTGATGAAGTCCGCCCGATGGATTGAAGGCAACATCAGCCTCGCCCGAAAGTATAAGAGAGGCACCTTTAAGAGTTGCACCACATGCCAGTGCTGAGTAGTCATACATGTGTTCGAAGACAGGACAGTCGGGTGAGCCGATTCCCATGGCCAGTGCCTGCGGGTCCCAGTTTCCTTTAGCGGCATTTTTAAGTGCGTTCAAATATCTTGCGGTGTGAAATTTTTTCAGTTGAAGTTTTTCCGCCGGCTTTGGTTGAACTTCGGATTTATTCTTGTCGGTAAGCAGGCCCATTGAATCCAGGATTTGCCTTGTTTTTCCGGCCCTGCTTGTATTGAAAGGGCAGTCCGGCGGATACGGCATTTTCTCAAGTTCGGGGCAGTGAATAAATGCTGCTTTTGTAGGTTTCAATGCTGCACCTTTTAATGGTCGTCTGTCAAGTCATATGTAACGTTGTATACTTCACCGTCGAATTCGGTATTTACCTTGTAGCCAGAGTTGTAAAAGACAGCAAGCATCGCCTTATTTGCGGGCAACACCTTGGCGTAAAATCTCTTGACGCCTCGTTGTTTGGCAATCTGTGTGAGGTAATTCAACATAAAAGTGCCCATTCCCTTTTGCTGCCATTCGTCCTGAACAATAAATGCGACCTCCGCAGCCTGCGTTTTAGGGTCGAGGAAATACTGAGCTATACCTACGATTTCCTCCCCTGATACGCCGGGCACTGTCCCGACTATCGCCAACTCGTTGCGATAGTCGATATTAGTAAGTTGCTGGACGTCTTTGTGTGGAAATCTGATTGTGTGCGTCATGTAGCGCTTGCGTACGGAATCATCACTGAGCGAATATAACATCTCAGCAAGGGCGGGTTCATCATTTGGTTTTACAGGCCTGAAGAAAATTTCGGTGCCGTCACGCAGAGTTTCATACCTTTCGAGTTCTTCCGGATAATCGACCTGTTCCCATGAAAGTTCTATCTGATCCGGATAAGTATAATTCAGTTTTTTTGCGGAGTGAAGAAGTTGCTTTCTGAATTTAGGATGCGCTATATTTGTCAGGTCGAGGACGCGTTGTCTTATGCTTTTTCCGTGCAGGTATGCGACTCCATATTCGGTTACTACATAGTGCACGTCGCCTCTCGTGGTAACTACTCCTGCACCCTTGCTCAGGTGGGGGACGATTCTTGAAACTTCCCCATCTTTTGCAGTGGAGGGCATGGCAATAATGGCTTTTCCGCCGCGGCTCCGGGCGGCGCCTCGAATGAAATCGACCTGCCCTCCGATGCCGCTGTAGAACTTATGCCCGAGCGAATCCGCACATACCTGGCCGGTCAGGTCGATTTCAAGACCGACGTTTATGCCGACCATTTTTTCGTGCCTGCTGATAGTAAAAGTATCATTTACGTATTCAGTTGGATAGAACTCGAAAAAGGGGTTATTGTCTATGTAATCGTACAGTCGTTTCGTTCCCATACAGAAGCTGGCAACGACCTTACCATGATTCAGCGTTTTTTTGGAACAGGTAATTGCGCCGCACTCGATAAGGTCTATTATCCAGTCACTGAACATTTCGGTATGTATTCCGAGGTCCTTTTTGTCGGTAAGACACTCTGCAAGGACCTGTGGTATTCTACCAATTCCGCATTCGATGGTACTGCCGTCTTCTACGAGCCTGGCGATATTCCGGCCGATTTTCAGCATTGTATCGTCAGGCTCGGCCGGCGGAACTTCTACAATGTCTTCGTCGTAAGGTACCAGCATGTCAATATTGTTTACATGTACAAAACTGTCGCCGAAGGTGCGAGGCATGTTGCTGTTGGCCTGTGCGATTATATATCTTGCGTTTGATATTGCCGATTTGACTATGTCCACGGAGACGCCGAGACTGCAAAGGCCGTTAGCATCGGGCGGAGTAACGCTGATAAGTGCAACATCGACCGGAATCCTGCCGCTTTCGAATTCAGCGGGTATTTCGGACAGGAGAATTGGTGTATAATCGCCGATGCCTTTTTGTATGATGTCGCGTACATTTTCAGCGATGAAAAAGCTGTTGATTTTGAACTTTTCCTGCAGGTTTTCGTCTGCATAGGGAGCCGGTCCTATTGTAAGAAGGTGTACAATATTCGCGTCGTAGATATGCGTTGAGTGTTCGACGAGGGCGTTTACGAGATTTCCGGGCTGTGCGCAACCTGTGCCTATGAATACGGTGTTTCCTGACTTTACGGTTTTGATGGCGGTGGATGCGTCGCAGATTTTGTCGCTGTATTTTTGTTTCCAGTCGAATTCCTCTGTGGTCATATAGCTTTTCCCTGATTCTAAATTTTCTCAACGCTCATTCTGGCATCAACGGCGATAGGGGTGAATCCCTGGGGGCCAACGACGAATGGATTAATATCGAGTTCCTGAATCTGGGGGAATTCAGTAACCAGTTGAGAAAGTCTTTGCAGGCCTTCGGCTATTGTATCCACATCGACAGCCTTTTCTCCCCTTACGCCTTCGAGCATTCGGTAAGTTCTTGTACGTTTGAGCATCTGCTTTGCTTCTTCCGAGGTAAGAGGCGCAAGATAAAATGAAACATCTTTCAGCACTTCGACCATTGTTCCTCCCATCCCGAACATCATCAATGGGCCGAAACGCGGGTCGCGATTCATGCCAAGAATAACTTCTTTGCCGCTTTTGATCATTTGTTCCACAAGAACGCCGAGTATACTGGCATCGGGGACTTTTTTGGGGATGCGATACATCATTAAATCGAATGCGTCCTTTACTTCCTGCTCGTTGTTCAAGCCTACTTTTACACCTCCGACATCGGATTTGTGTAATATGTCAGGAGACCAGATTTTAAGAACGACAGGATAGCCAATTTGCTGCGCGATGCTTGCAGCCTGGTCCGGAGTTGCTGCGATGGAACCCTTGGGAGTAACAAAGCCGTAGGCTTCGAGTACTTCTTTTGCTTCGGTTTCACCGACCTCCCGGGTTTTTTTTCTGATGTGCCTTTCGATTACTCTCTCAACCTTTTTTCTGTTTACCGGGAAAAGTTTTACAACTCTTTTTGGCCTCTGCCGCCATTTTTGATAATCGGTCATTACACGAATTGTTCCGACGGCACTTTCCGGCGATTCGTATCTGGGAATTTTTCCGTTGCGAAGAACATCGTTAGCCTCTTTGACTTTTGCGGCTCCGAGAAAGCAGGTCAGGACAGGTTTTTTGTCCTTTGTTTTGACGATTTTGACAATTGCTTCGGCGGTCTCTTTGGCCTGGGTCATTGCCTGGGGCGTAAGTAATATCAGGACGGTATGTACGTTTGGGTCGTCAAGTACGACATCAAGTGCAAATTCATATCTATCTGCGAGAGCATCTCCGAGCACATCTACGGGATTGTTCACATTGGCCGCTGAGGGAAGGTTTTCAGATAATTTCTTAACGGTATTTTCATCAAGGGAGGCGAAAGTCAGTCCGTGGTCTTCGATAGCATCAGTCGCCATAATGCCGGGGCCGCCGGCGTTTGTTATAACGGCCACGCCTGAACCTGCAGGAAGTGGTTGGTTTGCAAAGGCCTGGGAGTACTGGAACTGCTGCTTTATGGAATTGCAGCGAACTATTCCCGACCGTTCGAATACCGCTTCATAAGCGGTTTCACCGCCGGAAAGGCTTCCGGTATGAGAAGAGGCGGCTTTTGCACCGGCGGATGTGCCACCGGACTTGATAAGTAGAATTGGTTTTTCGTGCGAGATTTGCTCAACCGCCCTTACAAATTCCCTGCCGTTGGTTATGCTTTCGAGATAGCCGGAAATTACGCAGGTTTCATCGTCGCCGGCCAGCGCCTCCATAACGTCCAGTTCGTTTACGTCGACCTTGTTACCGATGCTTACGAGCTTGCTGAAGCCGGTTCCATCAGCAACAGCAAGGTCAAGAATGGCGGCAAGCAGCGCTCCCGATTGGGAGATGTACGCGGTTGCTCCCGGTTTTGGCAAATCGCCGCCGAAGCTGGCGTTTAAGTGATGATTGGGAACAATTACGCCCAGACAGTTGGGACCGATGACGCGGATGTTGTTGCGCCTGGCGATTTGTGCAATTTCCTGCTCGAGCTTTCGTCCCTGCTCGCCTACTTCCTTGAAGCCGGCGGTGATTATGATAACAGAAAGTGCTTTTACATCGGCACATTGTTTCATAATTTCAGGAACTATCTTCGCAGGTACGATAATGATAACCAAATCCGGGGTCTCACCGATGGAGGCAAGGTCGGTGTAACATTTAATGCCTTCGATTGTGTCCGCGTTGGGATTGACCGGAAAAATTTTGCCCTTGTATCCTCCTTCAATCATATTAGTCAGGAGGTCATGGCCCACCTTTCCGATTTTTTGTGAGGCTCCGACGATTGCGACGGATTCCGGACTGAAGAAATTTTCAAGGCTCATAAGTCAATTAGTCCTTAGAAAACAACGACAGATATTTGAAAGCAAACATTTTACACGTGCCGGCGATTAAATGAAAGTGCTTTTTCAACCCGAGATACTCTCAAGGGTTAAAGGTCAGTAAATCGTAGATTTACTGGTTTAACCGGTACAAGCAATACGCTCATTTCACGCGGGACTACTCGGTATTTGTTCGCATTTCCGGAATGTCAGGCTCGACATGAACAGTTATATTGACAGGTCGGCTTATTTCCGACCGCAGCGATTCTTCCAGATTGCTTGATATTTCGTGTGCCGATGCAATATTCAGACCCGGGTCAACCAGAATATGAAGGTCTACGAAAAGCTGTCTACCCATGGTTCTTGTGCGCAGCCTGTGCCATCTTCTGATAGAAGGTTTCGAGTCGATAATTTGCTTGATATGTTCTGAGGTTTGTGAATCAACAGCAGCTTCCGTAAATTCATACAGGCAACCTCTAATGATTCCTGCACCGACGAGTATAATCATAAAGCCAACTGCTATTGCGGCAGCCTGGTCGCCATATGTGAAGCCAAATTGCAATGCGATGAAGCCGACAATGACGGCGATGGAACTTAACGCATCAGAACGATGATGCCAGGCGTTTGCATAAAGGGTGGCGCTATGCCAGCGAACCGCAATCCGTTTTGTAGTATGGTAGAGGATTTCCTTTACGCCGACCGAAGCCAGTGCAACGATGAGAATTTCGAACCCAGGCTCAATGATGTGACCGGCGGCAATGTCGAAAACTGCGCGATAAATCATACCTGCACCGACCACTGCGAGTACGATGCCGATGACAAAGGCAGCAAAGGTCTCTATTCGTCCGTGGCCGTAGGGATGTTGTTCGTCGGGTTTTTTTGAGCCGAGGTAAACGCCGAGGAGAACCGTAATATCCGTTGCAATGTCAGAGATAGAGTGAATGCCGTCGGCAAGAAGCGCCATAGACCCGCCGAGAAGCCCGACAATAACCTTCAGCACGCCAAGAATGAGATTTGCAACCATCCCGATATTGGTGATGTAATTAATCTGTTTATTCGCAGAGTGAATTTTGTGGTCGTGCATTTGTTCCGGCTATGTTTCTTTGCGAAAATTTTCAACGATATTAACGTAGTTTTTTGCAGCTTCTGCAGATTTTGCTTCAACGATGAGTCGCATTACCGGCTCGGTATTGCTGTTTCGAAGGTGGAGCCAGCCGTCGGGAAAGTCGAATCTGCAGCCGTCGGTGGTATTTAGTCTTGCTTTATCAAAATGCTGCCTTGCCTTGTCGACTATTTTTTTTGCCTGTTCGGGGCCGGCCGGGAATTTTTGCTTAATCATGTGATATGCCGGTATTTGCCTTGTGAGTTGGCTTATGGTCTTTCCAGTTTCGGCCATAAGCTCGAGCACCAAGGCAATGGCGACCAGGCTGTCGCGAACCGGTCCGACACGCAGGTCGATAACACCGCCGTTGCCTTCACCTCCGATGACGCAGTCGTTTTTCAGCATTGCCGATGCGACGTTTGCTTCTCCAACGGCTGTACGAATTACTTCTATGCCTGATTCGGCAGCCACATCATCTATCATTCGAGAGGTGGAAAGATTCGTAGCTACCGGGCCTTTATGAGAACGCAGTACCTGCGAAGCAGCCAAAGCCAGCGTATATTCCTCGCCGATGTAAACTCCATTTTCATTAACAATTGCAAGCCGGTCAGCGTCCGGATCCTGTGCAAAACCGACGTCGGCGTTGTTTGATTTTACGTGCCGACAAAGGCCCTGGAGATTTTCGGCAATTGGTTCGGGATTATGCTCGAAAAGACCCGACGGTTCGTCGTTGACGCAAGTTGCTCGACAACCCAGTTCTGCCATCAGCTTTTTTGTTACAGGCCCGCCGGCACCATTAACACTATCCAGCACCACGCGAAATTGCCGTCCGGCAATTAATTCACGGTCAATTATCGCAAGGACTTTTTGAATATGCTCTGAATGTGTTTGTTCATTACGGATAATTGAGCCGCAACCTGCAGAACCAGCGAAGCTGAATTCTTTTTGAACAAATAAATTTTTAATTACAGCGGCTTGTTCCGGAGATGGTGCCATGCCGCTGCCGAGCAATAGTTTTATACCGTTATATTCTACCGGGTTGTGGGACGCAGTAATTATAACACCGCCGACACATTCGAGATGCTTTACCATAATTCCGACACAGGGGGTCGTTACAAGACCAAGGTCAATGACATCCATCCCCGTTGCACAAAGCCCTGAGACAACCGCTGACTTAAGCATTTGGCCGCTTACCCTTGAATCACGTCCGATGCAAACGCGAAGCCTGCCATTGTCTGCCTCAGAAATATTTTGCTTCAGGAATGAACCAAAAGCCGACCCATATTCCGATGCAATTGTGGGATTAAGGTTATCTCCGACGATACCTCTCATTCCGCTGATACTGATTATCAGTTTTTCTGCCATGGTTAATGCTGCTTCCCGGGATAGATAACATTGGATGACAAGATTTTGCAGCAGGGCCGTTGGTTCAGTCGAGTTTGCAAACGTAGATTTCATTTACAAAATCGAGTTTGCTCAACTCTTCAACAGCTTTCTCATCCGGGAGTTTGTCAAGGCTTACCGCCAGTGTTGCTTTTTGCTCTTCGAGTTTTTGTCCGACGCCCATCGTACATATATTGATTTTGTGTTTTCCGCAAACGGTTCCGACCGCACCGATGACGCCGGGCTTATCGTCGTTCAAGATAACAAGGACGGCACCCTGGGGAGTCATCTCAATTTTGAAACCGTCTATTTCGATAATTCTCAAAAGTGTGCCGCCAAAGACAGAGCCGGTTACCGTTCGCGTTACTTTGTCCGTAGTAACCCGGGCACTAAAGCTGGAGGCAACATCCTGTGCCTCGGTGTTTTTTGTTTCGTCAACGCTGATACCGCGTTCTTTGGCAAGAACGGGCGCGTTTACGATATTAAGGGGCATATCGAAATGCTTTTGAAGCAGCCCGATGATAAATGATACCGTTACCTGCTCCACCGACATGTTTGCGACCGAGCCTCTGTATTGAACTTCGACATTTTTGATTCTTCCCGGTGCGATTGTGCTGATAAGTTTACCTATTCTCAACGCCAGTTTGCTGTACTGGCTGATTATGAGCGGGACTTTTCCTGCGGTTACAGGAGCGTTGAGAGCGTTTCGAACAGGGCCACCTTTGATAGCATCGACAAGTATTTCCGCTGCTTCGACCGCCACGCCTATTTGTGCCTCACGCGTGCTTGCACCGAGATGCGGCGTAACTACACAGTTTTCAAGTTCTTTGAATCGCGTGTTCTGCGGCGGCTCCTGGGGGTACACATCAAGAGCAGCACCTGCTATACGCTTTTCGGCAAGGGCGTCGTAAAGAGCATCTTCGTTAATGATTCCGCCTCTTGCACAATTTATAAGACGAACGGCGGGCTTCATAAGCTTTATCTGCTCAGCGCCAATCATATTTATCGTATCTTCATTCTTTGGAACGTGAACGGTTATATAATCTGCTTGCCTGAAAATTCTTTCGAGGCTGTCACTGATTTCAATTCCGGCTTTTTCCGCTTCCGGCGGTTCAGCGAGAGGGTCATATCCAAGCACCTTCATGTCGAAACCTGTCGCCATTTTAGCCACCGCCATCCCGATTCTGCCCAACCCTATGATGCCGAGAACCTTATTGTTGATTTGATTACCCATATATTTTTTTCTATCCCATGCGCCGCTCTTAAGACTCGTACAGGCCTGCACCACATTTCTGCTCATTGCCAGTATCAATGCCATCGTGTGTTCGGCTGCGCTCAAGGTGTTGCCGCCGGGCGTATTCATTACCAGAATTCCCTTTCTGGTGGCCTCTGGTATGTCGATATTATCAACACCGACCCCCGCACGTGCTATAGCTTTCAGCTTGCCCGGACTCGACAGTACTTTTGCAGTAACTTTTGTGCCGCTGCGTATTATGAGGCCGTCGTTGTCGCCGATTATTTGGGCAAGCTCATCTTCGCTTATACCCGTCTTGATGACGGCCTGCACACCTTCTTTTGAGTTTAGAAGGTCGATACCCTCCTGAGCGAGCTTGTCGGTTACCAGTACTTTAATCATTTTGATTCTCCATAAAGATTTGCTTATCCCAGTCTTTCCATCCTTTTCTGCTTCTTTCGTCGGCTATTTTGAATCTGCGTTCGGGGCAGTCATACAGATATCTGGTTATACAGTGTGTGCAGGCTGCTATGAGTCTTACTACAGCGACCTCCTGTCCTCTTGGTTCCATGTCGAAGCCAACCTTAACGGCTTTTAGTTCCTGTTTTTGGGGCCAGATTTTCTCGCCGGTCTTAGTTTCTATCAGTAACGCACATGCCGACATGGCACCTTCATAGCCGGTATCCGCAACCTTTTTGAGACTGTAGTCTGTAATTCTGACAAAAAGCACCATGTCGGCGCCGAGGCTTTTACCTATTTGCGGGATTGACAAATGCTGAAAATCGTGTCTGCTTGAGCGGAGCTGCACCAGTTGTGCGTAATCGACTAATGCTTTTTCGGGCATTTCAAGTCTCTGGATAATCATTTTATTAAACGACCTGGTCATATGATATCTTAGATTGTAAGCGGTATTAAGCCTGGCCGGATGAAGAACATAAACCAGCAACCTGTCGTTTGCCCTTTCGGTCAGATTATACTCAGCTGGGACCACCCGTTCATAAATAGTCGGCGTTCCGGCCACGCTTGTCAGTCCTGCATACTGGCAGCCTG
>CAZGGE010000050.1:14560-16097 GCA_964524285.1 uncultured Pirellulales bacterium
TGCCATAAAAGTGGGCCAGGCAAGAGGGGTATCCATACTGGCAGCCTGCATAAAACAACAGAAGACTTAAAGTTGCCGATGCAAAAAGATTTAATCGCAAATTTGACATGTCGTCGTTCCTGTGAAAAGTCATTTTGACGCCATCGCCCGTGCGAGGGTAACCGCCCATCCTGCAGAGACGATGATTATCAGTGCCAGCACAATATACTGTACTTTAACTTCTTCAAGGAATCGCTTTACAGGCGCAAGATAAACTCCAAAAACAGCGGTAATAAAAGACAGTATTCCAATTAATAACATTAAAACCGCGAGCAGTGCACCGGCGGGCTGTATGTAAAAGGCCTCGAAAATCTCGCCTCTTACGAAAGCTTTACCGGCGGTGGTCATGGCACAGGTAGGGCACGGCAGGCCGTACCTTTGTTTGAAACCGCAGGGGCCGACTATACGACCCACGTCGATGAATCCAGCCGCCGACAATCCCAGCACTGTAAACAAACCCGCCACCAAAGCGAGCAGGAGCAGCGCCACTATGCGATGTTCGACAGATGCAGGCTCAAAGATTTTTAATCCGCTAAGGACTTGGCTGTTTTGCATAATTACAATAAGATAAGTTGCTCAAGGATACCTGTCAAGTTTGTCAATGAGAGGGATAAAGATGGTTCTGGATCAAGGAACGCTTAGCCGGCTTCTCGAAACCGCTGTTGTGGCTGCCAGACTTGCAGGCCAGCGGGCGATGGAAGAATTAAATTACACAAAGTTCTCTATCAAAAACGATACCGAACTGGTAACACCTGCGGACTCTCACTGTCAGAAGATTATCGTTGACCGAATAAAAGAGACCTATCCCGACCACGGGTTTCTGGCAGAAGAGTGCACAGAGGAAGGAATTTTCAAGCAATCTCCTCGAGGTACTCAACAGTTCTGGTGGGTGATAGACCCAATTGACGGCACGAACAATTTCGCACATGGTATTGTGCTTTTCGCAATAAGTCTGGCGGTACTATACGAGGGTGAGCCTGTTGCAGGGGTAGTCTTTCAGCCTGCAACGGATTTGATGTTTACAGCGGTTCAGAATGGCCAGGCTCAACTTAACGGTCGGCATATTTCAGCCGGCGAAGAAAAGATAAGCCAGTTTTGCAGCGTGGGTATTGACAGCCACTTTACAAGTCCGATGCCTAAATGGATTGCTGAAATCATGGAAAAGACCAGATTTCGTAACTTTGGAACCACCGCACTGCAGTTGGCATACGTAGCTTCGGGTGGGCTTGTAGCTACAATTGCCTGTACACCAAAACTCTGGGACTTGGCGGCTGGTGCTTTTGTAGCCACAATGGCCGGTGCAAAATGTACCAACTGGAAGGGCGACAGCATTTTTCCCATAGACATGAATTCATACCAGGGCTCTGAGTTACCGCTTATCGCTGCAAACAAGAAGGTTCACGAAGAGCTTACAAGGCTTCTCAGGCAATAAACGGGGTTTTTATCGGCCAAATAACGTGTCAGCAGCTTTCCAGGGAAAAGTTACTTTATTAAGAAA
>CAZGGE010000050.1:16107-18662 GCA_964524285.1 uncultured Pirellulales bacterium
AAAGCTGAGGGCACTTTTTGCTGGCATCGAAAGGGCAGTTTTGGTAAAATTATAGTAATTAAAAAGGGGAAAGGGTAGATGAAAAAATCTGCATTTTTCAGCAAAAAAACAATTATTACGCCATCTGTTGTCACGCTGGTTTTGTTTTCGTTGATTTGTTTCTGCGAACCTGTAAATGCAGCAACGTCGCAAAAGCAGCCTGGTATAGAACTTTTTACACCTGCTCCTCCCGGCGGGACACGTGAACGTGTGCTGAGTTCACAAACACAGATATACTCACAAAAAGCCCATAACAGAAAGGCAAAAGCAGTAAAAAACGCCAGGCAGGTTGGCTGGAAGATTAAGGGCAGTGCTTCAGGCAGGCAATTCGAGCTTATTGCGGTTGCCAAAGGCCGGCCTATATACAAAATTTCCTTTAACGCTGACGCCGCCATTTCCACGGGAGCAAACCTTCTTCACCCTCCCCACGTACCGCCGCTGGACGGAAACACTGCAAAAGTCGGCGTATGGGACAGTGGCTGGCCCCGCTTTAGCCATCAGGAATTGCTGAATCGTGTACAGATAATGGATAGCAACCAGCCGGTCGACCCTAATGAAGGACCTTTCAGCAATCACGCAACACACGTCTCCGGAACCATAGCTGCCGCCGGTCTCTATGCAGAGGCAAAGGGCATGGCTCCGGATTCAACCGTATATTCACTTGACTGGGATGCCGACACCGGCGAAATGTTTGCTTATGGAGCATCAGGGGAAGGCCAGACCGGCAGTTTGTATTTGTCCAATCACTCTTATGGATTCATTGCGGGATGGGAACAAGGCTACTTCGCAAATCCACCCGGCGATTTGAACCTCGACGGCTCAGTTGACTTTGCGGATTATGCGATACTTGCCTCCTACTGGATGGAAGAAAGCGAAATTGCTGATATCGGCCCGTGGGCACAACTGGACGGGTTTGTGGATTATCACGACCTGGCTGTACTCGCGGAGGATTGGCTGTGGATTTATGACCCTGACGCACTTTACTGGTTCGGTTTATGGGGTGAACGAGAAGACAGAATATTCGGGCAGTATAGCCAGTGGGCGGCAGACTGGGACTATGTTTGCTATATGGCGCCTTATTTTTTGCCTTTCAAAGCGGCAGGTAACGACAGAAACGACCCTCTGCCCGCCGAAGATGAGCTTTTCTGGTATATGGATTTGAGCGACCCCAATTTGATAAGGTGGGTGTCAAAGCAATATGATCCCGCCACGGACCCGCTACCCGACGGCTGGGAAAACGGCGGTTACGACACGGTAACCAGTATGGGATGCGCAAAAAATATTATCACAGTAGGTGCCGTACAGGACGCAGTTGCGGCAGGACAGAGAGACCCATCCAACGGGAACATGACAGCATTCAGCGGTTGGGGGCCGGCCGATGACGGAAGAATTAAACCTGATATTGTAGCAAATGGAACATCTCTTACCTCCTGCTGGGCAAAAGACGTAAATAGTTATGCAATATCAAGCGGAACGAGTATGGCCTGCGCGAACGCTTCAGGGTCGGCGACACTTTTGGTTGACCACTGGCAACAAAGGTTCGGTGATGGTTCCGATGACAAAGGACAGTCAATGCGGGCAAGCACTCTGAAGGCTCTTATTATTCATACGGCCACGGATTTGCTCAGTGGTGGACCTGACTATAAGACCGGCTGGGGACTTATGGACGTTAAAACCGCTTCTGATTACATCGAAGGTGATTATAAATATATCAACCAGCTTAACGGCCCCGGTGACCCCAACGGCATACGAATTATAGAAGACGTTCTCGCACCCGACAGCAACAACATTTATACCTTTACCTTTGAGCCGCAGGGTACCGAGCCATTGTTTACAACACTTTGCTGGACCGACCCACCCGGACAGGCCATAGACAGCACCATCGATTTCAACGACCCCAATAGTGGTTTTGACCCCAATGATGAGGTTCTTGACAATAATACGCCCGTTCTGGTGAACGACCTGGACCTCAGAATAACCTTGTACGACCCGTGTAACCCGCAGATTCCCGAGGCGGTATTTGAGCCGTATGTTCTGGACCCCTGTAATCCGCTGGCGGCGGCTACAACCGGCGACAACACGCTCGATAACGTTGAACAGGTTTATGTCCCTTCACCGAACGAAGGAACGTATGTCATAACTGTAAGTCACAAAGGAGAGTTGTTGAACGGCGCTCAAAATTATTCGCTAATCACCAGCGCGCCGTTGCCAATCAGGTATATCTGGGTCGACGATGATGCACCGAACGACCCGGGGCCGGGCGACCCGACAATAAGCGACCCTAATGAGGACGGCACCCGAGACTTTCCGTTTGACAGCATCCAGGAAGCTATCGACGAATCGAAAGACGGAAACAGAATAATAATTATCGACGGAGAATACAGCGGCGAGGGTAATTACGATATCGAAATCAACGGTAAGGCCGTAACCATAACCTCCGAGGACGGCCCCGACAATTGCATTATAGATTGTAATTCTCTCGGACGCGCCTTTATCATAAACAGCGGTGAAACCGC
>CAZGGE010000051.1:0-18363 GCA_964524285.1 uncultured Pirellulales bacterium
AAACATTTACCGCTGCCAAGTACCATACCAGCATTTTCGCAATGGATATTGTAACAAATGTAGCGCAAAGCATCCCCCCGCATATCACATATTAAGAAAGTAACGCGTCGAAAACGACTCTAACGGCTTATTCTCGATAAATGAAGCTACGGCCAAAAACCTTCGTTTTTCCACCTCGGCCAGCGACCGGCAAAATGGCTGTAATCAAGAAAATCCACAAAACCACTGCCGTCAAGGTCTCCCTGTTCGCCGGTAGCGTTCA
Source organism: uncultured Pirellulales bacterium (assembly GCA_964524285.1). Classification (GTDB taxonomy): domain Bacteria; phylum Planctomycetota; class Phycisphaerae; order Sedimentisphaerales; family Anaerobacaceae; genus CAZGGE01. The sequence continues at coordinate 263 of CAZGGE010000051.1, forward strand.
TAAGCCACTGATTTATGAGAACCTGCAAATCCCGCCTGTCAACCACACCATCTCCGTTGACGTCCGCCCCCTGCCAGCTTTCTCCGGACATACTGGCTTGAGCGGTGCCGCCATAGAAGCCCAGGTTAACCCGGCCTCCGTTCGGCACAGGTTCTCCCGAATAATCCGCTGCAGGGTCGCCCTTGTCCAAACAAGGGCTGCTATTGCTGTCTATCACCCATTTGGCCAAATTCGGGTCCCACCTGCCCACTTTCGACTGCAATCGGTAATTGCCCTCAATCCAGGAACTGCCGTCCCACCACCCGGGCCGGACAAACAACGGGTCGACATCAACAATCCCCACACCATTGATATCGTTGGCCGCATTAGGCTCGGAATAACCCTGAAGGCAACAATAATTCAACTCAGACAATCCCCCTATCTGCCCATTAACGCCGTTAACGTCCCCGTCTTCCGCGAGGTTATCATTGAAAATACAACTCCTAACATCCACCACACCTTCGTAGTTGAGCAATCCACCCCCGTCCCGTCCTGCAGTATTTTGTGCCAAAGTACAGTTGGTAATTACTGTGTTAGTGGGGTAGAAGATGAAAATACCTCCACCGTCGTGCTGGGCGTAATTGGCGGTAAAGAGGCAATTCAAGACATCCGGGTTACTGTCTGATGAAACGAACAAGCCGCCGGCCTCCTGCGACGAATTTGCAATGAACCGGCAACGGCTGAATTCAGCCTCGCTCTGGTATACATGAACGCCGCCGCCTTCAACTGCGGAATTGTTTTTGAAGACACAGTTTATGAAAACAGGCTCACCACCCGCAACATATGCTCCGCCGCCGAGAAAGCCTGCGCAATTGCCCATTATAGTACAATTGCTGATTATGGCATCCGCCGACGTGCAGTAAATACCACTTCCTCTGGAGAAGTCTTCTACACCGTTGGCTTCGCCCGCCGTTATCGAAAAGCCGTCAATAATACTTGTTTCGTCCGTATCGCTGATTTTAACGACGTGATAGCTGTTATCGTCTGTATTAGGGTCATCGTTGGCGAGGTCGCCGGTCAGCACCGTTAGATACTGATTGGGGTCTCTTTGTTGCCAGGTGCTGCCGCCCTTCGGAAAACCACCGTAAATCTCCACCCCGTTTTTGACTTCGAAGCCGGCGGTCCGGTCACCACTATGACCATTGAAATCAACATCATAATCCGGTCTGTAAGTACCCCGGGCAACCCAAATCTGCTGTCCCTTGACCGCTACAGCCAATGCCGACGACAACTCCGTAAAAGCATTACCCCACGAACTGCCGTCATTTAAACCTGACGCGGTACGGTCAACATACAGAGGGTTATTTGTACTGCTCCATACGGCAAAATAGGAATTGCTCCAGTCGTGATATGAAGGATTGTCAACAGAGCTAATCTTGACTCTGTAATAGGAACTCGGCGCCATATCCGCCGGTATCACCCAGATGTAAGAACCATCGTTCTCGGTCGAGTTAACGATGGTTTGAACATGCTGGTCGCCTTCATATAACTCAATTTTTACTTCGGTCCCGATAGCTCCCGGACTTCCCGACCATGTTATTTCGCAGGGGTCTGAAGCAATCCATTGTTCTCCCCCGTTGGGCGTTTTGAGATGGAGCGAAGTAAACAGATAAGCCGCACCGGAATCAAAACCCTTATCATCATCCCCATAAGCCCCCATGAGGGCAAAGTCGCTGCTTATATCCACCGCCGAGCCGAAATAATCATAAGCCTCGACATCGGTGCTGATGAGTTTGGCATACTGTAACCATCGACGGTCGTTGTACTTGAATATGTAAGCCGCACCCGCCTTTTGGCCGCTCTCTAAATCCCAGCGGGCGCCGACTATTATGTACTCGTCTTTGATAGAAACAGAACCAAAGCGGATGTCCGCCTGGGCATCTGAGGCTGAAAGTTTGGCCCGCTGAACCCACTGGGTCTTGTCGCGCTCAAAAACATAAGCTGCACCGGTATTCTTCTGGTCTACTACATCGGTATACGCTCCGACCACTGCATTATCGCCGGTGATTGACACAGAAAAACCGAAGTCCGTGTCCTGTTGTCCACCAGGAGGATCAAGTCTTGTTTGCTGACTCCAGGTATCATCCGTGCGTTTGAAGATATATGCAGCCGGTCTTCCGACACCGGTTCCTCCATCACCCCAGGCGCCGACTATCGCATACTGTCCGCTTATAGAAACAGAATATCCGAAATAGTCGCCTTCACCTGCCTGATTCGCGGTGAGCTTTTGCTGCTGAACCCAGTTGCCCCCACTAAATTTGAAAATATAAGCAGCTCCGGAATCCGTGCCGTTACCATCTTCACCATAAGCTCCGACAATCAGGTAGTCGCCGTCAATAGAAACAGAACTTCCAAATCTGGCGGATGAACTTGCGTCCGAAGCCGCCAGTTTGACCTGCTGGCTCCATACACCGCCGTCTCGCTCGTATACGTACACTGCTCCGGATGCATTACCGTTTTCGTCATCGCCGGGTGCTCCTGCAACCACAAATTCACCGTGGATGTCAACTGCCGTACCAAAGTAATCGTAATCATTTGGGTCAGAAGCTGTCAGTTTTGCCTGATGTGCCCAGACTTCTCCCTGTCGCTCAAATATGTATGCCGCGCCGGCGTCTATACCCATGTCCTGGTCTTTGACGGCTCCAAAAGCTGCATAATCTTCGTCCAAAGCGACCGCATAGGCGAAGTTTTGCTGCTGTGTTCCGTCAAATGCAAAAATTTTAGACGGCAATTCCGCCCATGCAATATCGTAAATTGCAAAATCTCCGTCAATCTCGTCGAAAAAGTTTGGATCATCAACGGAAGTTACCCTGACGGTGTAATCATTACTTATATCAAGATTTGGGTCCACGCCCCAGGCAAACAAGCCGTCGTTCTCGGTGGCATCTGCTAAAATGCTGTGGAAAACACCCCCCTGATACAAATCAATTCGTACGGTGTTGCCCACGGTCCCGCTATGCTGCCAGGTAATGTCATAGCTGACCCCCCGCTGCCAGACTTCACCTCCGACGGGGGAGGTAACTACAATTGAAGAGCCAAAAATTGTAAAATGCGTTTTTGTTATGTCGTACGTTGTTGGGTCGGCTACACAAATTATTTTTATCCTGTACTCGGTACTCGGTTCGAGACTATCAGGAATCTGCCACTGATACAAGCCGTCGTCGTCGGTTTCAGTTACAATGTCCCCGTTATCGGTCGCCAACTCCACCTTTTCGGGTCCGCGATATAGTTGGATTTTGATAAAATCTCCGACGGCTCCGGCCGAATCCCACTCAATGTCGACCGTACCTCCCCTCAGGAAAGACTGACCACCTACAGGATTTGTAAGGTCGAGCCGGGGTGCCCCGCTTACTATCGAGAAATCTTCGTCGCTGTCGTCATTAATATAATTATTACGAAGAGAAGTAATCACTATTCTGTAATCCGAGCCTACTTCCTGGTCGGGATTAATCGTCCATAGAAAAAAACCGTCATTGGTGGTCTTCTGTACTATCACACTGTCAAACTGGTCGTCTTTGTAAAGCTCTATTTTGACATAAGGACCTACGTTCCCTTGATAGTCCCACGTAATTTCGTAAGACAAACCGCGGGCAAATTCCTCTCCGCCGTTGGGTTCTATAATACTCACCAATCCGTCGGCACCGAAAAAATCAATGCCCCACAAATTACCAACATCATAGTCGCCGGAGGTCCCTCCAAATCTGGACACTTGTATATCAACAACCTGATTCTGGAAATAATAACCGGGCCTGGACACCGATATAGTATACGTCGAATTAGATTGTACTTTGGGGAAGGCATAAATACCCTTGTCGTTCACGGTTGTAGTAAACGGACCGCCGGGCCCCTGAGCTGTAACCTGAGCATTAATGATGGGAAAACCTGCAACGTGCATAACCCTTCCACTGATGATTTCTCCCGAACCGGTCTGGAAAACATTGTAGACGCACGAATCGACCATATTGAAATTAGCGTATTCTCCCTGGATGAGCGGTAAAGTGTACCAGGCGTCATCAAATCCGCTCCAGCCCATGTTGAGGTGATGATAGATGGTTTGGCCGTCATAGCCGTAACCATCGGCGACAATCGCATGCCCACCCCCAACCCCGTGGATACCAAGAAGCACAGGATAATTAGCATCAAGGTTGGGATTAAGCATCCTGTAAAGATCGAAAGTGGGGATATTTTGACCCGAATTATCACACAACACGGCATTACTATAATCAAATGGGCCTTCAAGGGCCTCCTGTATGTCAGGCATTACGCAGCCCGAACCGCCGGCAGTATACCACATATTCTCGGCCACACCCGCATCGTGGCAGATAGCACCGATGGCTTTTCGTTGCTCAAGGGTGATATTGCAATCGGGTACGAGCACCATCTTCTCCCACTGATAAGGACCGCCGAAGCCGTCTCCGCCCCCAAGAGAGGCCATTTCCGGCTCCCCATCAACATGAATCAGATAAGGCCCCAAATCTGCCGGAGCATTGGGGTGCTGGTGATAGCGCAGCAATTGTGCCGTCGCCGTAGCACAACAGCCACAAACATAGTTGTTGATATTGCCCGGGCCATAAGGGGGCGTATAGTAATTAAAGCAGGCCTGTCCACAAACGGTGCTTTGGCTCCACTTGCTTTCTATAAGAGGTTCCACACGAACGTCGGGCACATGGGGCAAACCTCCAAGTGTGCCGTTAGCCTCGTCTTCTAACACATTGGGTTCTGGAAATACTGGATAATCCGACTGGTCCTGCGAGGCCGCTTCCTGAAGCCTGGTCCATCTTCGGCGGGCCTGAATCATCGATTTCCGGAGACTTGTCTCTGCGCTTTTCAAAGTCATGTCTTCCGGAACCGGCTTGGCGGAACGAACGGCGGATAAACGAGAGGGTAGGTCTCTGCTTACCATTGCACCCAATGGATTGTCCGGAGAAGGATTGTAAGTACCTTCGCTGCTGAAACATATAACAGGCTCCACTAAATCATCTGCGGGAACAATTACAAAACCGGAAGGTTCAAGATAAACCACGTAATATACAGCCCGCCCCTGACTGTCGCTATAGGTCTCGACTCGCAATACCTGCTGACCAAGCTCCGCATTCAAAGGTTGAGGCTCCACGTTCAGCCAGCCCTTAACCAATTGTCGAGCCTGCTCCTGTGAGGTGGGAGCGGCCCAAAGACGACCGAAAAGTAAAATGGCGAACAGCAAAAATGAAAGTCGTCGCCAGGTTGAACTGTTCAGCAGTTTTCTCATATAAAATGCTCCCCGCAAAAGAAAGCCATCCGCTCCCTCGAAATATACGAACCTGAAGGCTTCCAGCCTTTCCGTGCTTCAACAAATTCCACACAATCACAGTACGCCGGCAACATATTAAAAGGATTTATTTCCATGCAATCAGCCTCAGTTCCAAATGCACAATTATTGCCAGCATAATTCCCACGGATATAACATACATTCAAGCCAATGCTCGGCCATTATAAGAACGTCTTTGAAATCGACCCGCGAATCGCCATTTACGTCCCCGGCTTCTGTTACCGTAAATCCCGGCTGTCCCGAGTACTTAATAATCGCAGCGGCATATCCGCCGTCGGAAAATAAAGTACTGCCGACGACATAAATGTCACCGAGAGGGTCTGCGATAAGGCTCTTAACTTGTTCCCGGCCGTTGCCCGAGCCGTTAAATCTGTCTATCCAAAACTCCACACCGTTGGGCTCGTAACATACCGTTAAGAAATCAAAGCCGGAATCCTGTCCCTGGCTTTCTCCGCCGACATAAACCCGGCTATTGCTGTCAACCGCCACGCAAACCGCAAAATCATCGCTTCCTGTGTCCCCGTCGGTCCTCGCGCTCCAAACTTCATTACCATCAGCATCGTATTTGACAGTTGCGTAATCGTAATCTCCATCGGAGCTTATACTCTTGCCGGTTACATAGCAATTTCCCAATTTATCTGCGATAACAGCGCTGGCGGAGTCTTCTTCACCGGCCAGCCCGTCGTACCGGCTGACCCAAAGGCGGGTTCCATTGACGTCATATTTGACAGTCGCGTAGTCAAAATCCGTCTGCCAGTTAAAACTTGCGCTGGTACCGGTAACATAAATATTATCGTTTGAATCCACAGCGATGTCAGATGCCCAGTCCCATGTATTTCCAGGCCCGTCATACCTGTCGAGCCAAATCTCGTTCCCGTCCACACGGTCATACTTTATGGTAACGTAATCCCAATCTGACCCTTGCGATGTACCATAACCTGTAACATAAGGATAACCCTTGCTGTCGAGTACCAGTCCGTAAGCGTGCTCCGGGCCATAATCGCCGGATGGGCCTTCATAACGAGCAACCCACAACTCATTGCCATTGGGGTCGTACTTGACTGTAGCGAAATCATATCCGGTGGTATAGCCTACACTTTCACCTGTAACATAACAGTTTCCCGCCCCGTCAACCGCAATGTCGAAGGGTTCGTCTTTGCTGTTACCGGAACCGTTGTACCTCGCCGACCACTCCTGCTGCCCGTTAGAGTCAAACTTCACGGTCAGGTAATCGTTATCGTTTCCGAAGCCCTCACTAAGACCGGTAACATAAACATTATTCGTGTCATCAACAGCTATAGCCACCGCAATGTCATCCAGGTTATTAACGTCGTCATATCCTGATACCCAGACTGCATCGCCGTTGGGATCCAGCTTGGCGATAAAATAATTCTTGCGCATGCCTATCTCGTAAAGACTCCCGGCAACATAGGCGTTGCCCAAAGCATCTCCGGCTACCGCGTAAGCAACGTCATTAACATCATTGATGTCTTCAACGTCATTTATGTCTGTTACTCCCCTGAAATAGCGAGTATAAACTATGTTGGGGTCAATATAAACAGGTATGACCTGCATCCACTTTGAGGCCATGATAGAAAAGTCCTCAAAATTCAATTTACAGTCCCCGTTCAAATCCCCCGTAACCGGCCGGATGCAATAGTTTTCAATACCGTAAGGCGACTTACTTGCATACTCGGTACCGCCGTAAGCTCCCTGATTGATTGTAAATCCACAGGGGTCAGGTTCAGGACCATAGTAATCACAGGGATCGCCGCGATCAATACAGGGACTCATTATACCATAATCAATCACCCAGCTTTCACTATTGGGGTCCCAGCGACCGATTGTTGATTTAAGATGATACTCTCCATCAACCCAGTTGCCGAAAAGGTCCCAGTAACCCGGCACCGCAAAGCATGGATCCTGAATAACCTGGTCCCCGGGCCCCGGCAAAACACCGCCGTCAATGAGACCTATCCATCCGCCTCCGGTACGCTCACGCTTGAAGCTGTTAAATGCCATCCAGGTGCTATCATGTCCGTATATGGCACCTCCGTCCCAGCTTCTGTTCAAAGCTATTATGTTGTTCCGCACCTGCGATATATTGCCTTCGTCATCCCCAATCTCACTGGTGCCGGAGCCGTCGATTAAAAACAGACCGCCTCCGTAAGTGTCGGCCCGGTTACCAACAATCGTATTGTTAATTATCAGTGAATTATTACAGTCGCTTATGCCTCCACCTGCATTCAGGGCAAAATTACCACTAATTACATTATTGCTTATTTCGATAATCATATCGCATGCATCCGCAAGGGAATCATTGGAGCAATCATGCATCCCTCCGCCGTCCCATGCCGATATGTTCTCGGAGATTATATTTTCTGAAATGCGTCCAACGCAACCCAGCAAACCCCCGCCGTTCGGATTACTGCCGCTGGCTCCGTTATTGCGAACAATTCTGTTTCGACATATTTCTCCAATGCACTTATAAACTCCGGTGTCATTATTATCAGCCACATTGCAATCCAGAACGCTGTTGCACTCTGAAAGTCCGAAACCTTCATTCTCCGATATGTCGCAAAAGCTGATTGTATCGCAACAATCCGCCACGCCACTGCCGTCATTTCTCATAATCGAGCAATAGCTGATGGTGCCCAAACAGCCGTTTACACCAATTCCATTATTATCGCAAATGTGCGAGTTGCCGATAAAACTTGAACATTTCTGTACGCCGGCTCCGTCATTATTAAGAACATGACAATTAAAAACTGAACCGGCACATTCTTCGACGCCGACACCGTTATTGTCGGTTATATTACAATCGATAATCGAGCCGCCGCACAAAGCTATGCCCCCGCCGCTGTCACCGGCCACTCCGTTCCTGGTTATGTTGCAGTCTACTATACTCGCGTTACAGTCGTACACTCCCCAGTTTTTGCAGGGTAAACTCATCGTGCCGTGATAATTTAAGGATATTTCGCATCTCTCAATCGTCCCGTGGCAAAGATAAAGTCCACAACCGTTGTTGACTATGATGTTGTCGTAAATGTCCCCCTGACAATCCCATATTCCGATACCGTTAAATTCTATTATATTTTTGTAAATAGGTCCGTCACAATTATGAATGGCAACCGTACACGGATCCCCGTTTGCGTCTCTAATGATGTTGTTATATATAGCTGGAGCAGCCCCATACGCTCCCCATATTCCATCATCCAAGAAACCCTGAATTATATTATTGCGTATGGTCGGAGAGGTGTTATAGCAAAATATGCCACTCTCGGTGTTTCCCCCAATAGTGAAACCTTCGATTACCGAGGTACGCCCCTCAAGCCAGTCGAACACTACCGCGTATTCCGCATTGGGGTCACCAATTATTTGTGTGACATCTACTATATTGGGATCACACGGGTCAATGCTTCTAACGGTCAAATTACGGCCATAATAGGCTATGCTTTCAGCATAAGTTCCCGGCAGGACCTCGATGGTATCACCCTCTTCAGCGTAGTAAATCGCGTCCTGAATGTTGTTATAATCCTCTGTGCCGTTAAAATCTACTTTAATGACCTTCGCCTGGCAGATTTGTAATGCAAAAATGCACAGCAAAGCAAAAGTAAGCTTTTTCATCATCCTCGTTCACCCCTAAATTTTAATTATACATATTTCTTCTCATTGTAACGGAAACAATTATTTCAATCAAGCAAAAACGCGCGTTGTACCCCTTTTCACTCAAGCTAAACAGGCCGACAGGCTTGATTTCGGCAATTTAACCCTCCAATGTTAACCCACGCTCAGGCATTCATAAAATTCTAAATGCCGTCCGGTAATATCAAGGTTTTCAAAACGGAACCACTCGGCCTGCCAACTTGGCGTGATTTGCACCAAACCCTGACAGAATTAGCGTTCAATAACACGCCAAATATCGACGAAAACGCCGCTTATATGATTTTTCCCTGATGCAACTTTATATCTGACAAAGCCTTACGATTTTAGGCACCTGAATACCTGCCTATCCGGCAGGGGATGGTATTGGATTTGCAGAAGAGATTATAATTAACAACGAATTAAACAATTGGCCTGTTGTAGCAGTTAATTAAGGAGATTAGTTATCATGGCAGTAAAACAGCTATCATTTGAGGCCGACGCAAGAGCTGCACTGTTGGCCGGAGTGGAAAAACTGGCTTCTGCGGTAAAATCGACTCTCGGACCCAGAGGACGAAACGCCGTACTCGACAAAAGCTGGGGCGGTCCAACAGTAACAAAGGACGGGGTTACTGTGGCAGAAGAAATTGAGCTGACCGACAAATATGAAGACCTCGGTGCCAGGCTCCTGAAAGAAGCGGCAAGCAAAACCTCCAAAGTGGCCGGCGATGGAACAACCACCGCAACTGTGCTGGCCGAAGCAATGTTCAAGGAGGCCATTAAAAATATAACCGCCGGAGCCGACACAATGGCGCTGGCACGCGGAATGAAAGCCGCCTCGGACGCCGTTAGAGAAAAACTCAATTCACTGGCAAAATCCGTCAATATTTCAAGCACCGACGATATCATTAACGTCGCAGCTGTCTCAGCAAATAATGACTTCCAAATTGGCAAAACTATGGCGGAGGCTTTCCAACGGGTCGGAAAAGACGGCGTGATAACGGTGGAGGAAGGAAAGGGAATAGAAACCGAAGTGGAATTTGTCGAGGGAATGCAATTTGACCGAGGATATTTGTCGGCACACTTCGTCACCGATCAGGAAAATATGGTATGTCAACTCGATAAACCATACATCCTTGTCCACGAGGAAAAAATCAGCAGTGTTACCAAGCTGTTGCCGTTGCTCGAAAAAATTGCCAAATCCAAACGTCCTCTATTAATTGTCGCCGAGGACATAGAAAGTGAAGCTCTGGCCACATTGGTGGTTAACAAGCTTAAAGGTATCGTTCAGGTCGCAGCGGTAAAAGCGCCCGGCTACGGAGACCGACGCAAGGCAATGCTTCAGGATATTGCCGTGCTTACAGGTGCCGAGCCTATACTAAAAGACCTCGGTATAGATATGGAAAATATCGACATACAGCAGCTTGGACGTGCCAGAAAGGTTAAAATCGACAATGATAATACTACCATCGTGGAAGGAGCAGGGAAAAAGGATGCCGTCAGCGGCAGAATAAAACAAATCCGCAGCGAAATCGAAACCACCACTAGCGACTACGACCGCGAGAAACTACAGGAACGATTGGCAAAACTCACCGGAGGAGTAGCACAGATAAACGTCGGTGCCGCCAGCGAGACAGAAATGAAAGAGCGAAAAGCAAGAATAGAAGATGCTCTGCACGCCACAAGAGCTGCTATTGAAGAAGGCATTGTACCAGGGGGCGGCGTAGCCCTGGTCAGATGTATCGACTCTGTTGGTAAAATCAAACTCAAAGGCGATGAAAAAACCGGGGCTCAGATAGTAATGAAGGCTCTGGTCATGCCCTGCTACTACATTGCGGTAAATGCCGGAGCAACACCTAACCTCGTGGTAAATAAGGTAAAACAGGGAAAAGATGGATTTGGATATAACGCCGATACCGACAAATACGAAGACCTCTTCAAGGCAGGTGTCATAGACCCGGCTAAAGTTACCCGCTCCGCACTGGAGAACGCCGTGAGTATTGCAAATCTGCTGTTGACCACAGGCTGCCTCGTAGCGGAAAAACCAAAGGAAAAAGATAAGCTGCCGCCCGGAGCTCCAGGAGCAGGAATGCCCGGTGCAGGAATGCCCGGTGCAGGAATGCCGGGAATGATGTAAAGTCCATACAAAACCGGCAAAAAATGTGATTCAAAAAAACATGAAATTAGGAGTCAATTATGAAGCTTAAACCCCTTGATGATCGAGTCGTAATAAAGCAAATGGAGGCCGAAGAAAAAACCGAAGGTGGAATTTTACTCCCGGGTAACGCACGAGAAAAACCACAGATGGGAAAAGTTATTGCCGTCGGGCCGGGCAAGGTGCAGGAAAACGGCGAGAAAACACCCATGACCATCAAGAAAAAAGAACAGGTAATTTACGCAAAATACACAGGTAACGACATAGAAATGGACGGAGAAAAATACATCATACTAAGAGAAAGTGATATCCTCGGAATAGTGCAAAAGTAAACATTACACTTCAACAATTATGGATTAATTTTGAATAAGAGGTGATAGAAATGGCAAAGCAATTAATGTTCGACGAGTTGGCCAGAACTGAACTGCGGCAAGGGCTTTCAAAACTTGCTGATACAACAAAAGTAACACTCGGTCCCACCGGCAGAAACGTCATTCTGCAAAAAAGCTGGGGCTCACCGAAGATTACAAAAGACGGTGTTACCGTAAGCAAGGAAATAGAGCTGCCTGAGCCTTTCAAAAACATGGGGGCAAAAATGATTAACCAGGTAGCTAACAAAACATCCGACGCCGTGGGAGATGGTACAACCACCTCAACAGTCCTGGCCGAGGCAATCTTTAAGGAAGGATTACGATACATAACAGCAGGCGCTAATCCGGTAGCAATTCAGCGAGGAATTACAAAAGCCGCAGAAGTGGCAAACAACTACATAACATCAATAAGCAAACCTATAAAAGACCGAAAAGACACCGCAAAGGTGGCAACTATCAGTGCAAACAATGACCCCAGGGTCGGTGAAATCCTGGCCGAAGCTATACAGAAAGTCGGCAGAGACGGGGTCATTGAAGTCGAAGAAGGTAAAGGGATGGAAAACGAAATCAACGTCGTTGAGGGCATGCAGTTCGATAAAGGGTACATCTCTCCGTATTTCATGACAAATCCCGATACTCTTGAAGCCGTCCTTGAAGAACCATACATACTCCTCCATGAAAAAAAGATTTCAAACATTCGGGAGCTGATACCTTTGCTTGAAAAAACCGCCCAATTAGCCAAACCATTACTCATTATTGCAGAGGACCTGGAAGGAGAAGCTCTGGCGACACTGGTTATTAACCGGCTTCAGGGTGTTCTCAAGGTGTGCGCAGTAAAAGCTCCGGGCTTCGGGGACCGACGAAAAGCAATGCTTGCAGACATTGGAATACTCACAGGCGCACAGGTCATAACCGAAGACCTCGGAATAAAACTCGAAAACGTGGAAATATCGCAACTGGGGCAGGCCAGAAAAGTAACCGTCGGAAAAGAAGATACCACTATCATACAAGGAAAAGGAAAGAAAAAAGACATCGAAGCACGATGCGAGCAAATCCGGGCTCAAATTGAAAAAACGACCAGCGACTACGACACAGAAAAACTTCAGGAAAGATTAGCTAAGCTTACCGGAGGCGTGGCAGTCATAAAGGCCGGCGCCGCCACGGAAACCGAAATGAAAGAAAGAAAAGACCTGCTCGAAGATGCACTCCATGCAACAAGAGCTGCTGTAGAAGAAGGTGTTGTCGCCGGCGGAGGGGTCGCATTCCTTAGAGCCGTAAAACAGGTGCAAAACGCCCGGGCAAAGGCGAAAAGCGACGAAAAAATCGGTTTTGATATTCTGAATAACGCATTGAAAACGCCGACAAGACAAATAGTCGATAACTCCGGCGATCAAGGCGACGTGATCGTTGCAGAACTGCTCGAAAGACTCGAAAAAGACGAAAACGTAGGATATGATGCCAACAAAGGACAATTCGTCGATATGATTAAAGCCGGCATAATCGATCCGGCAAAGGTTGCAAAAACAGCACTACAAAGTGCGGCTTCAATCGCCGCCTTGATGCTCACCACCAATGTGCTGGTAACCGATTATGATGAGGATAAAGAAAAAGAAAAGGAACCGGTTTCGGACGCAATTCGGTAAATATCAAAATAAACAAAGAGCACGCCGCCACAAAAATTAAATTCAAAAATGCGACGTGCTGCTTTGCTTAATACAACATGGCTAAACGGGATTACTACGAAACGCTGGGGGTGAACAAAAATGCCTCCGCCGATGATATAAAAAGGGCGTATCGAAGAATGGCGATGAAATATCATCCGGACAAAAATCCGGGTGATAAAAAGGCGGAGGCAAAGTTTAAGCAGTGCGCCGAGGCATATGAAGTCCTCAGCAACACCGAAAAAAGAAAACGCTACGACCAGTTCGGGCACGAAGGCCTGCGCGGTATGGGAATGCGCGATTATCAACACATGCGCTGGCAGGACATCAGCAGCATCTTCGAGGACATCTTCGGAGGCGCCGGCGGATTCGGCGACATCTTTGGTATGGGATCAACCAGGTCAAGACGCACAGAACCTGCAAAAGGGTATGACCTTGAGACTACGGTCGAACTTAGTCTCGATGAAATCGCCAAAGGCACGGAAAAAACCATCGAGTTCACACGACAGGATACCTGTGAACAATGCAAGGGTACTGGATGCGCAAGAGGAGCAAAGCCTGAGACCTGTCATATCTGTGGCGGGACAGGACAGGTCGCAAGAGGCGGTGGTTTCTTCCAGATGGTTTCCACCTGCCCGCAATGTCATGGAACCGGACGAATCATAACTAATCCATGTAAAAAATGCAGAGGCGCCGGACGAACACCTAAAAAGAGAGCCGTTACCGTCAAAATCCCCGTCGGTGTGCACGAAGGACAGGGTATAAGGGTCATCGGAGAAGGAGAACCGGGACGCAACGGCGGACCAAGAGGAAACCTCTACTGCTACGTAAAAATTAAACCTCACCAATTCCTGCAGCGGGACGGTAACAACCTCATCGCAGTGGTACCAATAAGTTTCACTCAGGCATCGCTGGGAGCGATGATCGATGTGCCTACCCTGGACGGTACCAGAAAGCTCAAAGTACCCCCGGGAACCCAATACGGCAGTATTTTCAGGATAAAAAACCAGGGACTCCCAGATATAAGAACCCGCCGCAGAGGAGACCAACTGGTAAATGTTGCCATCGAGACGCCTGCAAAACTCACTGCAAAACAGCAGGAATTGCTCAAAGAATTCGCTAAAACGGAAAATAATAACGTGTTTCCGAAATCGAGAGGTTTTTTTCAAAAACTCAAAGGTTATTTCGGTAGCAGCTTATGAAAGACAAAGCCAATCAAAAATCAAAAAAAGAAAAGCAACAGCAGGATGAATCCGCAAAAACTAAGAACCATAACCTCGAAAAGCTCAAAAAACAGATAGAATCACTTCAGCAGGAAAAAGATGAAACCTTCAAAAAGCTGCAGAGGATAAGTGCGGATTATGCCAACTTCCAGAAACGCATACCGAAACAAATCGCAGACGATATCGCTTACGAAAAAGAAAAAATAATACAAACCCTGCTCCCGCTTATCGACAATTTTGAACACATGCTGCAAAATGCGGTCTCCTCTGAGAACGCCGAGCCGCTCATCAAGGGCATCAGGATTATATATGAGCAGTTACTGGGTATCCTGAAATCATACGGAGCTGAACAAATCGACGCACAGGGAGAAAAATTTGACCCCGCCCTCCACCAGGCTATGCTCCGCAAAAGCGAACCGGAACTGCCCGAAGACATCATCCTCGAAGTATTTCAGAAAGGTTACAAGCTCGGCGACAGGGTAATTCGTCCGAGCAAGGTAGTGGTAAATAAACCAACCCCGCAAAATAACTTCGAAGAAAAGCAAAATAACGAAAACCAGCAGGCAAATAAAGAAACACAAAACGGGCAGTCGGAGTAAAAGTTATGCCTACCTACGAATATGTTTGCGAGAACTGCGGTGTACGTTTCGAACAGTTCCAAAGCATAAACGCTCGTCCGCTTCGCAAGTGCAAAAAGTGTGGACGCAACCAGCTCAAACGTTTAATCGGCTGTGGCGCGGGCGTCATCTTCAAAGGTTCCGGTTTTTATGAAACTGACTATCGCAGCGACGACTACAAGAAGGCACAAAAAAACGAAGAAAAAAGCACAAAGGATTCAGGCAAAAAGGATTCCGCCGGCAAAGATGACGGCAAAAAAAAACTGACGGAAAACGAACCCAAAAAATCGGATTCCCAAGATAAGAAAAAGTCGGCCTGAAAACTCTATTTCACAAGTTTTACAATAGTTTTGAAGTGGGGGTGTTCTGCACTTTTCAGCAATTCAAACAAAGCCATTTCGGTAGTGGTAAGCTTGATTTGCTCGGCCTGCATTATGTCAAGTGCATAATCTCTGTTTTGCGAGGTTCTTGAAGAAACCGCATCAGCAACCACATACGGCTGCCAGCCGTACCTGCTCAAATCAACAGCCGTCTGATATACACAGACATGCGCTTCAATTCCACAAACAAGTACCTGGCACCGCTGTAATGACCTGATTGCAGAAATAAAACCTTCATCACCGCAACAACTGAAGGTTGCTTTTTTCACCGGCTCGCATCCGTCAAGAAGCCCGGCTACTTCGGAAATGGTTTCACCCAAAGACTCAGGGCACTGCTCCGCCCAGACAACAGGTATATCAAGAACCCCGGCCGCCTTGATAAGTATCTTGATATTATCAAACAAAATCTCCTTCTCATACATCAAGCTGGCAAGTTTGCCCTGAACGTCGACTACCACCAGACAACAGTTCTCCAACTCCAGCATACTCACTAGCACCTTTCGCGTCGGTCACAAATCCCCCTAAAGTCGTCAACTCCCCGCTCTTTCCACCGCGATGGTCAGGTTTATCTTTCCGCCGTGCTGCTCTACTTCTTTGTCCTTTTTAACATGCTTTTCGCCGGAGGTCAACTTTGGTTTCGGCGGCATCCTCAAAGAAAGCTCCTCTATGCTGGTAGCATCTGCAAACTCATTTGCAGGCAATTTTTCTTCAACACCATTCAAAACCGCGAAGTCCCTGGCCAATCTCTTGCTCTGCTCGAAGTTATCCTGGGAGATGATTCGCATAATCTGATCGGCAGTTGCGTTTGAAACGTTAATATCTTTACCACCTGCCGCACCCTCCACGATGAAATCCACCGTCTCGAAACTATCCCATGCACTTCGAAGGTCGGCAAATATCAAATCAAGTGTTTGGCTGTTACAACTTATCGCATAAGTATCCCACGACCCCGGCACCTCGTAGCCTGTATCTGCGGGCAGGTGCTCGCGGAGAATCCTGTTCAACTTCCCCTTTGCCGCTGCGAGCGAACCGGTGGTCAACTCCAGTCTTGCATTCAACTGAACGTCGGCCCAGGCCGCAAGAATACTCGATTCTCCTCCGCTATCAACGCTTGTCTCCGCAACTTCAGTCGAAGTAACTCGCTCGACACCGGACACCGGCGACTGAGCCGAGTCTCCGCTCGACAGAATCGTATAAATTACAATCCCAAGCACCGCAACCAGCAAAAACATGGCGGCTGTCGCCAATACACGCCGAATCATAAGGCCCCGCGCTCCCTGGCGCTCACGAATCGTCTCACTGTGCTCATCGAGCAATGCCCTTCGTTCGAGTCTGGCCCTCACCTCCTCGGCAATGCCGGCGGGAGCCTCCGCCTGCGGCAGTGAAGAAAGGAGAACTTTGCACCTTTCCAGGCGCCTGAGACGCTCGGCCAGCCGCGAATCATTGGCCAGCAGACGCTTCACTTCCGTCAACTGTCTTTGACTCAATTCGCCGTCGATTAGCCCACTGAACAATTCGTCTATGTTCAGATTATCTTTCATTACAATATCGCCTCCAGTATTTCCCTTAAATTGGCTCTTGCCCGGCTTAGTTTGCTCTTGACCGTCCCCAACTCAATATTGAGAACCTCGCAAATCTGAGCATAACTCATTCCTTCAATTTCACGCAGCACCAGAACCGCTCTCTGCGATTCTTCAAGCTTTGTTAAAGCCCGTGTTGCATATTCACATAATTCCCTGTTCTGGGCCAACTCCGCGGGATCCGGTGATGACTCGTCATCCAGAACCCGCTTCAAAGCCTGTCCAACCTGTTCATCATTGACCTGCTGTGTCTCGTCAAGCGAACGAAGGCCCAGCTTTACACTCCTTTTACAATGATTCAGCGTCAGGTTCGTGGCTATCCGGAAAACCCAGGTGTAAAATCCGCTTCTGCCCTGAAACTTGTCAATATTCTCAAGTACTTTGACAAACGTATCCTGTGTTAGTTCCACAGCATCGTCGGCATTTGCACATATCCTCAATATTGCGTTATAAATGCGATGCTGATACTTCAGGATAAGCCGCTGCATTGCCGCCGAATCGCCTCGCCGGCACTGCTTCACCAGCGTCGCGTCGTCGATGTTTATTTTAGCCGTCTCTGACTGCACCGGCTTCTCCTTATTAGACAAAAATACCCCTCATAAGTTCCCAAAGACCCTGATTTGCCCCACATAATTACAGATTAATGACTCCCGGTCAAACTAATTCAAACCAGGCCGATTGTTTGCAAAATTGCACATCTAAACGGCATTGCCGGGCTGTCAAAAAGAAACGCTAAAACACTATATAGTGGTATGGCCATTAGTATGTTTAGAAAAAAGGGCCTGCACCAGCAGGCACAGACCCTTGAATTATCGGGAATACGCTAACAGGCTTACGGTGTCGGCCACAACACCGGCTCTATCAGCCAGTCGTCCGCCATAATAGCATAGTCTTCGAAGTTAACCCTGCCGTCATCATCCAGGTCGCCGGGAAACGTCCTCATATAAAGATACGCAATCTCACGCTTACTCAACGGATATGTCCAGATTGTAAACTCGTCGACTTTGCCGTTGAAACCATCGCTCCAGCCGGCACGGTTATAGTATCCCAGACGCACGTTTGTATTGGATGTGCCAAAACCTATGTATTTTTCAGCTATTAAATTACCGTTCTTGTAAACCTTTA
>CAZGGE010000052.1:0-18297 GCA_964524285.1 uncultured Pirellulales bacterium
GCAGCCCGAGAGAGATAAAAATCTTACCGGTCCGGTTTGTCAGGCGAGTTTGTTAAGATATACCAGAGAATCAAAGTGCTTTAAGAGAAACCGTATTTTGTTTTCCAATCCGTCGAGTAAGCTGGCACGAGTGAATATGACGGTTCAGATGAGCTATGACGAGGGTCAAAGCTGGCCTGTATCAAAGCCTGTTTATCCCGGGCCGTCAGGATACTCCTGTTTAACAGTTTTGCCGGATGGGGCAACAGGATTGCTTTATGAAAAAGGTAAAAAGGCATCGTATGAGAAGATTGCTTTCGCGAGATTCAATCTTGAATGGCTGACGGACGGAGCGGACAGTTTGCACAAAAAGCCGCAGTTTCCGGATTGCAAAAAGGATTAGAAACAATAAGAATTCAAGTACGAGTTCAGAACAAAGCATAAATTCTTGGTAGAGATTTTGTTATACGGATGTTTAGTGATTTCGAGTTGAGAGATGAAAACGTTAAAGCTATTATGTGATTATTTTCCTGCTGCGATTTATACAGGAAAATGCCTTGTTTTTGTAAGTGAAGACTGGCGTGTGGAGCTTACCGAGCACCAGGAGAATGATTTCAGCAAGCCGGGCGATACCGCTTCAGTCATCAGGATAAGGATTTACAAAAAGGCGGTAAACGGCGAATTCGTGCCGGGACATTATGAGGATTTTCAACTGCCTTCGCTTGGTGAGCTTGCAGAGCAGATTGAAAAATATGTTCAGCATGCTATCGGTGCCAATCTCCGTGAGAACGTAGAGTAGAATTCGGTGGATTTCCGTGTAAATCGAATGCAGGTTCATACAATCAGATGGGCGAGTTAAAAGTTCGAGAGTCAGATGGAGGAGTCGTTTTCCCTGTAAAGGTAGTGCCGGGCGGAAGTCGAACAACCTCCGCGGGTACTATGGGGGGTATGATGAAAGTGAAATTGTCTGTGCCTGCGGAAAAGGGCAGGGCTAACGCAAGTCTGGTCGGATTTTTGGCGAAATATTTTGGTGTGTCAAAGAAGTCTGTTACTATATTTTCCGGCCGGACCGCAAGAATCAAGCAGTTACGGATTGAAGGGCTTTCAGCTTCAACGCTGCGGGAAAAATTGGGACGTGATTGACGGAACGGATGGCCTTTTATAATGGCCTGAGAAAGTTTTTCGAAAGGGATGCCATCGCCGAGCGGGTAAACTCAAACGAAAGGGGGAGAGTTGCGTGGTGGCGCTCGCTTGGGCCTACGATTATTACTGCATGTGTGGTGTTGGGACCTGGCAGCCTGGTGGTGAGTGCGAACATCGGAGCGAAACATCGCTACGAGCTTGTCTGGCTTTTTGTGCTGACCGGCATTCTGATGGCCGGCTATGTCATAATGGCAATGCGTGTCGGTACCATAGGTGGAGCGAGTCCCTGTACCCTGGTTGCGCAAAGGCTTGGTCGTCCCGTGGCGAGCATTATCGGGGTGAACCTGTTTTTAATATGTTCGACTTTTCAGTTCGGCAATAACCTTGCGGCGGTGGCGGCTGTTCGTACCCTTTTTCCCACCGTCAAGCCGTGGATGGTGCTGATAGGTCTGAACGGTTTAATCGTTTGCTTTTTATTTCTTGCCCGAAGTATCTATCATGTGCTCGAGCGACTAATGAAGGTCATGGTGGGTATTATCCTGATTAGTTTTTTGTTCAACCTTGTTAAGGTAGTACCGGATTGGGGTAACATACTTGAAGGATTGGTTCCGAACTGGCCGAGCGGTTTGTCATTGGAGCTTCCGAGCAGGGTAGACGGGTCGATAGTCGACCCTTTGTTGCTGGTGGCCTCGTTGCTTGGTACGACATTTTCGGTTGGCGCGGCGTTTTATCAGGGTAATCTGGTTCGTGAAAAAGGGTGGGACAGCAGGGATTGCGCCCGCGGGGCCGCTGATGCTGTTGTAGGGATAGCGGTTTTAACTTTCGTTAGCGCAATGATTATGATTACCACCGCTACGGTGATACCGGGTGAGTCGGCGGATAACATTGGTTC
The DNA here is from genome assembly GCA_964524285.1 of uncultured Pirellulales bacterium. Classification (GTDB taxonomy): domain Bacteria; phylum Planctomycetota; class Phycisphaerae; order Sedimentisphaerales; family Anaerobacaceae; genus CAZGGE01. Next base: position 2,015 of record CAZGGE010000052.1, read on the forward strand.
GCTTGCTTTGACTCTGGAGCCGGCGCTCGGAAAGACGGCTCATCTGGTTTTTTGCGTGGGTTTGCTTGCGATTGCACTGAATCCTTTTATGATTAACGCGATGATAGGTGGCAGTATACTTGCGGATGGTTTGGGTTTGCCTGCGAGAATGAGGGAAAAATGGCCGAGGAGATTTACTGTTCTGGTGCTTTTGATGGGAATGATAGTTGCAATGGTGGCCATAAGGTCCGGCGAAAGGCCTGTCAATTTGATAATATTCGGCCAGTCTCTGACGGTGTTGGGCAATCCTCTTATGGCGGCCACGATTTTATGGCTGGCAAATCGCAAAGACGTGATGGGTTCGAGGCGAAATAAAATTGTGCTGAATCTGCTCGGGTCGGCGGGTTTGCTGATTGTTATCCTCGTGGCGTTCAGGGTGTTTTACCGGTTGATTTTGTAACCTGGCTGATTACCTGTTAAAAGGTGTATTATATGTATGATTTGCCGGAATATATCGAAGACGAGCGGCAGTTGGATGATGTATCGAGCAGACCCTCTGCCGCATTGACAGAATTTATGAGTGATTTGGAGGGGGATATACTTGTACTCGGTGCGGGAGGAAAGATGGGCCCTGCGCTTACTCGAATGGCGGCTCGGGCCATCAGGCAAGCAGATGTGAGTAAGCTGATTATTGCCGTTGGGCGCCGTGAGTTGCCGCAGTCGAAAGAGGCTGGAATTGAGACACTTGTTTGTGATTTGCTTGACTATGATGCGGTTAAAAAATTGCCTGACGTCGATAACATAGTTTACATGGCGGGTCGTAAGTTCGGCTCCACCGGCTCGGAGTGGCTTACATGGGCGGCGAACGTAATTTTACCATATCACGTGGCTTCAAAGTTTAGCAAATCGCGTATTGTGGTTTTTTCCACAGGGTGTGTTTATCCCGTAATGGATGTGAAGAGCGGCGGCTCGGTAGAAACAGATAAGCCGGAGCCGGTAGGTGAGTATTCGATGAGTTGTCTTGGCCGGGAGCGGGTTTTTGATTATTTATCGATGGAAAAGGGCGAAAAAGTCGTGCATATCAGGCTGAATTATTCACTTGAGCTTAGGTATGGAGTTCTGGTTGACATTGCAACGAAGGTATTCAACGGTGAGCCGGTGGATGTTACAACGGGATTTTTCAACGGGATATGGCAGGGTGATGCCTGCGACCAGATACTGCGCAGCATCGCTTTGGCATCAAGCCCGCCTGAAATTCTGAATGTAACCGGTCCTGAGATTTTGTCTGTTCGAAAAGTTGCAGAACAGTTCGGTCGCATTTTCGGCAAAGAAGTGATAATCGCCGGCGAAGAAAACGGCTTTGCCTATTTGAGTAATGCCTCAAAGGCAAACGGGATGTTCGCAAATCCCTCAGTTTCTGTAGAAACAATCATCAAGTGGGTTGCGGACTGGATACAGAAGGGCGGCAGGAACATCGGAAAGCCTACCCACTTCGAAACTCAGGACGGCAAATATTAATTGGGTTGAGCAAATATGCGGATTAGCGATTTGCCGAAAACTCTGGTTCAAAAGTTGCGAGGGGGGATGGTGATACCCGCGCATCCACTGGCTTTGACGGCCGAGAGGAAATTGGATGTGAAGCACCAGAAAGCACTGACGCGTTATTATATGGATGCAGGCGCTGGGGGAGTGGCGGTTGGTGTGCATACTACTCAATTTGAAATAAGGAGTCCGCAGGTTGGCCTGTTTGAGCCTGTCCTGGAGCTGGCAGTCGAGACAGTCGACGAATATTGCAGGAAGTACAAACGAGAAATTTTCAAGGTGGCCGGTGTATGCGGCCATACGAGGCAGGCGGCAAAAGAGGCGGAAACTGCCATTGATAAGGGCTATCATGCCTGCCTTTTAAGCCTGGGTGCTTTAAGAGATGCAAATTTGAGGCAGTTATTGGAGCATTGCAGGCGGATTGCGGAGATTATGCCTGTTTTCGGTTTTTACCTGCAGCCTGCGGTCGGCGGACGTGTGTTGCCTTATGAGTTCTGGAAAAGATTCGCCGAGATTGATAATATTATAGCGATAAAGATTGCCCCTTTCAGCCGTTATTGGACTCAGGATGTAGTGCGTGCGGTGTGCGAGTCAGGAAAGGAAAAACAAATTGCACTGTACACGGGTAATGATGACAACATTGTGGTTGACCTGCTTACGAAATATAAGCTTGGGGTCGGCGATGAAGCTGAGCATACACGAATAGTGGGAGGGTTGCTGGGACACTGGGCTGTCTGGACGAAGTCGGCGGTCGAACTTTTACAGCGAATACAAAAAATGCGTGCAGGGTCAGGCGAGATTGAGGCTGAGCTTTTAACGCTGGCGGGGCAGATTACCGACTGTAATGCCGCTTTTTTCGACGCCACTAATGGCTTTGCAGGATGCATACCGGGTGTACACGAGGTTTTGAGGAGACAGGGTTTGATGCAGGGTACATGGTGCCTGAATTCCGAAGAGGTGCTCTCGTCCGGTCAATCGGATGAGATTGACCGAATTTACACGGCGTATCCGCATCTGAATGACGACGATTTTGTAAGAGAGAATCTGGATAAGTGGACATCGGATTGATTTCTGCCGCCGGTGCCGTACAGGACTCGCACCATGCCTGAAAATTCGAACTCGAGACAATATATAAATACACCGGATGAAGCATCTCTGAAATATATGTTCAAACTCTCCGCTCCCATGATAGTAACTACGGTGTCGTTTACTATCATGCAGTTTATCGACAGGTTTATGGTATCACGCCTTGGTACAGAGGCCTTGGCTGCCATTCTTCCGGCATCTATAGTAAGCTTCGTGCCTGGTAGTTTTGCGATAGGTGTTTCCGGCAGTGTCACAACATTCGTCAGTCAAAGTTTGGGGCGAGGGGAGCGAGAGGATTGCTCGAGTTATTGCTGGCAGTCAATATATATGGGGCTGTTTTTTTATGTTCTGGTGATTTCGGTGATGTGGCCGACGGCTCCGTGGATATTTAATGCACTTGGTCATGAGCCGGCAATTGTCGATATGGAAGTTACATATTTGAGAATTATACTTTACGCGCAGGTGGTTGCAGTTGTGGTCTGGTCGTGCAGCCAGTTTTTTATGGGTATCCATCGGCCTATTATCACCATGTACGCCGCTCTGGCTGCTCAGATTGTGAACGTAACATTTAATTATGTGCTGATTTTCGGCAGGCTGGGGTTTCCCGCTATGGGGATAGCAGGAGCCGGCTGGGGTACATTTATAGGTGTAACGGTCGGCGCGGTTATAAGGTTAATAGTTTTTTTGTCAGGTGATGTAAACAGGACTTTTAAGGGCAGGCATACTCTAAGAATCGAGATAGGCAAAATGCTTGACATCGTAAAGGTGGGTTTGCCTCTCGGTTTTGAGTTAATGCTTAACGTGGCACTTTGGGGTGTGGTTTTAATTGCTTTGGTAGGCAGATTCGGCAAAGAGGCACTGGCGGCCAACAACGCCGTTTTGGCGTGTTCCAATTTATCCGTTATGCCGGCGGTGGGTCTGGCAAGAGCGTTAAGTGCTGCGGTGGGCAGGTCCATAGGCAGGGCGAGGAAAGACGTCGCCGTCAGGCAGACGAGGCTTGCGTTGAAGATAGCTTTGTTTTACATGTGTTCAGTGGGGATTTGCTTTTTGGTTTTTAGAAATGCTATAATGCATTTCTGGTCGTCGGACGATAAAGTGATTGAGATTGGTATGCTGATTATGATTTTTGCAGCCATACAACAGGTTTTTCATGCAAGTCGCATTATTTACGGCGGGTCGTTGCGCGGAGCCGGGGACACGGTCTGGCTTGCGATGGTTTCTGTTGTGGCCAGCCTTGTAGTGTTGGGTGCCGGCGGCTATGGTTTAGTGCATTTTTTCCCGGGCCTGGGAGCGGTTGGTGCCTGGATTGCTGCGACCGCGAGCATCGCAGTGGTGGGTCTGGCAAACAGGTGGAGATTTAATAGCAATATATGGATGCGGATAGACTTGTTCGGCCGGCGACCGCCAGGCATTCCCGCAGAGGGTGAAACTACCGTTGAGCAGTAAGCATGTTGGATGATTGGTGTATAAAGTCAAAGGATAATTCAGTAATGCGGCAAATCAGGACAAAATTATTCAAGTCTTTAAGCCCGATTTTTATTCTTGTAATTATGTTTTTGGGTGGAACTGCTCAGGGGAGGCGACCGCTGGCCAACGACGGGGAGAGGGGAAGATATGTCAAATCCATCGAGCAGGTTCTCCGCCTGGAGCCGGAAGAGGTTGACATTGCGACAGCGGCCTTAATTGTGTCGGAGCACTGGAGCGAAATGGTACGAGGCCTGTGGTACCTGTCGGTACTGGACGATATGGCTTATGAAATCCGAAGAAGGCTTCGGGCAGAGAAGATACCAACTGATTATAGAGCAATTCCTGTAATCAACGAATATCTTTTCGAAGACCTGGAATTTGAATCCGTCAAGGATGCAAACGACCCAAATGATTTGTTCCTCCATTCAGTTATGGATAAAAAGAGGGGATATTGCCTGAGCCTGTCGGTTCTTTATTTGTCTCTTGCTGAAAGACTGGGGCTGCCTCTTTACGGTGTGGTTGTACCGGGACATTTCTTTGTAAGGTATGACGATGGTAATAAGCGTTTTAACATAGAGACCACCAGTAAGGGCGGTACTGCATCGGATGAGCAGTATAAAAAAGAATTCGAGGTTCCCATCGTTTACGGGGACAGTATTTATCTAAAAAACCTAAATAAAATACAGACTTTAGGATGTTTCCTGAATAATCTGGGAAATGCTTATGAGGAGATCGGTAATTATGAACTGGCAATGAAAGCTCTTGAAGGGGCGGTGGATATTAATCCAGCTCTTGCGGAGTCCCGAACGAATCTCGGCAATGTGTATCTTAAGCTTGGCCGCGTAGAGGAAGCTATAGAGCAATACAGGGAGGCGATAGATATTAATCCGGGTGTTGCACCTACGTACAACAACCTGGGCACTGCTTACATGAAGGCCGGCCGGCTTCGTGATGCAGTAAGGCAGCTTAAGAGGTGCATTGAGCTTGACCCGAATTTTGTGGACGGATACAAAAACCTTGCATCAGCTTACAGCCGACAAAACCATTTCGAATGGGCGCTATTGAAACTAAACAAAGCACTGGCTCTGAAGCCTGACGACGACTCGATATATAAACAGTTCGGAGATATTAAGAAACAAATGGGTTTGTACCAGGAGGCGGTGTCTTATTATCAAAAAGCACTGGAGCTGAATTCTCACTCCGCCCAGAGCTTTTTCGGACTTGCGGTTTGTTATAATAAAATGGCTTTGAAGCAGCGAGAAATAGAGGCCTATAAACAAGCTCTTGCGATAGAACCGCATATGTTTGCGGCCCTGGCGAATTTGGGCAACGCATATTTTGCCGATGAAAACTATGATTCGGCGATTCAAAAATATACAAAAGCTCTGGAGTTGAAGCCCGACGATGATGGACTTTTGTATAATCTCGGCGCTGCTTATTTTAATAAGGGAGAGTATCAAAAAGCGGCTCGATGGTATACCAGTTCCCTGGAGGTCGACCCCGGGGCAGGTGAGACATACCATGCTTTGGCGGCGGTTTATTACAAACTTGGCAGTTATGAAATAGCCCACGAAAACGCACAGAAGGCTGAAGAGCTGGGGACGCCGGTTTCAAAGGATTTAATCGCTGCAATAAAAGCTAATTTGCCTTAAAGCTCTGATTTAGACGGTGGGACTTGAGCTTTACCATCATATTGTTTTCGTAAGAATCTTGAATTAGTGGACGAAATCACTTAGGATATTCGCTTCATTCGATGAATTTCTTATTTAAGGATACTATTATGACCATAGAAAGGATTGTGATTATATTTTTATTGTGTATGTTAACACCGGGTGCTTTTGGCGGGGAACGTCCGGACTATAACGAGGTTTCTGCCTACTATGGTTTCCAGGACATGGAAGTAATAAAACTCGACCAGGGTGTAAATGCGCTTCGAATTATGGATTTTAATGCTGACGGACGCAATGATATTGCCATTGTAAATAACAAAAAGGCCAGGATAGAATTACTTGTACAGAAAGAACAAATAGGGCCGGGCGAGGAGGAAATCGTGGTCGACCCCGAAGACACCGATATAAACATATTAAATCCGCAAACACGTTTTGATAATCAGAGCCTCGCCGTTTCACAGAAGGTAACAAGTTTTGTTTGCGGCGACCTTAACACGGATGGCAGAACGGATTTGGCGTATTACGGCGAACCGAAAGGTCTTTATATTATTCTTCAGGACATTTCACAAGAACAGAGCCCTGAAACGTTCAAACTGAATTGGCGTACCCGCAAAAAAATTAACATAGACGATGGAATTTCCAGGTCGAGTGCTCTGGTTTGTGCGGACCTGAACACCGACGGGCGGGATGACCTGGCTCTGGCGGGAAGTGATAAAGTATATGTTATTATCCAGAATGAGGATGGTTCGCTGGCTGAACCTGTCCAGTATCCGTCGGCCTCAAATGTTCTTGGAGTAGACGCCGTTGACCTGGACGGAGACGGGATAAATGACCTGGTACTTGTAACCAGCGACAAAGAAAGGATGATTCACATAAGGTTCGGCTTAAAAACCGGGCAACTTGGGCCTTTGCAGCGGTTTTTCGTCGAGAGGCCGAGTATGATGGATTTCTTTGATATAGATGGTGAGCCGGGCGAGGAAGTGCTGACCGTAGATGCAAGGAGCGGAAGGCTGGTATGCTATAAATTAAGGAGCAAAGCTAAGGCTGCGGATAGAGACGATGACTGGCCTGTGAAGTTTTTCCCACTTCCTTCGGGCGAAGGAGATATCAGACGAGACCTGGTAACAGGAGACTTTGACGGTGATGGGATGGAGGATGTTGTTATTAGCGACCCCGCTGCTGCGGAGCTGATTTTCTATCGACAGATTGAAGGCGTCGGCTTATCCCGCCCTGTTCGTTTTCCTGCTCTTGCCGACGTAACCAACTTGTCGGCCTGCGATATCGACGAAGACGACAAATGTGAACTGGCGGCTTTGAGCGTGAAAGAAAAAGTGATAGGAATTAGCGAATTTTCGGATGAAAGACTTTCCTTTCCAAAGCCTCTCGATCTTATTGGTGAACCATTGGCGATGGAACTTTCAGACATGGATAATGACGGAGACGTGGACTGTGTTTATATATCGAAGGATGAAAACGACGGTCGAGGCCTCAATGTGATTTATTCATTGGATGAACCGGACGTAGTACAGACAGGCATTGAACATGACGCCGTCGGCGAGTCAAACGATACACATTTTTTGACCTTGGAAAAGCTGGAAGCTAATCCGGATGGTATGAAAGTAATCGATGTCGACCAGGATGGTCTGCTGGATATTTTGTTGTTTATTAAATATGAATCACCAATGTTGATTCACCAAACCGGGCAGCGAGAATTTCATGTTGTTGATTCACCCAAGACACAGGCAAGCCTTATAAGGGAAGCCGGCCTGCGTAGCGCTGCGACTGCCAACGTGTCAGGCGATGATGCCGAAGAGTTGCTGATAGCGCAAAATAATTTTGCCAGAAGTTTGATTTTTTCCGGCGGAAAACGCTGGACTATTGTGGACCAATACAACGCTAAAAGCAAGGAAAACAGGGTTGCGGTGGTGGATGCATTTAATATCGAAGATTCAAAAGAACCTGCTATTTTTCTGCTGGACGGACAAAAGGGATATTTGCAGATACTAAAGGCGGGTAAGGACAAAACATACAGATTCGCCGATGAAGTGGACGTTGGTCAATGGAATATTGTAGACCATTTGAAGATGCTCTTCGGGTCTTTTAGCGGAGGCAAAGCAAAAAACATATTACTATTTGACAGCAGGAAATTTGCTTTGGTGTCGGCGCCCGGGGCAAAAATTACACCCTGGGAATTGGAGCGAAAATTCAGCTACGAAACAAAAATAAAGGACGGTGGTTACGGCAATTTGACAGCAGGAGACATAAATTCGGACGGCCTGATTGATATAATTGTGGCCGAATATATAAAACATCACATAGAAATATTGGCCGTCGATAATGATATGAATCCGCTGGCTGCTATGAGGTTTAAGATATTCGAGGAGAAAAGCTATCGCCAGAGCAGGCAGCAGTCAAGGACAGTAGAACCTCGGGAAATGAAGGTTGCGGACGTAACGGGCGACGGTGCCGATGATTTGGTAACTGTCATACATGACCGAATAATCATTTACCCACAGGACTATTGACCGGTTTCCGATGGGCCATAGCGGACAAAAAGTCTTGGTTGCTCTTAGCGGCGGGGTGGATAGTGCCGTTGCAGCGGCGTTGCTTCTTGATCGGGGTTACGATTGTGAAGCGGTCTTTATGATTACCTGTAACGAAGCTGCCGACGAGACAGGCGCCAAAAAAATCGCCGGCAAATTGAAGATACCACTTCATATACTTGACGTTCGCAAAGAGTTTCAAGCTGTTATAAATTATTTCTGTACCGAATACTATCGGGGCCGAACACCCAATCCCTGTGTTTTCTGCAACCGGTATATCAAGTTCGGCAGGCTTTGGGATTTTGCTGCTGAAAAAAAAGTGGATTTATTTGCTACCGGCCATTATGTAAAGCTTATCAGAAATGGTCCGGTTGCAGCGCTTTACCAGGCTCCTGATACGAGCAAAGACCAGTCTTATGCTCTGGCCATGATAGACAAAAGGGTTTTACCAAATCTCATTTTTTCGATGTCAGATTTTAGTAAAAGAAAGGTAATAAAACTCGCCCACAAAATTGGCCTGGATGCCTGTGTTACAAGTGACTCACAGGATATATGCTTTGTACCCGACAACAACTATGCAGAAATACTGGAGCATCGATGTCCCAACCCGCCTCGCGCAGGCAATATAGTGGATAGTAGCGGTAAGGTTCTCGGCAGACACATAGGCATACACGGATATACCATTGGTCAGCGCCGCGGGCTTAAGGTCGCGATGGGAAAGCCTTATTACGTTATCGGCATAGATGCAGCTAAGAATACCGTTGTACTGGGGCCGAAAAATGAACTGATGAATCGAGGATTAGTCGCTGATGGTGTTAATTGGCTGGCCGACGTCGATGTCGCTGATTTCAGAGCAAAAGTCAGGATACGTTATAATCATGAAGGCTCCTGGGCAACCGTTTCGCCAGGCAAAGATGAGATTAATATTTTCTTTGACCGTGAGGTGTCGGCAATAACACCGGGGCAGCTCGCCGCTTTTTACGTTCCGGATGAGATGGGTATGAGATTAGTCGGTGGCGCTTGGATTAAAAAGTCGTACGATTGAACAAGCCGGCTGATTAACTTTTCTTAATCTCTCTCAGAATTTTTGTCATCTCGTTGATTCGCCACTCGATGGAGGAAAGTATCCAGAATTTGAAATGGTTGACGCGGATTTGAGTGCTAATGAGATAGATGATTTTTATGGATAGAGTAATAGTAGCAAGCTCGATAAACAACAAACGCAGGTCGCGCCCCGCAAAAAATGAGACGATTACAAATACTATCAGTGCGACTATGAACAGTGCATTTACAAATTATGTGCGAAACTTCGGTACACCGCCGATTTTACCTATGATTGCCCTGACACGCTCTTTCTCTTTCTGAAAATGTTCAAGTTCCTGCTTGAGGTCGTCGAGTTCTCTTTAAATGTCTTTGTGCTGATTCTGCATCGTTAAACCCTCGTGAATTCTGATTAAAAAGCATGTTCGTTTCATACAGACCGAGTTAAGCTTTGCAGGCCTTTTTCACCTCCTCCAGCATAGGGTCCTCCGTTTCCTTTGAAAGCGATATCAGTAAATCAGCCATCCTTTTTTTGACGTCCTTATGCTCGGCAGAATCAAACAGGTTGTTCATTTCATGAGGGTCTTCTTTATGGTCGTAAAGTATCTTATACCCTAAAGGCGAGAATATGTATCGGCCGTCCCAGACCGCACGCCATAATCTGCCGCGGCGGAGACTGCCTAATCCCAGAAAAAGCGCTTCGGCACGTCTTCCATTCCCTTTAAGACACCAGTCCGCCGCACTATGACCCTGCATAATCGAAGGGATATCCAGGCCTGCTAATTCCAGAACTGTCGGAGCAATGTCCACGCTGCTGACAAGAGCATCACAAACCCTGCCACCCTGAATACGTCTCGGCCATCGGACTATGGAGGGAATCCTGAACGCTGTTGCGTATGGTGCATATTTGCCGCGAAGTTTGCCTTTGTTCGGATTACAATGACTGCCGAGCTTGTCGCCATGGTCGCTGACGTAGAGGATTATTGTGTTTTCTGCAATACCAGATTTCTTAAGCTCATCCAGAATCCTGCCCACCTCAAAATCAATTGCCGTCACCTGACCGTAATACACCTGCATAATCCGCCTTAACTGCTGCTCTCGTTCCGGTGGAAACCTGCCGGCTAAATCCGGCGCAAGCTCGAATTTGTCAGACTCATACATGGATAGAAATTTTTCCGGGCATTGCTCTGGCTTATGCGGTGGGCCGTAAGCTATGTAATACAACCACGGCCTGCTGAGCTTGCTGTTTCGTTTGATAAAATCAAGAGCCATATCAGTATGCCATCTCGGCTCCCAGTCGTAACCTTTTACCGACACCTTATTGCGGTTCTTGTCGTACTTCCATACATCAAAGTATTCGTGTTTCCTTTCATAGCCGTGCCATTCCTGCCATCCCTGCCGTCTGGGGCCTTGCTCAATAAAACCACCTGGCTTGTCGGCCGGTATCCCCCCGTCCAGATGCCATTTTCCGATATATCCCGTCGCGTAACCGGCCGAGGAAAAAATCTCCGCAATGGTCGTGTACTCAGGGTCAAGAAGAATGTTATTCATCACAACGCCGTGGGTGTGTGGATAAAGTCCCGTTTGAAAACTGCCTCGTGTCGGCGAACAGACCGGACTGGAGCTGATACAATTACTGAAACGTATCCCCTCGGCTGCAAGGGCGTCCAGATTGGGAGTTTTAACCTGCTCATCCCCCGCACAACCCATGATGGTGCCCCGATGCTGGTCCGGCTGGATTATGAGCACATTGGGCTTGTTTGTTGTTGTTTCTTCTCCCCGCAGCAGCGAACTCAAAGCCGCAACCCCAAACCCGGCGGCAGCACCCCTTATGAATTGCCTCCGGTTGAAAATGAGTCGACCTCGATAAGATTGTTTGTTAATAAGCGACATCATCCGAAGGTGTAATGTTTTCTTACCGGCTCAGTAATTTTCCATGTACACTCAAGGCCTTCGGGGAATTCCACGAAATCGCCGGCCCCGAAATTGACTGAGCCTGTCTGGTCGCTGACCGTAACTTTCCCTTCCAGTAGAAGGCACGTTTCCTTTTGGGTATATGCCCACTCGAATGTGGAGCTTTCTTTGCTCCAGATGGGCCAGTTCTTTGCTTTTTGCTGTTCCTCTTCGCTTGGTTTTTTGACATTTATATCGCTAACGTTGGGCATTTTTGCTCCTTTCTGCTGTTTTTTGCCAGGTTTTTCCTTACATTCTTGCATTTTTGATTGAACTTTCCCTTACGAATCCTTGATTATAGCCGACCAGCAAGCAGATTCAATTTTCTAATACGGTTTTTTCACAGAATACGTTGCCTTCGGCAGGTGGTTTGATATAAAGTATTAGCTTTCTTCAGGTATTGCAGCAAGGGGATATATTACGGAAAACGGAGAGTTATGGAACGGGAACAGGTAAGGAAATTAAGCAGTTGGTTTGATGAGTACGTATCCGGCTTTTACGGCGAGGATGATTTTGTCGACGCCAACATTTATTTGAAAGAAAAGCACAGCGGACGTGTTTGCGAGGAAATGCGGTATCTGGCCGAGGCATTGGGACTTGCGGAAAATCAGCGACGTATCGCCGAAGTAACGGCTCTTTTGCACGATATCGGCAGGTTCGAGCAATTCAGACAGTACCGCACTTATAATGACCCGCGGAGTATCAATCACTGCCTGCTCGGGCTGGAAATTTTGGAACAGACCGGTGTCCTAATGGATGTGGCAGAACAAGAACGGCGGCTCATAGAGACGGCTATACGACATCATGGCGATCTGGAGCTGCCGGGTGAACTAAAAGATGAAGTTCTGCTGTTTTGCAGACTCATACGCGATGCGGATAAGCTGGATATTTTCCATGTAGTTATTGATAATTATCAGCGGTATCACAACGACCCCGCGCGTTATCCCCTGGAGATTGAGTTTCCCGTCGATGGAGGTTATTCTCGTTCGGTTGCGCAAAAGATTATCAATGGTGAACATGTTGATTATCACAATTTGAGAACTTTTGATGATATGAAACTGCTTCAGCTTGGTTGGGTTCACGACATAAATTTTGTGGCTACACTAAAACGTGTAAAACGTCGCGGTTACCTGGAAAAGTTGCTGGAGTTTCTGCCGAAAGACAAGGAGATTGCAAAGGTCAGCAGCAGTATATTTACTTACATGGATAAACGGTTTACGGAAGGATAATTATTTTTTAACAGGAAGGACGGTAACTTATGGCGGAAGCGGTTATGCAGACAAATATCGCGGGTGAAAAGCCGGCCAGAGGTAAAGTACGGGACATTTATGATTTGAAGGACAAGATGTTAATTGTAGCTACGGACCGAATAAGCGCATTTGACGTGGTAATGGCAAACGGAATTCCTAAAAAGGGATTAATCCTGACTCAAATTTCCCTTTTCTGGTTTGATTTCCTCAAAGATATGGTGGAGCATCACGTACTTAGTTCCGACATTAAGGCTTTTCCGGAACCTTTTTGCGAAAATGAACGGCAGTTGTCCGGGCGGAGTATGCTGGTACGCAAGGTGGATGTGTTGCCGGTAGAATGTGTGGTAAGAGGTTACCTGGCCGGTTCCGGGTGGAAGGAATACCAGGCTGGCGGCACGGTATGCGGTCATAAACTGCCGGCCGGATTGAAGCAGTGTGAGAAGCTGCCGGAACCTATATTTACTCCTGCCACAAAGGCCCAAAGAGGCGAACACGACGAAAACATAAGTTTCGAAAAAGCTGCGGAGATTATCGGCAGGGAACGCGCTGAATACGTGCGTGAAAAAAGCATAGCAGTTTTCCAGAAAGCCAGCGAGTACGCTGAGAGCAGGGGGATAATACTTGCTGACACAAAGTTTGAGTGGGGTATATTCGACGGTCGGATTATTTTAATAGATGAGGTACTGACGCCGGACTCTTCACGTTTCTGGCCCGCGGACAAGTATGAGCCGGGCAGAGACCAGGAAAGTTTCGATAAACAGTTCGTTCGCAATTATCTGGAGAGCATTAATTTTGATAAGTCCGGCCCCGGAGCAGAATTGCCGGCTGATATTGTTTCCAGAACAACCGCAAAATATGTAGAGGCATACGAAAAGCTTACCGGCAAGGAGTCCAAACACTTGTGTTATTGAGCTTTGCTCTATAAATGAGCACACATGTTTAAGCGGGGAGTGCTTTTTATGGCGGGTGAAAAGTATTTGCTGATTTTGTGTGTGGTCGTGATTTTGCTGACGGCTGCGGTGCATTGGCCGGTGCTTTCGTGCGAATCATTTTGCTTCGATGATGACCAGTATCTTCTGGAGAACCGTCTCGTGCAGAATCCGGGTCTGGATTCGGCATGGTGTTTCATGCGTGAGGTTCTTCGGCCTTCGACGGTGCGGGGGTATTATCAGCCGCTGTCGATGATTTCGCTGATGCTTGATTATGCTTTTGGCGGGCGAAGCGATAATCTTCTGCCGTTTAGAATTACCAGTTTATATTTGCACCTGAGTAATACGGTTCTGGTAATTGTTTTATTGTATATTCTTTTCGGGCATGGTTGGTCGGCAGCACTGGGCGGACTGGTATTTGGTGCACATCCGCTTACCGTGGAGGCGGTAGCCTGGCTGGGAGAACGTAAAACACTGATTGGTGCTTTTTTTGCACTATGGTGTCTGGTGTTATACCTACTTTACGCCCGACGTAATAAGAAAGGATACTATTTTGGTTGTCTGGGATGTATGGTTGCGGCGTTTATGTCAAAGCCGACAACCGTTCCGCTTCCCTTTCTTATGCTGGTGCTTGATTACTGGCCTTTGAAAAGATTGTGCAGAAAAGCGTTGTACGAGAAGATACCCTTTTTTATACTCGCGGCGGGGGCGGCGGTTATTACATATTTATCGCAGAAAAATACCGCGCACGTGATAACCCCGAGTCAGTATGGCTTTGAGCAGATACCCCTGATTGTCTGTCATAATATCGTATTTTACCTTTACAAATTACTATATCCGTTTAATCTGTCAGCATATTATCCTTTTCCGGAGCCTTTCCGGCTGGGCAATCCGATGGTACTGGCGGCAGTGGTTGGTACGTGTGTTTTAACAGCGGGATTGATTCTGTCGCTTCGGTGGACACGCGGACTTTTATCGGGGTGGGGTTTTTTCTTTGTCGGGGTATTTCCGACTCTGGGGATAGTCGGTTTTCACCCCGAGATAGCGGCAGACAGACATGTTTATTTGCCGATGGTGGGTTTTTTGTTGCCGGCGGTGGCGATATTTTCCCGGCCACGGTGGTACAGCAGCAAAAGTCGATTGAAGAAGATTTTGTCGGCGGCGGTAGTATTAGCTGTGTTTTGCGGTGAAGCTGCTGCTACAAGAATTTATTACACAAAATGGCGCGACACGGTAACGCTTTATAAATATATGGTATCACTCACTCCTGATTATCCCGATTTGCAGAACAATCTTGCTCTCGCGCTATCCGAGCTGGGGCAAACTCCACAGGCTATTGAACACTACCGCCGGGCTGTGGCATTAAAGGGTAACAGTCCACAGGTGCATACGAATTTGGGCAATGCATTGGTAAAGGTTGGGCTGGTCGAGGAAGCTATTGAGCATTTCAAAAAAGCCATATCGCTTTGTAAAAGCTGCAGTACGGAGGAATGGAAGAGTCTCGGTCTGGCAGAGGCCTATTACAATCTTGGTCGCGCGCACACAAAGTCAGGCGATTATATGGCTGCGATAGCAAATTACCGGGCTGCACTTGGAATAAAACATGAAGATGCGGACGCTTTTTACGGACTGGCCAGGTGCTTTTCGCTTCTCGGCGATAATAAGCAGGCGATAAAGTATTACCGCAAAGCACTTGAAGTGAGGCCGGGATTCTTGCTGGCTCATGGACGGTTGGCAATAACGCTGGCGGAGGCAGGTCAGGCACATAAGGCGATGAAACATATGCGCTTCGTGCTCAAGGCGGACCCGAACGATGCACAGATGCACTGCAACCTGGGGATTCTGCTGCATCGCAAAGGTAAATATGAGCAGGCAAAGGACGAGTATATGCAAACACTGGAGCTTGACCCGAATCACAAAGACGCCCGCAGACTTTTGGAATCACTGACGGCAGGGCAGAAACCTGAAAAGTAAGGGAAGGAAAACAGGGATGTATTTTGCATTTTTTACACAATAACCATTCCCGAAGGTTTTTAATAGACTATTTACGCTTAAAATTCTGATAAATGTTTTGATATTAGGCTAAAGTTTGAGGTTTAGTTTACCGTTTTTCTTTGAGAATAGCTGTTTGCGGAGACATAATGGTGTCAGTGATTTTTTGTACATTTGATGCGAAAAAGTTCTGAAGCATATTTATTATATTGGCTCATTTGTATCTTAAATTATGATACTCGCTTCGCTCGGATAAAAAGTGTAAAAGAACAAAGGGCAAAGTTTAATCCAAGTCCAGGAAGAGACGAAATCCGTAGTTGTAGTTGCGGTACGATGGACTGTAGTTGCTGCGGTTGGCTACGCGACAGTGGAACGCATTGTTGCTCCAGTGGCCGCCGCGGAGAACGCGATAACTGCCAGTACAATCAGAGTACCAGCAACTGCTTGTCCACTCCCAGACATTACCCGCCATGTCGCACATCTCGTAGCCATAAGTCCCGAAAGCGCCCACAGCGGTGGTTCCGTGCGGATGAGTTGAGTTAAGATAGTTGGCAATGCTGTTATTGAGGGTCGTCCCGCAGCCGTAAATATAGCTGCCGTCATAGTCAGCTGCCGCCTGCCACTGCCATTCCGTCGGCAGTTTAAAGCCGTAATAGTCCGCAAGCGCTGTAGCCCCATACCAGCTTACATAGGTAACAGGATGATTCTCAAAGCCAGCGTCAACAGTAAAGACGCCGCCGGTATAATTTATCCGGGCCGCTCCACCGTTGGTCGCCCCATTATAAGTAAAACCCGGACCAGCCAGATTGTAATAATACTGACCCACAAAAT
>CAZGGE010000053.1:0-17946 GCA_964524285.1 uncultured Pirellulales bacterium
TAGAGAAAACAAATCAAACCTAAATGTAAGGAACCATATTATGTCTACTCGACAATACAGAATGAAGCTCGCAATTTTCATTATTTCGGGTTTTTCCCTGCTCTTTGTCGGTTGTACCCAGCCCGGTTCACCTCCGGATACTTTTAAGTCCCTTTTCAATGGTGAAGACCTGACCGGCTGGTGCCCGCACACCGGCCTGCCCGGTGCAAGTACCGGCGCAGTCTGGCAGGTTGAAAACGGCGTTATTGTCGGAAAGCAGGGACCGGAAGGTGCCGGCGGTTTGCTGTGCACAAAGAAAGAATTCAGGGATTTCGAAATTCGGCTCGAAACAAAAATCGACTGGCCATTCGATAGTGGTGTGTTTCTTCGCGTCGGGCCGAAAGGTAAAAGCCATCAGGTTACACTCGACTATCGAAAGGGCGGGGAAATCGGTGGAATATACTGCCCCTGGACGCAAGGATGGGTACAGCATTGTACCGACGGAATCAAACACTTCAAAAAAGGACAATGGAACGACATAAGAATCGTGTGCAGACACGAACCCGCCCATATCATGGTCTGGATTAACGATAAACTCCTAACAGATTTCCAGCACACAGAGCAGACCACAAAAGGCGTTCCCGAAGAAGGAAAAATCTGCCTGCAGGTACACCCCGCGAAAAAAACAAATGAGGAAGTAAAGGCATATTTTCGAAATATCTTCGTACGCGAAATCGCGCGACCACAACCACTTTTCAACGGCGAAGACCTTACCGGCTGGACCCAGATTCAGTTAAAAGGACAGAAGAAAAAGGCCTGGGTGGCCCAGGAAAACGTCCTGAAATGCCTCGGAATGCACGGAAACTGGCTATGCACACAAAAACAATACAGCGACTTCATCCTCGATTTCGAATTCAACGTGCCACCCGAAGGGAACAGCGGGGTTTTCATTCGTGCACCGCAAGGAGGAAGAACCTCACGCATGGGAATGGAAATACAGATTCTCGACGACTACGCCGAACGCTACGCTCACCTGAAGCCTTCTCAGTATACCGGCAGCATCTATGCCGTCCAGGAACCATCCCAAAAAGCCGGCAAAAAGGCAGGTCAATGGCAAAAAATGAAAATTATTTGCGACGGTCGCTTCATTCAGGTTATACTTAACGGCAAACTTATAGTAGATGCCAACCTTGACAACTATAAAGACCAGTTCGAAAAGCATCCCGGCCTCTTGCGAAAAAAAGGCTACATAGGCCTGCAGGACCACGGAGCTAAGGTAAAATTTCGTAACATGACCATAACCGAACTTGACTGAAAAGCAAAATGTTACCGCAAAGTCGAAAGCGAAGTTCGAGACGCGACTTTCTGAAAGCTGCCGGCACGGCCGCCGTTTTCTCA
The DNA here is from genome assembly GCA_964524285.1 of uncultured Pirellulales bacterium. GTDB lineage: Bacteria > Planctomycetota > Phycisphaerae > Sedimentisphaerales > Anaerobacaceae > CAZGGE01. The sequence continues at coordinate 1,378 of CAZGGE010000053.1, forward strand.
ATCATCCCCCGTCATGTAATCGGCGGCCCGAAACAAACACCACCATCTGAAAAGCTGAACATTGCCTGCGTCGGTGCCGGCGGAAGAGGGGCGAGAAACGTAGACAGGGTCAGTAAAAACCAGAATATTGTCGCACTTTGTGATGTTGACCTTAAGCGTGCCGCTGAAACTTTCAAAAAATTCCCAAATGCAAAAAAGTACAGCGACTTCCGAAAAATGCTTCAAAAAGAGCAAAACAACATCGACGCCGTCGTTGTCAGCACTCCAGACCATACTCATGCCGTCGCAACTATGGCCGCCATACAGGCTGGAAAACACGTCTACTGCGAAAAGCCACTTACTCGCTCAATATACGAGGCAAGGCAAATAGCCCAGGCCGCTAAAAAAGCCAATGTTGCTACACAAATGGGCATTCAGATGCACGCCGCAGAAGAACTCAGGGTGCTTGTCGAAGCCCTTGCCTCGGGTGTCATAGGGGATGTTCGCGAAGTTCACGTATGGATTGACAAGCCCGGCAAACGCTGGCCTCACAGCCAAACCCACCCGAAAGAAACACCTCCCGTACCTGCAACACTCGACTGGGACCTCTGGCTTGGACCTGCACCTTATCGCCCGTATCATCCTCTTTATACGCCTTTCAACTGGAGAGGCTGGCGCGATTTTGGAACGGGAGCACTGGGGGACATGGGCTGTCACCTGTTCGACCCTGCTTTCTGGGCGCTTAATCTCGGCTATCCCGAGACAGTACGCGCTCAAACCAAAGGCTTGACCAACGAGACTTATCCCGCCGAATCGACCGTTATATACAGATTTCCCGCACGAAAAAATCGCCCACCGGTAACACTCATCTGGTATGACGGACCAAGAAGACCGCCAAAACCACAGGGACTCGAAATGCCCTCGCTTCCAAAGCAGGGAGCAATTTTCGTCGGACAAAAAGCAACAATATTATGGCCGAAAAGAGACCCATCAATTGTTATCACAAAAAATAAAATCACCAGGTTAAAGCCACACGAACCTTATCTGCCCAGATGCAACAGCCACCTGCATGAATGGTATGAAGCCTGCAAAGGCGGCCCCACGCCGCTGGCTTCCTTCGATGGTTACGCAGGCCGGCTTACAGAAGTCGTGCTTTTGGGTACTATCGCACAAAGACTCAATGCCAGGCTCCTGTGGGACGGCCCGAATATGAAAATTACCAACTGCCCCGAAGCGAAAAAGCTGATTCAAAGAACATACCGCGAAGGCTGGCACTTGTAGAATATCAACGATTTTTGTAAAATGCCAAACCCTGATGAATATGAACCGGTTGCTTTTCCGCAAGGAGATTTCATAATGTCTCAGACAAATAACGTCAACAGAAGACAATTCATCAAACACACTGCTCGCCTGGGCACCGCAGCCCTGGCCTTTCCATACGTCGTCCCCGACTCCGCCCTCGGAAAAGACGCCAAAACGGCACCATGCAACCGCGTTAACCTCGGATGTATCGGGGTCGGAGTACAGGGCACAGGTGACATGAAAGCATTTTTACAAATGAATGATGTACGGGTCGCTGCTGTCTGCGATGTTTACAAATCACAAAGACAAAAGGCAAAACGTATCGTAGACCACCATTACGGCAACAACGATTGTATGACTTACAATGACTTTCGAGACGTTTGCGCAAGACCTGACATCGACGCCATACTGATGGCCGCCTGTGACCATTGGCACGTTCTTATCGGCCTCGAAGCGGTTAGAAACGGAAAGGACATATATTTCGAGAAAGCAATGGGTCTTAGCCTTGAAGAAGACAAAACTCTCAGGTATGACGTCCTGCGAAGAAATGCAGTGTTTCAGTTCGGAACCCAGCAGCGCTCAAGCCAGAACTTCCGATTTGCATGTGAGCTTGTCAGAAACAAAAAAATTGGAGACCTTCATACGATACTCGTCGGCTCACCCGCAAGCATTCCATTCCCCGTTCAGAAACCGGGACCTGTTCCAGATGGTTTTGACTATAAAATGTGGCTGGGGCCCGCGCCGGATGCGCCATACAGTTATCAGCGATGTCGACCGCACAATAACAGGGAAGGATACAGCAATTGGTATCACATCTCCGACTATTGTCAGGGATTCATTGCCGGCTGGGGGATTCATCACCTCGATATTGCACAGTGGGGAAACGGCACCGAATACACCGGTCCAATATGGGCAAAGGGCACCGGTAAATTCCCGAAAGGCGGAATGACAGACTGCGCTACTTCATGGGAAGTCGAGCTTATGTTCCCCGATGAAGTCAAAATGATTTACGTAGATAATGAGACATCCAAAAAGCGGGCGCGTGTTTTCCCCCCGCACGGTCGTGGTGTCCTGTTCCTCGGAACTGACGGCTGGGTCTTTGTCTGCAGGGGACACATTGATGCACATCCAAAATCCCTTCTAACCGCAACAATCGGCGCAAATGAAATACACCTGCCGGTAAGCTATGAGCATCACCGTAATTTCATCGACGCCGTTAAAGCAAAATCCCGACCCATCTCACCGGTAGAAAGTGCTTTGCGATCCGACACCCTCTGCCATATAGCCAACATCGCTATTAAGCTTCGCAGAAAACTGTACTGGGACGACCGCGCAGAAAAATTCAGCAACGACGATGAAGCAAACAAAATGTTAACACGCTCAATGAGCAGCCCCTGGCATCTGTAACTCAAAATGTTCAAAAAGGCCTGTTTATGCTAAAATATACTTGCCTGAAACGGCTTAAATCGCACTAATTTTATAAAGGGAAAAACATGAACTTCCGTAACAAGCTTCTTGGCGCCGTTTTGATGTTTGTCTTGGTAATTCTTGTTTCCAATTCTCGTGCCGCTGAACCGGGTACTCTTCATGCAGGCTGGGCAAGAACCGACATTACTCCCGAAACTCCCATAAACCTCGTTGGCCAGATGCGAAGGAGAATTGCAAAAAAGGTTCATGACCCCCTTACTGCGACCGCTCTGGCTATTGAAACAAAATCAGAGGGTGGACAAAAAGAACAGGCGATAATGATTTCATGCGACCTCAGTAAAACCAAAAGCCCCATACAAAAAAGAGTTCAGCAGAAAATCGCCAGGTTACTGACTGACTTTGATTCAAAAAAGCTTTTTGTCAACGCCACCCATACTCATACCGGCCCGGGTGTTGTCGATGGCACCTACAAAGGAAAGTACGACACAAGTGACTTACCGGAAGTCATAAAACCTTCGGAATATGCCGAATCTCTCGTCACTCGTCTCGTTGAGGCAGCCGAGCAGGCATGGAAAAACAGAAAACCTGCCGGCGTTAGCTGGGGCCTGGGGCATGCTGTCGTCGGTTATAACAGGAGAGTCGTTTATTTCGACGGCCATGCAAAAATGTACGGAAAAACAAACGACACGGAATTTCGCTGCATCGAAGGTTACCAGGACCATGCCGTCGAAATGCTCTTCTTCTGGGACACCGATGAAAACCTCACCGGCATGATACTGAATGTTGCTTGTCCCGCACAGGAAACGGAAGGCTGGAAAGAAATCTCCGCGGACTACTGGCACGACGTTAGGCAGGAAATTGCAAAAAGATATTCCTCAAAAGTTTACGTGTTCCCCCAGTGTGCCGCCGCCGGTGATATATCTCCTCATCGCCTGCTTCGATACCAGGCACAGAAAGAAATGGCCGACAGAAAACGCCGAACACATCGGCAGGAAATTGCAAATCGAATAGCAGATGCGGTCGATGAAGTATTCCCGTTCGCTAAAGTCGATATCAAAACCAAAACCCTCTTTCGCCACACCCTGCTTAACATAAACCTGCCAAAAAAAGAACCACCTTCACCTCCGTTTTATCACACCGACAGCGTAGAACCTGCCGTAATACACGTCCTTCGTCTCGGAGATGTGGCCATGGCCACAAACCCCTTCGAGTTGTACCTCGATTACGGAACTCGAATGAAAGCAAGAAGCAAGGCTATACTTACCTTTGTCGTCCAGCTTTCCTGTGCAAACAGCGGATACCTTCCCACCGAAAAAGCAGCCAAAGGCGGCGGATACAGCGCTGAAAATTACAACGTCGGACCAGAAGGCGGACAGGTCCTCGTTGACGAAACCGTAAAACAAATAAATGCCTTCTGGCAATAAGTTTGACGTTCACACTAATATCGATATGCAAAAACTGAATACATACTTAGCATTTACAATAACCTGTCTTTTGTTGATTATCGTTACCGCAGGCTGTACAAAGCCTCTTAAGACCGACTATCTCTACGTAGGTTCCGCAACCGCAGACATTACACCCGAAAAACCGGTCGCTCTCCTCGGTCAGTTCAATAAACGAATCTCACAATACGTCCACGATCCCCTCACCGCAACCGTACTTGCACTCGAAAAAACAAAACCCGACGGCACTAAAACTCAGGCCATGATGATTTCCTGCGATATCATCTGGACCAGAGCGGCCGTACAAAACAGGCTTGAAGAAGCCCTCCATGCAAAGCTTCGCAATTTCAACTCCAAAATGCTTTTTATCAACGCTACTCATACCCACACCGCGCCAGGCATGATTGATGGTGCCTTCAAAGGCCGATACGACGTCAGTAACAAACCCGCTGTAATGAAACCTTCCCAATATGCAGATTTCTTTATCGACCGCGTAAGCGATGCCGCCGAAAAAGCCTGGAAAAACAGAAAACCCGCCGGCGTAAGCTGGGCACTTGACCACGCCGTCGTCGGCTATAACCGCCGGGTTCACTACTTCGACGGTTCAACCAAAATGTATGGCTCCGTGGATAAGGAAAATTTCAGGAACATAGAGGGATACCAGGACAGAGCGGTAAAGATGCTCTTTTTCTGGGACCTCGACCGCCGGCCCATCGGCATGATTGTCAATGTTGACAGTCCCTCACAGGTGGTAGGGGGGGCAAGTTTCGTCTCCGCGGATTTCTGGCACGAAGTAAGAAAGACAATTAAGGAAAAACAAGGGCCGGAATTTTTTGTCTTCTGTCAGTGTGCTGCTGCTGGGGACCAATGTCCAAAACCATTAATCAGAGAACGGGCTGAACAACAGATGCTCAAGAGAAAAAAGCGAACCGCACCACAGGAATTTGCCGCCCGAATCACAGCCGCCGTTGAACGCGTCCTTCCTTACATCGACCACAACGTAATATACAAACCGGCCTTTGAACACACCATCGCCCACATTAATCTGCCCACTAAGCAGCCGCCGGCACCGCCTTTCTATAACACCGACCCGGTAAAACCAGCCGGGATACATATTCTCCGCCTTGCGGATTCAGCCATCGCCACTAATCCTTTCGAACTATACCTCGACTACGGAATCAGGATAGAAAGCCGAAGCGAAGCAATGCTTACCTTTATCGTCCAGCTATCATGCTCCCATAGCGGCTACCTCCCAACTGAAAAAGCCGTCAATGGCGGCGGCTACAGCGCAGAAAATTACATCGTCGGTCCCGAAGGCGGACAACTCCTCGTAAACGAGACCGTCGAAAGAATAAACGCCCTTTGGCACTGATAACACAGCTAATACTGTTCAAACTCAAGCCGTATTACGAAACCAAAGCCTGCAAAATATCAAATCCTCTGCTTGACAGACCCTGCTTTACCGGCAATAATAGAGGGGTAAATGTTGTTCCTTTATTAAAATCAGCACTGTGTTTTTGGAGTTAAAACAGACCATGAGTACAACCGAATCAAAGCCGACGATGAACAGAAGAAGCTTCCTCCGCAGCACCGCCGCCGCCGGGGCGGGCATCGTTCTATCACCCGCCGTCTTCGCAAAGGATAAGCAAGGCAAAGATGACATCAATATCGCTCTGCTCGGTGCGGGAGAACAGGGCAAAGTCCTCATGATGGCCACCCTCAAAATCCCCGGCATAAGATTCAAAGCCGTTTGCGACATCTGGCCGTACAACCGCACATGGGTCTCCAGAAGGCTAAAGGCCTATCGACACGAACACAACACCTATGAAGACTACAAGGAAATGCTCCAAAAAGAAAAAGACCTTGACGCCGTGCTTATAGCCACGCCTGATTTCTGGCACGCACGCCACGCAATAGGCGCTCTAAAGGCGGGACTGCATGTCTACTGCGAAAAAGAAATGTCCAACAAGCTCGAAGACGCAGCGGAAATGCTCAAAACCGCAAAGCAAACCGGCAAACTTCTTCAGATTGGACACCAGCGAAGGAGCAATCCGCGATACATTTACTGCTACGAAAAAATCATCAGGGAAGCAAATTTGCTCGGAAGAATCACAACCATCAACGGGCAGTGGAACAGAAGCAAGGCCGCATGCGAAGACCTCGGCTGGCCAAAGGGTAAGGAGCTTGATAAAGAAACACTCAAAAAATACGGCTTCGACTCAATGAAACAGTTTCGAAACTGGAGATGGTACAAAGGCCTCGGCGGAGGACCTATCGTAGACCTCGGCTCTCATCAGATAGACATTTATAGCTGGTTCCTCGGCGAAAATCCAAAATCCGTCATAGCAAGCGGTGGAACCGATTACTGGAAGGACCACCAATGGTACGACAACGTTATGACAATATACGAATACGAAACCAGGCAGGGCCCCGTCAGGGCATTATACCAGACACTTACCACCAACAGCAGCAACGGCTACTTCGAATCCTTTATGGGCGATGAAGGAACCCTTGTTATCTCAGAGGCCGCCACCCGGGGTAGTGTTTACCGCGAAGACTGGGTGCCGGAAAAGAACTGGCAAAAGTGGGTCAAGGCAGGATACATCGAAAAAGTCAAGGGAACAGAAGAAGAACAAACTGCCACTGTCGATGCAAGACAGTCCGCCGCTCCTGCCGAATATCACCTGCCTGTCGAATTGAACAAGCCCGCACATCAGCCGCATCTTGAGAATTTCTTCGAGGCAGTCAGAGGTAACACAGAACTTAATTGTCCCGCGGAAATCGGCTACGAAACCGCCGTGGCGGTGTTGAAAGTAAACCAGGCCGTCGCCGCTCAGGAACAACTCGAATTCAAACCAGACGAATTCAAGGCTGAAGCATAACCTCATATTGTAAAAGTCGAAGTTGTTGGCGGTAACCAGGATTGCAAAATGCAAAAAAAAGAAAAGGATTTCAAACCATCGACTAAACTGTTTCTTCTCGTATTTCTTACATTCTGTATAGTAAAACTGTCCGTCGCATATGCGGAAGACGAAAAAATCGGCGACGAATCCGACGGCAGCCGGGCTTCCTCCGTACACCTTATAGAACTTTACAACGAATTAGGCGAGCAAATCAGACCAGGCGACGACCCCGCTTTGCCCTTCGCAATCCATTCCGACGAAGGAAGCGGCGGGACATGCACATCCTGCCACAGCTATGATATCGTACAAAAAGGCTGGCACTTCAACGCCGCCGACCCAAATGTCCCAGCCGGCAGACAGGGACAGCCCTGGATATATACCGACCCGTGCACCGCAACACAAATACCGCTTTCCTATCGCCCCTGGCCACAGACATATAAACCTGAACAACTCGGAATCTCGCCGATTCAATTTACCACTATCTTCGGCAGACAAATGCCCGGCGGCGGACCGGGTGAAACCCCCAGCGAAGACCCCACCCAAATGATGAGGCAATTCGTCTCCGGCAACCTCCAGATAAACTGCCTGTCATGCCATAACTCTCATCCGGGACAGGACCAGGCCGAATATGCCCGCCAAACCCGCCTCCAGAACTTCAGGTGGGCACCAACAGCTGCTTGCGAATTCGCTTCTGTCGAGGGCGCTGCTATCGACCAGCCCGACATATATGACTGGCTTACCTCCGATAAAATTTCCACCATATATGATACAAACGCATTCGACTACAAAGACCGGGTGCTCTTCGAAGTCGGCGGAAAAGTTAAAAATGACAAATGCTACTTCTGCCATTCAACCGCAAATCTCGATAACCATCCCGGCCAATACTGGACGGCGGACGAGGATGTTCACCTGAACGCCGGCCTCGATTGTGTCGACTGTCATCGAGGCGGCCCGGAACATGACACAATCAGAGGTTACGAAGCTGAACAAAATGTTTCAGATAATCCCCTTGCAGTCGTTTCCTCCTGTGAAGGTTGCCATCTCGGTACCAATTCCGAAGATAATCCCGAGGCAGGCCGGCTTGGTGCTCCCGTTCCCGAACACGCAGGCATCCCACCTCTTCATTTCGAAAAGCTAACCTGCACCGCCTGTCATTCAGGCCCCTGGCCCGAACACGAAACACAAAAGATTAAGACCGCACGCGCCCACGGCATTGGAACACACATAGTCCTGAAAACTCCCGACCTCCTGCCTCATATCTACTCGCCCGTATTCGCAAAAAACGACCAGGGAAAAATTGCTCCTCACAATTTGTTTTGGCCCGCGTTCTGGGCGGATGTCAACGGCCCAAACGTAGCCCCCCTTGACGTAGATACCGCCGCCAGCGTGGTAACTGGAATAATTCACAAAGCAAAACGCTCCAAAACAGGAAGCTGGCCGGATATTACGCACCAGGACCTCAAAAAAATCCTTAAAAAACTTAAATCTGAAGTCGAAGGTGAACCCGCATACATTGCAGGCGGCAAAATATACCAACTCGAAGGCCCGAACTCCATTAAGACCAGCCAACATCCCGCCGCCGGACCGGTCCTCTGGCCTCTCGCTCATAACGTAAGACCGGCCGCACAATCCCTCGGAAAAGGTGACTGCTGTGATTGCCACGCCACCGATGCACCATTCTTTTTCGCCGGCGTAAACGTTGACTCGCCCTTCAAAATCCAACCGGAAGATTTCCCGAAAATGTTTGAGTTCCAGGACGTCGACTCCGGCGCAGTAAAAATCTTCGCGTTAACATACCCGCTTCGCCACCTCGTTGCATTCATAGTCCTCGTAGCTTCCCTTGTAATAATTGCCGTTCTCGTTCTGTACGCACTTAAGGCGCTCGACTGCGTCTTGAAATTTCTTACCGTAAAAGGTCATTAAACAAGTTTGCGGAAGGCAAAATGGAATTAATAATATCATTTCTGGACAAAATATTCGCCCCGCTGGCTGTTGTCGTAATCGTCGCGACACTCGCCGCCGTCGCCGTGCATTATCTGCTCGCAGGACCAAAACATCCCGAACTCGCAAAGCAAAAACGCGACGTCCGCAGATTCAGCCTCTGGGAAAAGCTCATACACGTCGTCACGCTCATCAGCTTTGTTACCCTTGCTGTAACCGGCTTTGCCGCAACGTTGTATTTCAAACAGCAACTTACCGGCTGGTGGCGGGCCGTCCATCTTATTGCCGCACCTTTCTTCACCGCGGGCCTTGCCGCTATGGCGCTGTCCTGGCCCAATGACTGCAAATTCAAGGATTTCGACTGGCAGTGGGCAAAAATGTTCGGTGGATACCTCGGCGAAAAGGAATACGTCCCCGCCGGAAGGTTCAACGCCGGACAAAAAGCCTTCTTCTGGGCCGTCGCATTATTCGGCCTGCTCGCATCCCTGTCCGGCATCGCAAGGGTCTATCCATTCTCCACAGAAATCGTCCAGCAGACCATCTACCAGATACACAGGTATACCAGCCTTCTGCTCCTCGTCTTCGTCATCGCACATATCTATCTCGGAACAATCGCAAATCCCGGAACATTCCGCGTCATCCTCTCGGGATACGTAAGCTGGGACTGGGCGAAAATTCATCATCCAATATGGTGGAAAAAGTTGGACAAAACCACAGGACAGGATTAAAAGTAAACGCATCGAAGGAGTAAAACCGGCAAAAACCGGCAAAAACCGGGAAAAAGAAAACACATGTAGTGTGCCACGAAAGGAGTGTGGATTATGGAAGGTCTTACCGCTGTTGTAGCATTGGCTTGTGTCTTTTGCCTCGGCATGTCTTTTTCGCTGCTCGGCTCTATCAGCGTAAAACTCATGCCTCGATTGAAAATTGACACCGGCCGGTTCGGTAGTCTCATATCGGCTTTTATGATTTCATGCGTCGTATTCTCGGTAGTAATTGGTATCCTCATCGACATGTTTGGACATAAGCCTTTCGCTATCGTAGGATTTATCATCGTCGCCGCATCTATTTTTGTCATAGCTAACGCGAGGACTTATGCACCGGTATTAATCGCGTGTCTGTTCCTCGGTATAGGTGCAATGTGTGTCAACGACGTGGGAAATACTCTTATGCCCCACGTACTTTTCCAGGGTGAAAATCCTTCAGCGGCACTGAACCTCGGAAACGTTTTCTTCGGACTCGGCCTGTTCCTTACGCCGTTCATAGTCAGCTTCCTGTTCAAAATTGCTACTTTTGAAAAGGCGGTCAGCGTACTGGCAGTCATTGCACTTGCACCTTTTATCCTGGCGCTTATAGCAAAGAATTATCCCGAAATCGCAGTCGGCTTCGAGTTTTCTACAGCTGCAAACCTGCTCGTAAATCCAGTTGTCATTATCGCAGCACTCGCACTTTTCTGCTACATAAGCCTCGAAACATCATTCGCAAACTGGATTCCTCCTTATGGTAAAGAAATTCTGAAAAGAGACTTCCCATCACTTTCCGATGATAACGCCGACGCCTCATCCCAGCGTATGCTTTCAGTATTTGCCGTAGGTATGATGGTGGGAAGGCTCATCGCAAGCCAGGTTACTCTGGTCGCCGAATTCGGAGGCTATGCAATTGCACTTATGGCACTCGTTGCCGGCTTGATAATATTCGCCATGACCATTGGTGGGGCAATCTGGACCAGTGCTCTGGTACTAAGTTCCGGTTTGGCCTTTTCGCTGTGTTTTCCCACTCTTGTGGGTGTTACTTTCGAAAAATTTGATCCCACCGTCTATGGCAGCGTGTTCGGCATCATCTTCGCCGTCGGACTGCTTGGTGCAGTCATAGTTCCAAAGGCAATAGGAAACCTCGCAAAAGGCTCTACAATACAAAAAAGCCTGAAACTTTTAATCCCGGCATGCGTAGCGCTTATTGCTTTGGCTATTATCCTCCAATACGTCGGAGAGCCGGCTAAATAGCGGCTACCACAGCCTTTGATATACTGAAATTGCTTGCCTGTCCTTGACAGGGAGGTTGATGTGTGTTATAAATTAATGTTTTGATAGTGCCCCAAAAAAAGAATTGAAATAGATAAACACAATTATCCGAGGTTATGATTTCGAGGTAAAAAAAATGACCCCCAAATTGCTCAAAAACAATGTTTATATCCTCTCACTGCTCGTATCCGCATTGCTGCTGTTGCCCTCCTGTAAAAAGTCATCTTCGGACGCAAACAAGCCGGCAGACAGCAATTCACAGAAGGAAAACAAACAAACCCAAGACAAAGATGAAAATGCGGAACTCGTTCCACTGGAAATCGAACTACCCAAACCCATGTTTGTCGGCACGCCTACGAACATAAGAGTGGAAAATCTCGAAAAACCACGTGGCGGTCCCAGGCCGAAGTTTCTTGTACCACCAGGAACAAAAAACCTCGCAAAAGGAAAACCCGTTTCGAGTTCGGATGATATGCCCATCGTCGGTGAATTGTCTTACATCACCGATGGCGACAAAGAAGCCGCGGACGGAAGCTACGTCGAACTCGCTCCTTTCCCCCAGCCGCAGCAGGTTACCGTCGACCTTGGCCAAAAGTGCAGCATCTACGCCGTGGTCCTGTGGCATTATCACAAGCAGGCTCGCATATACTACGACGTCATTGTCCAGGTCGCAGACGACCCCGACTTCCTCACAAACGTACACACCATCTTTAACAACGACATCGACAACTCAGCAGGCCTTGGCGCTGGTAAAGACAAGCACTACGTCGAAACCGCAGAAGGAAAACTCATTGACGCAAAAGGGATTCAGGGCAGATATGTGCGTTGTTACACTAGCGGCAATACCAGCAACGACCTGAATCACTATATCGAGGTCGAGGTTTACGGCAAACCCCTTAAATGACTTCGCCGCTAAAATGGTGCACTGTTATACTGGCTGCGGTGATAATCGCCGCGGTTCTCCGATTGCCCGCACTTGAACGCCGTCCAATGCACACCGATGAGGCCGTGCACGCATATAAATTCGGCCGGCTACTCGAAGAAAACTGGTATCGGTACAATCCTCATCAGTATCACGGCCCAACATTGAATTACTTTACGCTCGTTCCCGCCTTTCTCGCAGGACAGGAAAAAATCACCGATGTTACCGAAAGCACCATGCGAATCGTACCCGTATTTTTCGGCCTGGCAACCATCCTGCTGCTCCTGCTTTTGCGCGGAGCCGTAACAACACCCACCGCAGCACTTGCTGCAATACTCGCCGCCGTCTCACCGGCTCTTACTTTCTACAGCAGATACTACATTCAGGAGTCCCTCTTCGTTTGTTTTACATTCGCCGCTATTGTTTTCGCTTACAGGTACTTCAAGTCCGCCCGTTTAACCTGGGCCGCACTCGCAGGCTTATCCCTCGGCCTCGCACATGCCACAAAGGAAACGTTCATAATCGTTATTGGAGCAATGACCGCAGCTCTTTTCCTGACATATCTTACCTCCGGCTACAAGACAAAAATAAACCAAAATATCCGCCGGATGATTAATCCGTATCACACAATCATCGCACTCGCAGCAGCCTTATTCGTATCCGCTCTCTTTCATTCATCCTTTTTCAAAAATCCCGCCGGCATCCTCGACTCGTATCGCACATACACCACATACTTCGACCGTGCAGCCCATAACGTTCCACATATACATCCCTGGTATTACTACATAAAAATGCTTCTTTACTCGAAATACTCCACCGGGCCGGTATGGACGGAGGCACTCATCGTCATCCTCGCAGTCGCCGGTGTTGCAACCACTTTCGTAAAAAAAACTCCTGTTACTTTCGACCGTTCGCTGATTCGCTTCATTGCTTTCTACACCATCGTAATAACCCTGATATACGCTCTGGTACCCTATAAAACCCCCTGGTGCATGCTCGGTTTCCTGCAACCCATGACCGTCCTCGCCGCCGTCGGAGCGGTTGCCGTAATAAAAACCTTCAAAAAAACGCCTTGGCGCGCCGCAGTTTCGGCGTTCCTCGTCCTTGCTGTGGCACAACTCGCCTTCCAGGCATATCGTGCAAATTTCCGTTACTACGCCGACACCGCTAACCCCTATGTATATGCACACACCTCGAACGATATTTACAAAATCACGGAACGTATCCAGCAAATCGCTCGCATTCACCCAAACGGCAAAAATATGCAAATCCATATCTTCTGCGCAGAAGACGATTACTGGCCTTTGCCCTGGTACCTTCGCTCGTTTCCAAACACAGGCTTTTTCGCATCCATAGAAAATATACCTCCCGCACCTGTAATCATCGCATCAGAAGAGCTTAAACCCGCCGTTCTCGAACATGTATACAGTTATCCCCCCCCGGGACATAAAAATCTTTATGTCCCTCTGTTTGACAACACCTGGCTTGAACTACGTCCCGGTGTCCCCCTCATAGGCCTGGTTGCCACTAATCTCTGGCAGGAATACCGAAATCTGTCCCAGGACTCCCTCGTACCCTCAAAAAAATGAATGACTCGAATAAACAAAAACCGCTCGTTACCACCGCGGCCCGAATGCTCAAAACTGCTCATCGCTTCGCACAAAATGCCATGGCTACAACCTTCGAAATCTTCATAATCCACGACGACAAAAAGTATGCGCGACAGGCAGCAAACGCCGCTTTCCGCTGCCTGCAAAAACTCGAAGCAAAACTCAGCCGTTTTATCCCGGAGAGCGAAATCTCGCAGATTAACAACCTGCAGCCGAAAGAAAAACTTGTTCTCGAACTTGATGCATTTAAATGCCTGAGCCGCTGCAAGCAAATTTATCAACAGACAAACCATGCTTTCGACGTAACCGCCAGCTCACTATATGAAATCTGGTTTACACATGACAGACAACTCAAAAAGCCGTCGTTTCAACAGATAGAACAGGCCAGAAGCCGCACTGGAATGAACCTGATAAATCTTGATGAGCAAACTCACACGGTTACGCTCGAAACCCCCGTTCACGTGGACCTCGGGGGTTTTGGAAAAGGTTACGCAATCGACCGGATGGCGCAAACACTTCGTGAATGGTCTGTTAACGTCGCTCTCATTCACGGCGGAACCAGCTCGGTACTTGCGCTCGACCCGCCTCTTAATTCAAAAGGCTGGCCCGTATCGATGACCGACCCGGAAAATCATAAAAAAGTCCTCGCCGAACTGAAATTGAACAATTACGCTACCGGTGCCTCCGCACTCGAAACCGGCCCCCACATCATAGATCCTCGGAAAGGCTGGCCCGTAAAAGGCAAAATAGCCGCATGGTCCGCTGCACCCCAGGCCGCTACCGCGGACGCACTATCCACCGCATTTATGATAATGTCACCGGACCAAATCCGCAGCTTCTGCAAAAAACATCAACGAACAAAAGCTCTTGTCATCCTGTCACCTCGCAAGGAATCCTCCCAAAGAAGTATACTTCACTTTGGTAACTGGAAAAACGAACAACTGCTTTATCTCCACCCACAAAATTGATATATCAACTCCCTTATTTGTCTTTACCCAGAACTTTGCGTACACGGAGAAGCTCCTTAAAGACAGGCACACCCGTACGCGAAGGTGACAGCCGGCTGTCCAGATCACAATACCATTCCACGCCGAATTCCTTTATCCTGTATCCATGCCGACGGGCACGGAGAATAACCTCCACATCGAACATAAAACCCTCGCTCACACACTTACTATACAACTCCCTCGCAATGTCGCCTTTGTATACCTTGAACCCGCATTGTGTATCTGTAAGCTCGTGCGGCACCCTTAATAACAACCTCGCAGTAAACCGAAAAACCCGCGAGACAATTCGGCGACGCCAATTTTGACCGCGGCGTATATCACTTGTAACCATCTTCCGGGAACCATGCGCAATCTCGCACTCTCCCGAACGTATCAAACCCAGCCCGCGTAGGGCATTATCGTAAGGAACACAACATCCGCTGTCCGCAAACATTACGTATTCACCGGCAGATTCCAGAATACCCCGCCGAACAGCATAACCTTTGCCCCTGTGCCTGGCCAATCGAAGTACTCTCACCGTAACGGTCGTCTTCGTCACCGCCTCCTTCGCCGCCTCGTATGTACCATTGTCGCTGCCGTCATCCACAATGATGATTTCACCCGCTATTTTGTTCCCCGCCAAAAACTCCGAAGCAGACGAAATATCCCTGCTGATTTTCTCCGCTTCGTTATATGCAGGTATCACTATGGAAAGCTCCATCTCTTGATTATACGCCACCTTGTTTATGCCTTCAACAACCTCTCCGCAATTCTACGGAATTCGGTTGACGACCGGCTGATACCGGTATACCTTACAATCGAAATTTTTCTGGAGAGGATAACCGAATGAATATTGGTATTATAAGTGATACACACGACCACCACGAAAACGTGTTGAAAGCGGTCGAAACTTTCAAAAGGCATAAGGTCAGATATATTTTCCACGCCGGCGATATTATCGCGCCTTTTTCCGCTAAACCTTTTCTCGAAATTGATAACGTCAAATTTATTGCCGTCTTTGGCAATAACGACGGCGAAAAGTTTTTCCTCAAAAGCACGATTGAAAAATACGGCGGCGAAATTCACGAAGATTGTTTCAAAGCCGAAATTGCGGGCCGCAAAATCTTTATGACACACAAGGAAAAAATAATAGATGAAGTTGCCGAAAGTAAAAAGTACGATTTGATTATTTACGGACATACACATGAGCAGGACATCCGAACCGTAGGCCGGACCCTTATCGTAAATCCCGGAGAAACCACCGACTGGATGACAGATAAATCCTCTGTCGTCATACTCAAAACCCAGACTATGAAACACCAGGTCATATCACTGCGATAATTCCGTCCGGATTGACATTAGTCGACACAGGCCGTATTATTAAAACCTCAAAAAGCATATAATTCGGAGCCGCTCGAAATGAACAGCAAAACAAAAAGCTGGGAAAGTCGCTTAAAAGGCCGACCCGACCTGCAAATGACGGATTTTGTGGAATCTCTTTCCATTGATAAAAGGCTTTATAAATATGACATCGCCGGCTCCGTCGCTCACGCACAAATGCTCGAACAACAAAACCTCATTACAAAAGACGACCTGCAAAAGATAAAAAAAGCCTTAAAGGAAATTGAAAAAGAAATCGAGCAGGGCAAATTCGAATTCAATAACCAGCTCGAGGACATACACATGGCCGTTGAGCAGCGCCTCGTGGATAAAATCGGACAGGCTGCAAAAAAGCTTCATACCGCAAGAAGCAGAAACGACCAGGTCGCTACCGACATACGATTGTGGATGCGCGACGAAATAGATAGCCTTCAACGCAGGCTGCGCACATTGCAGAAGGCTTTCGTAAAAGCCGCCGAAAAATACGCCTCCGACCTGATGCCCGTGTACACCCACATGCAGCGGGCACAACCGGCTTCAATCGGTGCCTACCTGCTTAGTTTTGTCGAGGCGTTCGAACGCGATATTGTGCGATTGTCCCATTGCAAAAACCTCGCAGACGTCTGTCCCCTTGGCAGCGGTGCAATAGCCGGTT
>CAZGGE010000054.1:0-8401 GCA_964524285.1 uncultured Pirellulales bacterium
GTGCTTTGTTCTCCGACCACGTTGACGTCGTGGTTGCCTGAAATGCGTACGGTATTATTCTGGTTCGGCAGACAGTCACCATCCCAGTTGTTTGCATCTCCGAAGGTATATCCGTCGCCTCCGCCGTCAAAATCAACAGTGGCTTCCGGCGGACAAAAACCCGCCAGCCAGTAAGGAGTTTCGTCGGGGTTGTCGTACAGCCACGTTACCTGGTTTGCATCGAGTGCATCGTCAAAAATCATATACCCGTCCATAGCGCCGTCCCAGTAGCTGGCGCTGCCTGCAGGCCTGCTTAACCAGTAACCTGCCCATACCGGAGAAACCGGAACATCACCAAAATGGACACCGTCGAGTGCATGTACGAGGGCACCGTCAATGTACATTCTTTCGTCACCATAGAAGTCTGTGTATGCACTCTGATCAAATGTAAATGCCAGGTGGTGCCAATTGCCGTCCGCCAAATCGAAAGAAAGCGATACATTATGCTGGTAACCGTGGAACCATGGATTTGCAGACCAGCGGGTCGTGAAAGTTCTGTCGGCATTACTTCCGTAATTGCCCCAGCCGGCAATGCCATCCCAGTCGCCCCACGGCGCCTCTCCTTTTACCCAGATACTCATAGTAAAGGCGGGACCTCGTATCTGGTGAGGCGGGTCCATCACCCAGGGAAGGTTGCTGGGTGTATTGTCCACTACATACGTAGCGCCGTCAAAGCTGAATGCCTGTCCGCTGCTTCCGGGTCTGTCGGAAGTATATTGGGCGGTCCCGACAACCTGGCCGTCGTTTCCGCTGCCCGATGAATCATTGGTGTTGCCGTCAAACTTCCACCAGTGTACAAGATTCGGCCCCTGAGTATCGGCGTCAGCCGACAAGGCTGTAATTATCGTAAAGACCGCGAAGCCGAAGACTAATTTCTTAAACATCTTTACTCCTCCTGAACAATAAAGAAAAAAATTAAATGTAATTTTACAATTCCGGACTTATTGAACTGCATGAAAAACGTAATATTATCAGGTTGCTTGTTTGGCTGGAACAACGTGGTGTCGTCTGTGCAATTTTCCGAACCGGCCTTCTTGCGCTCATGCAAAATGCCGGCCTGTTCGGTCTCCGCGCATTTTCAGGTCCGAACGAATTATGAAATAATTATACCAAAGTATTTAAGCTCTTGTCAAGAAAAACATCGTAAGCAGCAGTTGCTGCGGCTTTCTTGGTTTTATGAAAAGCCTGCTTATGTTGCTAAAACGCGGTTTTTCGTGTGTTAAGTGCTTTGAAGGAAACCGGCGGCATTACATATAACCTGCACGAAAACGAACAATCGCCCCGAGGTTGGGATTGCATTTACCCGTGATGATTTGTTATTCTATGTCGCCGGGTGTGAATATAAACGAATGTTATAGAGTCTGGAAAAATCGGATGCAAAAACGTATTCTTGCTGTCGCAACTGTATTGTGGATTTTCCTTACAACGGTTGGTTGTGTACCGGCGAAGTCAGACCGTGAAGGTGAACGGCATTCCATAGACCCCCCAGGCGTAAAGGAAGAACCCAACAGGCCTCGTGTTGAATTTGAAGAACCTGAAGATGCCTGCTCCACGGAGCTTACAATTGAAAGGCCTTTTGACTCTAACTCTTTTAGTCCCCACCCGGCGGGCACTTCGGAGCATGAGCCTGGTAGTGCGGTTGTTCATCTGGAAAATGCGAACGATTTAGAAACTCGCGTATCAGAACCGAATGAGCTTGAGGTTAATTTGTCCGTACCAAATGATGCAGACGTCAATGAATCTTCCGCTGTTCTTTGGACCCCCGCCGATGAATCAGGCAAACAACCTGTCCCAGAAACGGATAAGCCCATGGAACCCGATATGCTCACTGAGCAGGTTAAACCTGATGAACCCGATGAGCCGAATGAGCCTGATGAACCAAATAAACCTGAGGAGCCGAACGAGCCGGAGGAACCAAACGAACCTGACGAACCAGAGGAGCCGAACGAACCAAATACGCCCGTTAAGGTTACTTTTCATGATAAATACTCTTCTATTTTGAAAAATTTTGTCAATGAGGAAGGCCTGGTGGATTATGGTTCCTTGAGCCATAAAACCGTCCAGCTTAATAATCTGCTGAAAGAATTCGAAAAACTCGACAGAGAAAGATATAATAAATGGCCCCGTGAAGACAAGATTGCGTTCTGGATAAACACCTATAATATCTGCCTGTTAAAGTCCGTATTGAAGAATTATCCTATTGAAACGTCGGTATGGAGCCGGATAATGTGGGGTCCTTACAGTATGAGACACGTCCCCGACCTCATGACCAACAAGTTCCTTATAATGAAAGAAGAGTTTACATGTGCCGAGATAGAAAACAGGTATATCCGCGGGAAATTCGACGAGCCCAGGGCGCTTCTTGCCATCTCCCAGGCAACGCTGTCAGGCCCGCCCCTGCGCAACGAGCCATACTATGGCTATAAGCTGGATGAGCAGTTAAAAGAGCAGGCAGAGGATTTCCTGTCAACCCCGAGAGTGTTCAGCATAGATACTGAGGATAACGTCGTCAAGCTGTCCGCATTATTGGAGCCAAAACAATTCGGAAATGAGTTTGTTGACGAGTATGGAACCGACAAAAAATTTAAAAAACAGACTTCTGCTGTACGCGCAGTGTTGAACTTTGTCAGCCAGCACGTACCCGAAAATTCTGCACGATTTCTTGAACTGGAAAACTACTCAATCAAATACATTCCATACAATTGGCGAATCAACGACGTTTCACCGGGAAAATGAGAATCGACGGTTTTATTTTGACTAATTGCAGCAGGATGATATGATGTTGGCTCGGTTTTGGAGGCATACGTAATTTCTGGAAAGGACCAATTTGCAATGACAAACAGTACTCTTTACAGCAATCCGAATTGTGATGCAGACAGGCATTTTTTTACAAGTGAATCCGTTACTATGGGGCACCCCGACAAGATAGCGGATTGCATATCCGATTCGATTCTTGATGCAATGATTGAGCAGGACCCGTCCAGCAGGGTCGCATGCGAGACCATGGTATCGACAGGACTTGCTATCGTAGCAGGTGAAATTACCACGAAGGCAATTGTGGATGTTCCGGATATTGTTCGGCAGACGATAAAGAAAATCGGCTACACGGATGCGTCGATGGGTTTTGATTACGAGAATTGTGCGGTGATGGTTTCTCTTGACAGGCAAAGCCCCGATATATCCCGCGGTGTAACCGAGGGTACGGGCCTGCATAGTGAGCAAGGCGCCGGAGACCAGGGCTTGATGTTCGGTTATGCGTGTAACGAAACACCGGCGCTAATGCCCATGCCCATTCAGCTTGCCCAGAATCTGACGACGGCTCTGGAGAAGGCACGCCGAACTAAAAAGCTGAACTGGCTGCGCCCCGATGGTAAAAGCCAGGTAACGGTGGAGTATCAAAAAGGCAAACCAAAGCGGATTCATACCGTAATTATTTCAGCCCAGCACGATCCCTCCATAGGTTACAAGAGCCTTCGCAGGCAAATTATTGACAAAATCATAATGCCCACTTTACCTGAACGGTTTGTCGATAAAAATACAACTTTCCATATTAACCCCACGGGTCGTTTTGTCGTGGGAGGCCCAAAGGGAGACTGCGGCCTGACGGGAAGGAAAATTATCGTCGACACATACGGAGGACGAGGAAGCCACGGAGGTGGAGCGTTCAGCGGCAAAGACCCGTCAAAGGTCGACCGAAGTGCAAGCTACATGGCAAGGTACATTGCAAAGAACGTGGTGGCGGCGGGCCTTGCGGATGCCTGTGAAGTACAGCTTTCTTATGCTATCGGCCTTGCAAAACCGATAGCGGTTCTTGTAAATACAGAAGGCACTTCGAAAATCAGCGAAAACAAACTGAGTCAAATCATTCAGCATCTTTTTCCGTTGACGCCGAAAGAAATGATTACACATTTGAAGCTGGCCAGGCCGATTTTTGCCGATACCGCTCACGGAGGACATTTCGGACGCACGCTGCCGAACTTTACATGGGAAAAAACAGACATGGCGGCAAAGCTCAAAAAAGCTGCCGGGCTGAAAAGCAAAAGCTCACAAAAACTTGCTTCCTGAACGAAATGGCATAATCAGAGTTCGTTGCGGTTATTGTGCTGAATCAAACGGGTGGGGTCTTCGAGCAGTTCTTTGAGTTGATTAAAAAAAGCTGCCGCATAGACAGGCTGGACGACTCGCCGGTCGACGGCAAGAGTGAGAACGACCGTTTTGCGAACCGTTGGCTTGCCGTTATGCGGCAAGTAATTGTGCCGGATACCGCCGACCGCGAGTATAGTGCCGGCTGTTGGAGGGACAATTCCGAGGAAGCGGTCGATGTCATATACGCCGAGGTTGCTGAGCGCGATGGTCTGATTTTCTATATCTTCAAGTGTGAGTGTGTTGCTTCTGGCTTTTTCGGTGAGTTTTTTTTCGGTTCGAGCAATTTCCTGCAGCGGCAGGTTATGCGCATCTCTTAATACGGGGACAACAAGCCCCTGTGGAGCGGCGACCGCGAATCCCACGTTTATGGAGTCGGCAATTTTGATATGTTGGCCGGTAGCTTTTCCGACCATAAGAGGGAATTTCTCCGCCGCCTGGGCGAGGGCACTCATGTAGAAAGCATTTGTAGTTATCTTGACACCTAATGACTTTCGCAGGGAAGGCCTTATGCCGGCAAGTTCAGTTACGTCCGTGGTTACAGACATGTAAAAACAGGGTTTGTTCCGCTTCGAGGCAAGCATTCGCCGGCCGATGAGCTTTTGAATTCTTGTCAGTGGGACAATTTTTGGTGTGGCCTTTTCTGCAATTGTCTCGAGCATTTAAATGCTTCTTTCGCTGAGAAATGCTGCCGGTTCTAAATGCAATAGCACGCTATTTGTGAATCAGTTTTCAATCCATGATATGGGCTGATTAATAGCAGAAATTACGTTTTGTGTCAATTGCCGAAATATGACATCGTGCAGTCTGAGTGAGTAATAAAGGGGTGCATTTTTCTTAGCCATAATTTTGCCTGTTTTTGCTAAAGCAGTTCGGCGAATAAGTTTTTCTGATGGTTAAAATTTTGATGGAGCCTCGCGATGGCCCCTTTTTTCAATCCTGCCGCAAGGTGGGTTATAGTAAGCAAAAAAAGCTCCGTATCGACATCAGCCAGAAAACCGGCGTTGACAAGTGAGGGCGGATTAGTTATAGCTAATTTGTTTAAGCGGGTGTAGCTTAGGGGTAAAGCTCCAGCCTTCCAAGCTGGCCACGCGGGTTCGATTCCCGCCACCCGCTGTCCGGCGTGGTTGGGGTTGTTGAGTTGTCCCGCTATTTTGATGTTGAAGATTTTTGTTTTGGCTTTTGAATGAATGCACTGCTTTATACTCTTGGCGTTTTTGGGCTGATTTTGATACTGGCCAGACTGAAGGTTCCATTGGCACCGGCGATAATTCTCGGAGCGGTGGTGGAAGGTGCGGTTTTTGGTCTTGGTGTTGGTGATATTTTTTACGCCGGCCTTGATGGTGCGTGCCAGCCGAGAACGATTGCTCTTGTCGTTATCACGGTGTTGTTGCTGGCTTTGTCTTATCTTATGCGTGTAAGCGGACAATTCGAGGAGATTGTGGAGCTGGCAAAACAACTTTTTCGTCGTCCGTCGTTTGCGATGGCCAGTCTTCCCGCTTTGGTTGGCCTTTTGCCGATGCCCGGTGGAGCGGTTTTCTCCGCTCCCATGGTGGAGTCTGCCGCCGGTCAGCAGCGGGCGGGCGGGAACGTATTGTCCTCTATAAATTACTGGTTTCGCCATATCTGGGAGCACTGGTGGCCGTTGTATCCGGGGGTAATTCTGGCGATGACCCTTACGGGTTTGCCTTATCTGCGATTTTTTTCTTTTCAGTTTCCGCTGGGTATTTTTATGGTTTGTTCGGGTTTGTTGCTTTTTCGGCGAACCCATCCGGAGCTGCACGCAAGCAGCGGTGAGAGGCTTAAAGGAACCAAAAGAAGATTCATCAAGGCGACTTCTTCGATATGGATTATTATCGTGGTATGGGTGCCGGCGAAATATCTGGTTACATTGACTATCGTTGAGGCAATGCCGGAGGATGCTGGCTCGGCTGTCGAGAAATACCTTCCTTTGACCATCGGGCTTCTGGCGTCGTTTGTTTTGACGGTGTATATGAAAAAGCCGACTCGGGAGCAATTGAAGGGCATATTCAAAAACGTGTCGATATATTCGATGGCGGCTTTGGTTATAAGCGTGATGGTTTTTCAATATCTTCTTCACGAAGTGGGTGCTGCGGGAAAAATTGCGGATGAGCTTTTGGAGGCTGAGGTGCCGGTTGTTGTGGTGGTTGGGGGTCTTCCTTTTATTGCAGGGATGGTAACGGGGCTGGCGATAGGTTTTGTGGGAACGAGTTTTCCCATAGTTCTTGCACTGGCCGGTGCACAGGGGGATGTTGTTTATCCGTATGTAGTTCTGGCATATGGTCTGGGGCATCTGGGTCAGATGATGAGTCCTTTGCATCTCTGTCATGTGATGAGCAATGAGTATTTCAAAACGGGGTTTGGGGCCGTGTACCGGCGTTTGTTGCCGACGGTGTCGGTCAATTTTGTACTTATTAGTGGGTATTTTTTGCTTTTGAGAAGTATTTCTTGAAGGCTTTTTTGTATGGTATTCAGGGTTTGAAAATGTGTTTGTATTGCGATGTACCACGTCGGATGTACCGCTTGATGGCTTTGATTGGGTTTGGATTGCGGTGCACCACGTTGGATGCACCGCCTGACGGCTTTGTTTGGGTTTGTTTTGGGGTGTGGCTCGAATTCTGATTTTCGTAAGTATTTGTCATTAAAGGATTTGCGTTAACCGGCGGGTTTTGAAATTGGGTTTGTTTTGCAAAATAAAGGGGTAATTTAGCTAACTTAACTTCGTGGGGAATTAAGAAAAGGCCGAAAAGTGCAGGAAGACATATATGAAATTTGAGATTTGACAGCTCAGAATATGTTTGGCCTTTGGCTGATTGTAGTTTCGTGAATGTCACTTGTTATTTCCCCCGATTGGTGAAGTTTGAAGTATGTTGTAGTTCAAAGAGCATGTTATGTTAAGTGAGTATTATACTAAATATGAAGTTCAAAGTAAAGTGAAAAACAAAAATTTCGTCAAAAAACATGCCAAAGAGAACACCGAGGGCACAGAGAGAAAGAAATCATTTTGGGAACCGCGAATAACGCGAATTGGCGCGAATTAAAACTATGATCGGCTCCAAATTCACTATTGGCAAATGAAACACGAGTGCCCATATTTCCTTAGGGGGGTTAGTTAGTGTAAATACAGGAAAGAAGGATAATTAATTATACCAAAAGCAATTCAGCAAAGAAAATTTGTAACTGAAAAAGAGGCTGGTTTACAGTGCAAGTTGCCAAAAACTGTAGAAAATTGTTGAATATTGTGTCGGGTACAGTACCATAACTAAAAATAGCTTGGCGATGTAGATAAGCAAAAATACACAATGATATACGTGAAGTTTCAGTTGAGGACAATATATTGAGCTTTATGGCGGGAATTTTTCCATGCCAAGGTATTTAGTCGTAAACGATTTAATAACAAGATATTATATTGTTTTGGCTTTTGCGTGTTATCTGTAAGCAAGGTCCCAAAGTGGGTTTATCTGGAAACCATATAAACATTTTTATGCGTAGGAAATTGAGATAGACAGATCATGTTTCAATATCTTGAAATGATAAACAATCGTCCCCAGCCATTCGAGTTTTATACTGCAAATGATTTGTGGACTAATGAACATACTTCGAAACAGATGCTCAACTTCCATCTGAATGAAAAAATTGATGTATCTTCACGAAATGCTGCATTCATTAGCCGTTCAGTTGAATGGATTTGTTCAAAATTCGATATCGGAAGGGGTTTTAAGATTGCTGATTTTGGCTGCGGTCCAGGATTGTATACGACGCAGTTGGCAAAACGAGGGGCAGATATATTAGGAATAGACTTTTCAAAAAGATCTATCCAGTATGCGCAGCAAGTTGCTGAAAATGAGGTTCTTGAAATTAATTATATAAATCAAAATTATCTCGATTATAAAACGGATGATCGTTTTGATCTTATTATAATGATTATGTGTGATTTCTGCGCTCTAAGCCCAATCCAACGTAAACTGATGCTGAAGAAATTTCATAAATTTTTGAAACCTAACGATTTAGTACTCCTTGATGTTTATTCTCTGGTATCTTTCTATAATTATAAAGAAACAGCCAAGTACGAGCAAAATATTCTAGATGGGTTCTGGTCGCCAAACAAGTATTATGGATTCCTAAACAAATTCAAGTACGAAAAGGAAAAGGTAACTCTCGATAAATATACAATTGTCGAGTCAGAGCGTACACGAAT
>CAZGGE010000054.1:8411-17481 GCA_964524285.1 uncultured Pirellulales bacterium
TCGTCTATAATTGGATACAATATTTTAATCCTAATGATTTAGAAAAGGAGCTTGGACAAGGTGGTTTTGCGATAGTCAATCTTTTTTCAGATGTTGCAGGTAGTCCATTTGACTCGGAAAAGAAAGAATTCGCTGTTGTTGCTGCAAAGAAATAGCATAAAGAATTCACAGAACATCCGTATGAACTTGACTTTGGTCGCTTCGCTCCTCAAGCAATTTAACCTGGTCGGGTAGTGTCAAGAATCTTTCGCACATTTTGTGATAAGTCTGTCATCTGGTCATAGTCCCTATGCCCGCCACCCCCATGGGGGTGGCGATTTTTTATCGGTTTAACCAGCAGCAAATAATTCCGCCTTTCGTTCCTGTAAGCGTTCCATCACGAAAGAGTTTAATTAAACAGATATTACTATTATCTAACAAAAATCGTATCTTGCGTTCCCTTAAACAGGAAAGGTTTTAGCAAAGAGTAAATGATAATTTATAGAGCAGAACTATGTCAAAGAATTGCTTTGTTTAGAAGCGGAAACGAACCAAGAATATCGAAATTAATCAAGAAATATTTTGCCTACAATTTACGTTTTACTTTCATGATAACCGCACCGAAAGCGATCAGCAGAAGTGTCATGGGTTCGGGGACTGCTGTAATTCTGGTACATAACCTTTTGTCTTTTCTGAAGGTTTCTACAACTAAGTGATACCTGTCATCGAAATCACCATAGCCGACACCATAGGCGGTAATCCAGCCGTTTTTGATGTAGGTGTTAATCCTACCGAGCTGATAACTATTTATTATCAGCGTACCGGTTTTAATATCCATACTGGCTTTGCCTTGAAGGCTGGCCATACGAAATAAATAGGTTTCGATAGTTCCGCCGTTTAGCTGCAGGTGCCCGACGCTGTTATGGTCATAACCATGTTCGGCGTTGCAGATATTAAGATCTATAATTTCTGCCGTTCCACCTTCCATGTTCCAAATGCCTACGCCGTCGGCAGCCATTGAGCCTACACCAAGGACGACAAAACCAATATCCGACATATTCCCGCCGTACATATTGAGAGTACCTATGCTGCCCGCTCCTCTACCGAAGGCCAAGCCGTTGCTTATGCCGCTTCCCTTGGACCACCCGGCCCCGTCATGGATATTTATCGTACCATCACCACCCTTCACGCCGATATAGCAGGTATTTATCGTTGTAATATCCGCACCGGCAAGCAGATTAAGCTCGGCATCGTCATCACGGGTATCACCAACGAAAATACGTGCAACTGTATGTGTGCTCGTGCAGTTTACATTCGAGCTATCCCTGATGTATGCCCTGTCCTCGGAGCCGGGAACAAAGCTCAAATCCCAGTTGTTAGGATCGCTGAAGCTGTGACCGTCACCACCTCCATCCCAGAAAATATTAACTCCATATAAAGGACGTGAAATAGTTAGGCTTAAGAGTATCGTAAAAGAAATTAAACAAGCAAATTTGCTGTTCATAGTACTTTTTCTCCAAGTTGTTTGTAGGAATTGGCCCTCTCTCATCCCTTTATCTAATTTAATATAAGATTTATGGTAAAATTTCAAGGGGAAAAATAAGATTTTGCTGTGATGGATATAAACACCATTTTGCGCAAAGTTTTCACCAATTTTCGGTCAAAAGGACATGCTTCAAGACATTTGTAGAAAAGCATGAAAGACAGTCATGGGGGCCGGCTGTAATTTGCCTTTTTTTCACACTGATGCTAAACCTGCCCGTAGGAGTGACAATACATTTGCCAGTTACAAATTTTGTATCTATAAAATCACAAAACCGCAAATTGGTAAAGCTCAACGGTGTAATAGCTCTTGAGTAAGCTTCGAATCTTTTCATATCATTATCCCCGGATATTTTGGATATCCACCTTAGAAAACATAAATTCTTGTTCAGGTAACGGGCAGGGGGTATATCCTGCCGGGGGTGGTTTCTTAAATATAAACGTCTTGTGGTTGGGGGGGGTGGTTGAAAAACTTTTACGGTTGTGTATAATAAAATCGCATTGTGATGCTGTTTATCTTCGTTTTGCCCCAAAGTTTTATTTATCTGTTTATGGGAAAAAAACGTGAGTATTTTCAAAAGGAGTGAGGACAGGTTTCAAATACCGGAGGGTATTGTCTCATCTTGTACGGAGAAAGATTTTCTGAGCGAGATTGACCGGCTCATCAAAACCGTTTGTGATACTATCCCGGACGGCGCAATTATGGCCGATGCCGTTACGAAAAGGATAGTTGCGGTTAACGAGAAGATGTGCCAAATGCTCGGATACGACAGAAACGAGCTGAAGAAGCTGAACCTTCCGGATATTTACAACAAAGAAAACTCATCTTTTTTGAGCAGGCGTCCAAAATCTTCCTGTTCTCATGATGTAAACCTCACAAAGCAAATGTCTTTGCGGCGGAAGGACGGTGGTTTTTTGTTCGCCGACGTATATTCCCGCTTGATGAGCTGTTTCGGAAAAGATTACATCCTGGAGATTTTCAGACATGTAGAGACATCCGGAAAAATCGAGCAGACGATGAAGCGCTTGTCCTCAAGTACAACCGAGCTTGTGCAATTCGCTCCGGAACAGGACCTTTACGAATTTGTTTGTCGTAATGTTAAGGAACTTATAGGGCCGGGAATTGTCAGCGTTAACCGCATACACGGTGATGAGCTTAAGATAATGACCCTGCTCGGTATGGATGAACGACAGAATCGGAAGGTGAAAAGAATTTTAAAGTTCCCTCTGCCCGGCGTTACCCTGCGGGGAGTAACCGAAAATGTGAAAAATACACTTATGACGGGAACGATGGTGAAAGTTCCGGGTGGACTCGAAGAGGCATTTTTCTATAATGTTCCCGACCGTGAATGTCGGCAACTCCGGCAGCTTCTCGGCATCAGAGAGGTTTTCTCCGCAGGATTAAGGCAGGCCGACAAACTTTTCGGAAACGTTACCGTCATTGCCGTTGAGGGTACAAATGTTGACGTTTACGCTATCGAAACGCTGGTAAACCAGGCTTCTACCGTTCTGGAGCACAGACACGCACAGCAAGAGCTTCGAGAGAGCGAGCGTCGATTTAAGTCTATCTTCGATAACGCAAACGACGTGATTGCAAGCGTGGACAAGACAGGGAAAATTCTTGAGGTAAACAAAAAAGTTAAGGAGATGCTCGGCTATGAACCGCATGAAGTGGTGGGTAGAAATTTCGCTTCGCTTGGACTTCTCAGGCCTCAGAACCTTCCTACCGTCGTCAAGATGTTTAAGGAATCCGTCGCCAAGGGAAAGGTTATCAATCCTAAAGGCGATAAAAGCGTGCTCCAGTTCCAGCTTAAACACAAAAAAGGCCACAACGTCTATGTCGAAATAAATACAACAGCCGTTAAACGAGACGGCAAACTGCAGGGGTTTTTGAGTATAATAAGAGATATATCAGAACGTAAAAATTCAGAAATGGAATTGCGGTGCAGCGAAGAAAAGTACAGAACGGTTTTCGAGAATACAGGAACCGCTACGTGTATAATTGAGAATGACGGCACTATATCACTGGCTAACAAAAAATTCTCACAGTTGGCGGGATATCCACTTGAAGAAATACAAAACAAGAAAAGCTGGATGGAATTTATCCAACAGCATGACCCTGGTAGAATTCAAATCCGGCACAATCTGATACGACGGGATAGAAACAGACCAAGAAAAAGTTACGAATTAGGTTTCGTGGACAAAAAGGGAAATCTCAAGAACGTGCTTCTCACAATGGATATGATTCCCAACACCGATAAGACCGTTGTTTCCCTTTTGGACATTACAGAACGTAAGCGAGCCGAGGAACAGTTGGGACTGCTCTCACGTGCAGTCCAGCAAAGCACAGAAGGTATTGCCGTTTCCGACTTGCAGGGCAATCTCTTGTTTGCAAACCATGCTTTCGCCGCCATGCACGGCTATACTTCCGATGAACTTATCGGAAAACATCTTTCCGTCTTTCATTCACCCGAGCAGATGGAAGCGGTAAAGGCCGCCAATCGACAAATACTCGAAAAAGGTGCATTTAGTGGCGAATTAATGCACGTTCGCAGTGATGGAACGGTTTTTCCAACTTTAATGCATAATTCACTGCTGAAAGACGAAAAAGGCGATCCCCTGGCCATGATGGCAGCCGTTCTCGACATCACTGAGCGAAAACGCGCAAAGGAAAGTGAAAAGGAAAGTGCGAGGTTCAGCACAGACCTTTTAACAAATGCACCGACACCAATCGTCGTCATAAATCCTGATGCCTCCATCAGATATGCCAACCCGGCTCTGGAAAAGCTTACCGGCTTTAATAGCCGCGAAATACTGGCCGCTAAACCTCCCTATCCGTGGTGGGTGGAAAAAAATATCGAGGAAACAGAGAAAATCTTCCGGACAGCAATGTCCGAGGGACTGAATCGTCGGGAATTGGTTTTTAAAAAGAAGAACGGACAGCGATTCTGGGTGGAAATAACGTCGAAACCTGTCAAAGAAGGTAACAAACTTAAATATTATCTGGCAAGCTGGCTCGACGTTACAGAGAGAAAATACGCCAGACAAAAACTGCAGAATAGTGAGAAAAAATATAGAATAGTGAGCGAAAACGTCCCGGTCGCCGTTTACTCCGCTTTGCCGGATGAAAACTCCACGAACCTTTTTATCTCCGGAAGGATGAAAGAATTGACAGGTTATTCTGAAAAACAGTTCCTCGAAGACCCGAAACTGTTCAACAAAATACTTCATCCCGATGACAAAGACAGAGTGTGGAAGGAAATTTATGAACATAGAAGGAACAATAACATATTGGATGTAGAATATCGCATAATTACAAAAGACAACGTCTTGAAATGGATAAGAGGCAAAGCCACGCCTCTTCTTGATGAAAACGGCCGAATTACCAGAATAAACGGTTTTATGGAGGATGTAACAGAACGAAGAAAG
Source organism: uncultured Pirellulales bacterium (assembly GCA_964524285.1). GTDB lineage: Bacteria > Planctomycetota > Phycisphaerae > Sedimentisphaerales > Anaerobacaceae > CAZGGE01. Next base: position 13,362 of record CAZGGE010000054.1, read on the forward strand.
ACTATGGAGAAAAACATGGCATACCAGGCTCAGTTGAAAAAACTTAGCTCACAACTGGAACTTGCAGAACAACGGGAAAGACGACGCCTGGCGCAGGGGCTGCATGATGATGTAGGACAAAAACTCGCTCTTGCAAAACTAAGCTTGCAGACTCTCCAATCTCAATGGAGAACAAAAAAATCGGACGACAGTTCCATTAAAAATATATGTGACATACTTGATGAAATAATACTACATACACGTTCTTTGACATTCGAACTTGGTAATCCTCTGTTGTATCAGGTGGGACTGGACGCAGCTATCGAACAATGGATGGCCGAAAATCTTGAAAAGAAACACCATCTTAATTATAAATTCAGGACTTCACATCGTCCTGTTAAACTCGATAATAACGTGAGTGTGGTTATCTTTCAAATAGCAAGGGAACTACTTGTAAACGTACTGAAACACGCAAATGCGACCGAAGTGAGTGTAGCAATTCATCAGTTCCAAAGTTCATTAAGTATCAAAATTGAAGACAACGGCTGCGGTTTCCACCCCGAGCAGCTTCACTCGCCATCGCCTGAAGAAACATCCCAGAAATTCGGCCTTTTCAATGTACGTGAGAGAATAGACTATCTGGGCGGCAATTTCAAAATAGAATCAGGTACCGGAACCGGCACACGTGTTACCTTGACCGTGCCGGTAAAAAGTGATAATATAAAGGAATAAGGAGCTACAATACATGAACATCCTTATTGCAGACGACTTCGGAATCCTTCGACAGGGCCTCAGCCTTTTAATCAAGGGGCAGGCGGATATGAAGGTTGTTGCTGAGGCCGAAAATGGTGAACGGGCCGTCGAGCTTGCAAAAGAATTACTTCCGGATATTATCATTATGGATGTAACTATGCCTGAAATGGACGGCATACGTGCGACAAACCTGATTTGCCGAAGTATTCCTGACGCAAGAGTAATAGCACTTTCCATGCACGCAAACCGGCACTTCGTTATACAAATACTCAAGGCCGGCGCTATGGGATATGTTCTAAAATCCTATTTATTTGATGAATTGGTCAGAGCAATCCGGACGGTGATGCGCGGTGAGCATTATCTCAGTCCTCAGATAACCGACGTCCTCGTTGATGATATCGTTACAGATAGATTTGATACAAGAAGCAGGACATCATCAGCTCTCACAGACAGGCAATTGCAGGTTCTGAGACTGGTTGCAGAAGGAAAATCAACCAAAGAGGTTGCTCGTGACCTCCATATAAGCCCTAAAACGGCCGATGCAACCCGCCGGGAGGTAATGAGAAGACTAAACATCGACAGCGTGGCAGAATTGATTAAGTACGCAATAAGGGAAGGAATCACAACTTTGTGATAATCGTTTGGTAACATAAAATTTCGGACCGCATCCAATTTCAACCCTCGAAAAAACCGATAATAACCAATATATCGCCCTTATATCGCTGAAAGCAAGTCTGTTTTCAAGGTATTTCCTTGTGTTAATCAAGGAAAAACCTTATTGAAACCTGACAGCAAAATCAAGTATAAAGAAAATAGAGTTAGCGGCTGGCGCGGAGGAAGCCGTAGCAATACGGCCATCCGAGCCAAGGCATTACACAGCACCCGGGGACAGCCCCGGGTGCTTGCCTTTCATAACACACTTCCCTGTAACAGCGGTTTGAGAGTACGTTTTCCTCACCCAATTCCACCTGAAGTTATTGTTTGTACATTCGAGCTGCTGACTTGACTAAGAGAGGGGAAATTTGTTATAATTATATTACAGGATTGCATTCAGGAGGAAATTATTAAAAACACGATAAACATTTGCTTCTGGTGTGTATTTGCGATTGTGATTTGGGCGAGGTTTGGTTTTGCGAAAAACTGCCATACCTGCATTTTTACACTCCAGCATGTGTTGATACCGGTCGTTGCGGCCCCTGCAGAAGGTATCTACGCAGAAAATCCGGACCCTGCTGATGGTGCGGTTGGGGTTGCGGATAATCAAATTCTGCACTGGGATGCAGGTTCTGCAGCCGCCTGCCATGATGTTTATTTCGGCACCGACCTGCAAAAGCTGGAAAATGCAAAACGGCCTGACGGTGATGCAGATGGAGATGGCATGGTGGGATACGGTGATTTGCAGATTATTACCGACCGCTGGCTCCGGGGTACTCCTCAGCAAGGCTCGCTTCCATCAGGCGATTTGAACGGCGACCATATTGTCAATGCCGATGATTTTGCATTACTTGCCGGGAACTGGCAAAATACCCCAAACCCGGTTTTCAAAGGCAATCAAACAGGTAACCTGTACGACCCGGGTTTACTGAACGACCTCCAAACGTATTATTGGAGAATAGACGAGGCAAATTACGTTTACCCGGACAGCCCCTGGAAAGGCGGGGTATGGAGCTTCACGGTCTTCGACAACAGCGGCCTGCCCGAATGGGCAAAAAAAGGCTACGGCGTATGGCTCTCAAATGCCATGAACAGAGTTTTCCCGGACTCGCGCCCCCAGGATTGGCCCTCGCACCCGCGCATCGAGATTTCCGCAGCAAGGAGAGAGTACGAGAGCTTTCAAATCGTTGTATTGCCCGCACCCGGCAGAACGGTGGACAATTTACAACTGCAAATATCCGATCTGACCAAGGGAAACGACATCATATCCGCCCAGAATATCGAATGGTACCAGGTCGGCTTCGTTTACCTGACTGATGCGTATCTCGCCTCTAAAGATAATTATATCGATGACGCGGCTCCGGATAACGGATGGTGGCCGGACATCCTTATCCCCGTTGATAGTATCGATATAGATGATAACTTTGCCCAGCCCATATGGCTTACCGTTTACGTGCCACAGACAACACCGCCAGGCGAATACAACGGTTCAATAACTATATCAACCGAAAACGGATTACCTGCACAAATTGACCTGACACTTACGGTTTACAACTTCACACTTGCAAAAGGGCCTGGCAATTGCAGAACGGCTTTCACATTTCCGTCAGGCTCCTGGAACAATTACAGAAGGGCGGCCGACTTCGCCCTTGAGCACAGGCTGAATGTGGACTACCTGAGCCGAACCACTGCTCCTTCAGTCTACGACCTCGAACACTACTACAACAAAGGACAGAACAGTTACACATTAATGTGCACAGGAAACTCCAACTGCCTCGTAGACCCTGATTTCATAGCAACGGTTGATAGTTTCTTTGCATCTCTGAGCCATTCATGGTATCAGGATGAGCTTCGCGATATGGCGATGTTCTACGGCTTCGACGAAGCCAATTCCGGACTGTGGGACGAAATGGCTGACTGTTTTGGAATCCTCGAGGATAATTTCCCCGACATCGAAAGAATGACCACCGCGCCTATGAATTTGAGCATACACTGGTGGCTTTTTAACAATCCCGTGAAAGTCCTTGCCGACCACAATATCGATTACATCTGCCTTCAAACACGATGGTATGATTACAACAAGGCGGCCGCCTTGAGAACGGCCGGTTATCAGCACTGGGCTTACGTATGTGCAGCAGAATTCAACAGCCAGTATGCAAACTTCTTTATACAGTATCCGCTAATTGAGAGCAGAGCAATATGGTGGCAAAACTTCCATCAAAATATGGACGGCTTTTTGTACTGGAACATGACTAACTGGAAGGCCGGCTATACACCACTCGACCCTGATGCAGGCCCATTATATTACTGGCAGTTTGAACCCGGGCCTTATGACGACTGGCCGCCCGGCGATGGATTACTGATTTACCCTGGAAAAAACGACCGTCCATTCGCAAGCATCAGACTGGCAAATATCCGTGACGGCATAGAGGATTACGAGTATTTATGGATGCTGGCACAGAAAATCGGCCTTGAAAACGCACGTAACCAGTGTGCACCCGTAACCTGGGGCCTTCACGGCACCTCCCCTCCTTATACACATGACCACACCGTGGTTGAAACAACACGCCATAACATCGCAGGAATGATTGAGCCATAGTAACAGGAATTAAAACCTGCTTAAAATTGCAGGCGATTTCGCAAACTTTGAAAAATATCGTATAATAAGACCGGAATAACTTTTTCCTGAGTTCCGAGTTGTGATGTAAATCTGTTGTAAGTCCTTTATTTTCAA
>CAZGGE010000055.1:0-17340 GCA_964524285.1 uncultured Pirellulales bacterium
CGTTTCCGACCGTTGGAGCCCGGTGATCCTGCTTGGAGAAAGTTTCGGGGTGGTGATTATGGAAGTTATGGAAAGAACGGCTGGACGAGAGCCATTCCTGCTGAGTACAAATATAATTATCCGCCTAAAAGTATTGCGGATAAGAAATGGAACTGGCGTAACGCTAATGTATCAAAGGCTCCCGTGATACCATTGATGTCAGAGTGTATGGCCCCGGCCGGCTGGCCCACACACTTCGACGAAAAACCTGCGTATGATGGAGACACTGTTCGTCCCAGTGACTCGCTTGGCTGGTACATGAAGTACTTTAGTCTCAACAGACACCGTGGTAAGGCCGGTTGTGTATTCGTGGACTTTCACGCGGGGATGGTGGGGCTTAAGCAGATGTGGGAGTTGCCCTGGCACCGGGACTGGTACTATGAGGTCGGCAGATCACAGCAGCCGGTCTATCATCCGGGCGAATGGCCTAAATGGATGGAGAATTTCAAAGACTATGACAGGTATCATTAACAGGAGCACTGGATTACCAACAAGTTGATGTTAGCAACACACTATTGTCTACTTGACATATCGGTTAATTTCAAAATTAAAGTATGACAGAGGGAATAAGTACCTGAAATTGACTTCGCATTTGGCAACGGGGGGGTCAATTGTTTTTGAGTTTCACGGGGCCGAGCAGGCCGGACTCCGTCAGTTTCCATTCTTTACGGATAGCAATATTGGTTTTTGTATATCGCCGGTTCTGCGGTTTACGGCGGTCGCCGACGAGACGGTTTCGCCAGGAATTGACAACGGTTATGATGAGTCTGTTTTGTGATGGTTTTATAGCATTTGTAACTTCCAGCCGAAACGGCTTTGTCCAGGTGGTACCGATTTCTTTGCCGTTGATTTTAACTGAGGCGATGCCGACGTCCTTGACGCAGTTGAGTACCAGCCAATAGCGGCGGCTTTTGTCGATGTCGGGGAGGGCGAATGTGTTGCGGTAGACGGCTTTTCCGGAATAGTACTTAATGCCGGGATTTTGGTGCTGCGACCAGTCGGTAAGCTCATCGAATATGACCGACGGCGGGCCTCCCCAATTGGGGTCGAATGAGACCTGCCACGGTCCTCGGATTTGTTTGACGGTTTTCAAGTGATGGAAATTGGAGTTTTCGCTGCCCTGTTGTGTTTTGGGGATGGGTTTTCTGAAAAGTACGAAGAATGAGCCATAGGGGTCGAAGCGCAGGGGAAGAGTGGTTCGGTGGTTGGTTTGGGTGAAGGCTTCTGCCGGTCGGGCGCGGCCGGTGAGGGGGTCGAAAATTTGCGGTTGTCTTCCGGTGATGCGAAAGGCGCAGTTGATTTGGTGTGGCCGGTCGGTCTGGTTGCAAACAAAGTAAACATTAACATCGTTGATGGTGTAATGAATGTAATCAAAAACCCGGGTTTCGGCGTCTATCGCTTCGAAGTCAGGCATTACTGCGTCGGCCTGCAAGACGGTTCGTGCGTTTTTGCCCCAGATAAGCCGGCCTTTGCCGATTTTCTTTTGGCCGCTTTCAGAGGGAGATTCGCCCCAAATTTTAACGGCGAGTGTATGGAAACGTTTTTGGGCCGACTCGCCTCCGACAAGGCTGACCAGTCGTTGTGGTTTTGGGCCGAGAATGGTTGCGCCTTTTTGGAGTAGGTGTTCTACTTTTTCGAGAGCGGCCAGTGAAAGTACTTTATGGTCCGGCAGGGCGAGCAGGCGGTACCGGACGCCGCCGGGGACAAGTATTTTACCTGCGACAACTTTAAGTTCGAGGAGGATTTCTTCGTTGGTGACGTCGTAATCGTAGCCGGGCAATACGCCGGCAGGGTCGGACTCCTTCAAGGGGAAGATGTTGGGGACGTGGTCGCCGTAGTAATAGAGGACGTCTGCGACGAATTTGCCCCGCTGTACGATGTACTGGACGCGGTTTATGTAGTTTACGAATGCGTCGGCATAGTCCCACCATGTAACCTGTGGGTTGATGTGTGTGCCGGCGAAATATTCCTGGCCGGGCATGCCCATTTCTTCGGGTGAGCAGGTGAAGGTATGGAAAAATATCATGTTCAGGCCGGAGCAGAATTCGTGGTCCATGCTGGGTTTTTGCGACTGCCAGAGGACGTCGTTCCAGTGGGGGCCGATGGAGGTGAATGATTCGGCGGCGACGAGTTTTTTGCCGTAGATGTGGGCGGCGGAGGCTGCCTGCTTAACGAAGAATCGCTGTCGAGACGTTGGGCGGTGTGGCGATGGTACCCAGAATTCGCTCATGGTGATATCGCTGTGACAGTAGTTTTTGATGCCGTCGATGGGGCCTGCGTGGGGGCCGGCGGATTCGGGCTGGATTCCGAGTTTGTGTCGGGCGGCGTGTTCGGCAAAGACTTTGTAGTGATTGTCTGAGACGCAGTCGGCGATGGTTTTTCTGAAGTCGGCGAGGAATGCGTTGCTTGCTTGTCTGCTTTTTACGATTTTTCCGGCGATGACGGGCAGGTATGGAATGGGGTCGTAGCCGCGGTATTTTTTGAACTGTGCGGGAAGGTCGGGTGTCCAGTTCATGCCGCCGCATTCCCAGCTATCGGTTTCGAGATGTGTGAGGGTGGTTCCGACGAGGGGGCCGGCTTTTTCGAGGAGGGGTTCGACGACGTGCGACCAGTAGCGGTTGAAGGCTTGTTCGCTGAGGTAGTCGATGACGGGGCCGTTCCATCCGGCGCTGGAGGTGGAGACGCGGGCGTTTGTGGTGGCGTAGCCGAAACGGAGGACGGTCCAGTTGCCTTTGGGGACGCTCCATTTGAGTGTGCCGTCTGGTTTAATTTTGGAGGTAAGGTTACGAATTTCTTTTAGTATGGTATACTGTTCGCCGTGGACGGGCTGGAGGCCGTCAAGTAAAAAGCGAGTATCGGGAGCGGACATGCCGATTTCGCTGAAAGCGGCTTTGAGGTTAAGGTTTTCAATAGGGCGGGGTTTTTGTCCGGATTTCAGGGGGTATGCGAGGACGCATATATCTTTGTAACAGGGGCCGCGATGGTCGGGTAATGGGAGTTTCCGGTCATATTCTGCAGGACCTTCGATTTGAGTTTCTGAGCAGGTGAGTTTTTTTGCGGCGAAGTCCGGCGTTACGAATGGTCCGCCGAGGTTCCAGCCGCTCTGGATGGAGAGGCCGATTTTGAGGCCGAGTCGGTGAGCTTCGCGGAGGGCGTGGAGGTATAGTTCGGTCCATTCGGGGCCGGCGAAAGTGGGGCCGGCGGGCACCTGTGCGTTTCCTCTCTGGTTTGCGCCGCCTGCGTCGAAAATCATTGCGCCGCTGAAGCCCTTTTCGTGCATGGCTTCGAGGTCGCGTGTGATGGCCTGTTTTGTTACGTTGCTGTTCAGCCACCACCACCAGCATCGTACTCCTGCGCTGCGCGGTGGGTCGGCGAATTGCCGGGCGAGGGTGTCGGGTGCGGAAGCGTTGGCGCTGCAGGGGGACGGGCAGAGGGTGATGGTTAAAGAAAGGAACAGCAGGATGCGACTGAGCATTTTGCTTTTTTGCATGGCGGCCTCGGGGAAATTGAAATTGTGATTCAGTGAAAATCAGGTTAACAAAAAACGGGACGAGGGTAAAGGCGGTGCGTTTGAGAGACGGGTTTCATTAGAAGAGGCAGGGCTTTATGTTTTGCCGGCAAGAGAGGGACGGCTATGAGAAGATTAAACGGGTGCAATGTAGAAGAGAGCTGAGCGGCGGCTCTATCGTTTTCTGCGAATTTGCAGCGTTACTTAGCTTCAGATGTTTTCTAAAATGGTATCCTGGGGTCGTACCTCTTTTTCCAGATTTTCCAGATTGGCGTGAAGACCTCGGGATTTGTCAGCCCCTGGCCGGCGCGGGTCAGTTGGTCATTTTGCATTTTGAAGTTGCCCTGCTGGGGATTGACAAAGTTGGGGTCCTGGTTCCGCGAGCCTTTTGCTTTTTCACAATCCTTTGTATCTTCCGAGTTTTGCCAATACGTATTCTTTCCGATGTCAATGTGTGGTTCGGCGGTGCTGCCCTTGCGGAAAACCTGTATCCCGACCGGACTTCCCATGATTACGTTGTCCTTTACGCGAAGCCTGCATGAGTTCTGTACTCCTATTGCCACCTCGGCTGAATCGAGTATGAGGTTATTGCAAACCATAACATCCGACGATGCAAAGCCACTGATTCCCACCAGTTTATTATTCATAATTATGTTATTGGCTATCTCGCCGTGTGCCGTCTTGTTGCCGATGTATACCCCCCGGTTGGCGTTTTCAATGATGAGGTTGTCGGTCATGAACATCGTGCCGCCGGTATTGCGAACGCCGTGATAACCCGAACCTGTTACTACATTGCGTTCGATGGTTACCTCGGCTCCGGCATATAGTGATATACCCTGATGGCCGGAGTCGATGACAAGGCAATCGCGGATTGCCCCGCTTGTACCTTCCATAAACTGGACGGTGTATTCGTATCCCTCGAACCGGCAATTTTCGACCATCATTTTTGTAAATCCCATTGCCCGAAGCGCCACCGGGCAGCGCTGAAAATTGCCAAGAGGCTGGAAACGGCATCGGTTAACCTCTAATTCGGTGTCTTTGGCCGCTACGGCAAAAGGTCTTTCATGGTCTCCGCTGGTGGCGAGCTGCCACTTGATGTTCAGATTCTCAAGGCGAACTTTGCCTTTGCCCTGTGTATCGATGTATATCGCAGGTTCATCTGCCGTAACCTCGAAAATGCATTTTTCCCTCGCCGGGCCTCTAAGTGTCAGTGGCTTGTCAATGTGAACGGGGTGTTTATATACGCCTGCGGGAACATCAATAATCGACCCCTGTTGAGCCTTGTCGATAAGTGCCTGCAAGAATTCGAATGATTCGGCCTTATCCGGTTTTTCCTGACCAACGGGACGGTATTCCAATATTACTTCATTGTCGTCTCCGGAGATAACGGTTACTTCATACGTCTTTGCCTCTGCGGTTGTTACATTGAGTGTGTCGGGCAGGTCATCCGGAACCTCGTAAATCATCAGGAATCCTTCCACGGTTTTGAGGGGTTTGTCCGCGGCTGCTCCCCTTACGAAGCACAGGGACTGGTGCTCCCAGAACAAATCGCCTTTGCCGAATTCCTTTATCTTGTTCATCATTCCTTGCGGACCAAGGTTTTTGGCTGAGTGCATGTCGACCGGCTGGACGAGTTCGCCGCTGGCCAGGTCCAGCATATATGCGCCGTAATCCACATCAGGGAGTGTAATCTTTTGAACGGTACGTTCCTTTTGACTTTCGACGATGGGCTGGCCTTTTGCGGGGTGGAAGTCGGTTTCGACTTGGACGTTGGACATCTGGCGGGGGATGAGGGAGATGTTTTTGAAGGTGACGGTGCCGGTATCCTGTTTAACCAAGACCAGGGCTTTGAAATTTTCAATTGGAAAGTCGAAAGTCAATCTTTGAGAGTTTACGTAAAATTTGGTTTCTACTTGCTCAAGATAATTGCCGGATTTATCCAGAGCCAGATAAGAGTCTGCGGCAGGCTTATCATGTTCGGAAAAAAACGTAGCTATCTTAAATGTATTTTCGGACAGCTTTTCTAATTCGATTCGGATTAACTTATAGTCTTTCAAGCTCTCGTGCTCATACCAGGCATGTCCATTATCATCCAATTCAGGTAGGGTTATGGGGATTGTGTTGAGTTTTTTATACTGGCCTGATTTGATGTTTTTGAAAATAAGTGCGCCGTATTTTTGTTCATCTTCATAATCGAGAGGAAGCAGCCGGTAAAGGCCGGAGTCGCTTTTGTATGAAGATTTTAGTTTGAATTGGTCGGGGCCTTTAGTAATAAAGGGTTCGTATGACAAGTTTCTGCCTTCGGTCTGGTAGACGGCGACAGTTCCCATGCCGTCAATTTCGTATTCGAGGATTCCGGGTATATCGATAACTTCGCCGTTGGGTTTCCAGGAGTACATATTGGAGCCGTGAATTTTTACGAGTCCGACGAGGTTAATTTTAGTTCCGTTGGGAAAGACGGCGGTGAATTGATCCGTTTGCTTTTTTCCGTCGCAGTAGAAGAGGAAGGTTGCGTAGTCTCGGCCGGTGGCGAGGTTTTTTAGGGTTTTGAGCTGTAACGTGTAGCGGTAACCTTCGAGGGTGAAATCAACGGTGTCTTCTTCGCGGATGGAGCGGCGGGCGATGACGGGTAGGCCGCTGTCTTCGAGGAGTGTGATTGTTACCCGTCCTGCGGTTATGTCGCCGAGTGTGAGCAGGAGCTTTCCGTCGGAGCCGGGCAAGGGTTCGGTGGAGCGCTGGTAAACTTTGAACTCGGCAGGTTCCTCCAGAGAAATGGGAGGAGCAGAATCATCGCGATCGGCTCTACGCTCATCTTCCGTGTCTTTACCGGTTTTGCGATACGGATAGAGAGACTCGAATTCATCTCTGGTATAGACGCGGATGAAGTTGCCGTCTATTACGTATTTGTGTGTGCCGAGGATTGCCTGCAGGGCTTCTTCAAGTGTTACATTATAGAGTTCGGTTACCGGCACTGTGCCAACTACCTTTTCCGAGGGGATAATATTTTTATTGTGTGCTTTGCCTAATAATCGCAGTGCCTCCCTTAAGGGTATTCCTTCATGAAAGCTAATATTCTGATGACGCTTAGAATCGGTGGCGGAATTATCAGAAGCAGCCTTTTCAACCTCAATTTTTACATCGGTTTTTTGGCCGGGCTTGAGAGAGACGTTTTTGAAGGTAAGCCACTGGTAGGTTCTGGTTTGGAATTCAAATTGCTTGATTTCTTCTAAAGGCAAAGACTCGAACCGATATGTCCAAGTGTGTAAGACATTGCCACCGGAGCCGGAACAACTGCCAAGCCATATGCTGCCATCCTTTTTTACTGCAACGACTCGAATATCGACTTGTACTGCTGGTTTATTAAAATTATGCGTACAAGGAAGTATGATATCTCCGTGGTACTCATAGGGCCTATTGAAACCAATGCTTTGGCTATCGAAATCATACGTTTTTTCTTTGTCGTCAGGCTTATATACCGCCCGCGTTTGCCATTTATCTGCCGTTGCTCCTATGCGTACCAATGTGCTATCTTTATCTTCCGGTTGATTAGCGGTGTATACTCGTAAATCTTCAACACGGTTACCTTCTTGATCATAAGGGGTGCCGGTATATGTACCATGCCTGCCACCAGGAACTTGGACGTCGAAGCTGGCATCGCCTGAGCTTTCTACACGTAAAACAAATTCATAGTCACTATAACCTTCATCGTGTGTTAAACTGCCACCCATTGTTTGGTAAGGTGCTTTTTCTAAAAGCGTACCATCTGGCCGCCACCACTGTTTGCCCTCGCTTGGATGCTCACAAATTCCCAAAAGCTCAACGGTTACGCCGTTGGGGAGGGTGGCTTTGAAGGTGTGTGGTTTGTCGGGTATGGTGGTTTCGGGTTTTTCTTTTGCGGCGGCCATTGGGAGGAGGGTTGCGGCGGTAATGATTATTGCGAGCAGGCCGAGGAGGCCCAGTTTTGCGGATTTTGGGAATGGTCTGCTGAGGATGTGTTTTATTCTGGCGGTCAGGGCTTTTTTGGATTCGACGACGCCTATTAGTCGCAGGCTCAGGGCGGGTCGGCTGAAGGTGAGTCGGGAGATGTGCAGGAGCGTTTCGGGGTATTGCTCGGCGTTTTCGCCCATGGCGACGAGAGTGGCTTCGTCGACGGCCTGCTCGCGGACCTTGCGGATGATTGCGTTGGCCAGCCAGAGAAGGAGATTGTAGAAGTAGAAAATCTGGATGAGGGTCTGTAAGAAGCTGACCCATAGGTCGGCACGTTTGATGTGGACGAGTTCGTGGAGGATGATGGATTCGAGCTGGGGGTTTGTAATTTTCTCTGCGAGGTTCCTGGGAATCAGGATGGTGGGGCGGAGCAGGCCCGAGACGGACGGGCTTGCAGAGATCGGAGAGAGGCGCAAATTGGGCGTTTTGCGAAGGCCGACCTTGCGGCAGGATTGACGAAGGGTGTTCTGCATTCGCTGACTGGGAGGGGCCGACTGGGCTAAAAGTCCCTGCACAAAAGAGATACGCTGTATAAGGAGGAGAGCCATTGCGAGGACGGCGCCCAGCCAGCCCAGAAACAACATTGCCTCCCATTCAAGCGTAGCGGCCGGCGCAGATTTTGTGTCTTTGATTTCGGAGAGCGGGATTTTGTTGGTCAGAGTTTCTGCATTTTCGGCCTCGGTACGAAGCGGTTTGTAAGGTAAGGCGGCTGTGCTGTCGTCGGCGACAGGTAAAAAGGATTCTGGAGTAATATCCGATGAGGCCGATTGGTCGGCTATCGCGGAGGGTGCAGGCGATGTTGTTCCGGGTTCGGTTTCTGTCTGCTTCTGCCCAATGTTCAGGGATAACCAGTATCCCGGGCTTACAGGGGATGCCATCGAGGTGGGCAGTACGAGTTTGACGAGTACGAGCATCCATATCCAGTAGCGAAAGACGGCCCTGACTCTTTTTCTCAGGACGAAATCAAGTATGACAAGGGCGACAATTAAAATGCTCGACTGGATTAGCATTGACGACGCGAAATTCACGAACGTACTGCCGGCAGCATTGAGCGAATTTATAAGGCTTTCCATGATGGAGGCTCCTTAAATTGTTCGGGCCGGTTGTTGACCCATGTTATTTTTTCCTTTTCGAGTTAGCTTTTTTGCGTTTTCTTTTTTTGATAAGCTCTGTGAGCTGTTGGTATTCCTGCTCGGTAAGCTCATCATTTTCTATCAAAAACTGCATCATGGGTGCGAAGGTGCCGTTGAATGCTCTCTTGAGTGTTCTGGCGATTTCACTTTTGCGGGCCTGGGTTTTTGAGACCGCCGAGCTGTACAGGTAGATGTTTCTGATTTTCTGTGTTTTCAAGAGTCCCTTTTTGGTCATGCGGTCCATGATGGTTTTGACGGTGGTGTAGGCCCATTCTTTTTCATCCTGGAGTTCTTCCTGGATGGTGGGTGCGGTGCAAGGCTCAAGCTGCCAGACCTTCTGAAGAATCGCCCATTCGCTTTCGAAGAGTTCGAGATTTTCGTGATTCATATCCTGCTCCTTATATCTATCAGAGTAATAATTACTCTACTCCAGTAGAGGGTGCAAGAAAAAATTGTAATTTTTCAACAAAATTCTCAAATTGTTGAAAATTCTGCTGATTTCGGCGGGTTGAATTGGATTTCCTGGCCTCAGGCCGATATTTCAGGCAGTTTTAAGCGTTTTGGCTGTGTAAAGACTTTAGTGAGCTTATTTCAGGGTTAATCGGGTATGGATATTTTTTTGGCGCGGATAATCTCGCAATCCTTCGGCAGCAGTAGTTCGGTGTCGTTTTTAGTGAAAAACACGAGTCCTTTGTAGGGGGTGAGGTACTGGTATTTGGTGCTGAATATACCTGTTTCTGCGAATACGACCAGTGGTTCATCGGCTTTTTTGAGTATTGTTTCGAAATCGGGAGGTTTGACCCGGACGATGGCTCCGGATGCTTTAATAGCGTCTGCAATTGCATTTGCCGCAACAGCGGCGGTTGTCGCACCGACTGCCCCAGCTATAGCACCGTTACTCATGTTTTTCCTTTGCTGAATTGGTTTTTCTGTTACCTGTCAGTATTTTTTTGAGTGGGATTCGGCATAATGGTGCAAATCCCTTGTCTCTTTCACCATATATAACTTACTGCAGGGCATTTTTATTTACAAGAAATCGGCTGATATTTTTTTCCGGCGGAAAGAGTTTGACAGTGAGGGCTTGTTTACTTACAATCCGCCGGTTTTTTTGAACTCAAGTATTCTTTTATTATGGAGGCACGCAGTTAATGGCTGATTCCACGGAAATTCTTAAAAGCCGGCTGACGACGCAGGGTTTTGAGCGTCTGATGAAATTTGACAATCCCAAGCTGCACCGGTTCGTGGCGGATGCTATCGAGCTTTGCGAGCCGGCCACGGTTTTCGTGTGTACCGATGCGGATGAGGATATTCAATACATCCGCGAGCTGGCGGTGAAGGCCGGCGAGGAACGCAGGCTGGCCACCAAAGGACACACGGTGCACTTCGACGGTTATTACGACCAGGCTCGGGATAAATCGCAGACGAAGTATCTGCTCAGGCCCGGCTCTGAGCTTGGTGAGAGTCTTAACTCTGTTGATAAGGAGCAGGGTGTTAAGGAGGTCCTCCAATTTCTGCGTGGTTCGATGGCGGGGCGGGAAATGCTGGTTTGCTTTTTCTCTCTCGGGCCGACAGGCTCGGAGTTTTCAATACCGTGTGTGCAAATCACGGATTCGCCTTACGTTGCGCACAGTGAAACAATATTATACCGCACCGGCTACGAGGAATTCGTCAAGATTGGTAACTCGCAGGAATTCTTCAGGTTTTTGCATTCGGAGGGCGAGCTTGAAAACTACGTAAGCAAAAATATCGACAAGCGTCGCGTATATATCGACCTGGAGGAAGATATTGTTTACAGCGTAAACACGCAATACGGCGGTAATACAATCGGCCTGAAGAAGCTTGCGCTTCGACTGGCGATAAACAAGGCTTCGCGGGAAAATTGGCTTGCAGAGCACATGTTTGTGATGGGTGCGCACGGGCCGGACAACAGGGTTACATATTTTACCGGGGCGTTTCCTTCCGCATGTGGAAAGACATCGACATCGATGCTTTCGGGGCAGACGATAGTGGGTGATGATATCGCGTACCTTAGAATAATAGACGGAGAGGTCAGGTGCGTGAATGTAGAGAAGGGGATATTCGGGATAATAAGAGATGTCAACCCCGATGATGACCCTGTAATTTATGATGCGTTGGCCAGGCCCTGCGAGGTCATATTCTCCAACGTTTTGATAGATGAAGAAAATCTGAAGCCTTACTGGCTTGGAATGGGCAAAGACTTACCGAAGAAAGGGAGAAACCACAGCGGCCAGTGGCACGAAGGTAAAAAAGATTCGCAAGGCAGGGAAATCACGGCCTCGCACAAAAATGCGCGTTACTGTTTGAATATACAAGACCTGCAGAACAAGGACCCGCTGCTGAATGAGCCGGGCGGTGCTCCGGTGGGGGGAGTTATCTACGGTGGACGTGACAGTGACACGTGGGTTCCGGTCGAGCAGGCGTTTAACTGGAAGGAAGGAATAATCATCAAGGGAGCCTCGATTGAATCCGAAACGACCGCCGCTACGCTGGGCCAGGAAGGTGTCAGGAAGTTCAATCTCATGTCGAATCTTGATTTTCTGTCCATTCCGCTGGGCCGGTATATACAGAATAATCTCGATTTCGGTGAGCGTGTGGAAAAGCCGCCGCTGATTTTCTCGGTTAATTACTTTTTGAAGGACAGGAACGGAAAATACCTCAACGGAATGTCGGATAAAATGGTCTGGATTCTCTGGGCGGAACTTAAAGTTAACGGTGACGTCGAGGGAATAGAAACTCCGACGGGATTTATTCCCAGGCACGAGGACCTTGCCGGGTTATTCAGGAAGCATCTGAAAAAGGAATATTCACAGGAAGATTATGTACGGCAGTTTACGGTTCGGATTCCGGAGAACCTGCAAAAGCTCGACAGGGTAGAGTCCATATACAAAGAGAAGGTTCCGGATACGCCGAAGGTGCTTTTTGACACGTTCAATGAAGTAAGAAAGCGGTTAGAGTCTGCAAGGAGCAGGTACGACGAGAATATTTCACCGCTGGATTTGATTTGACGAAAGCACATCGAGCACATTGCTTATATAAGCCCTTGTGAAGCGGTTTTTCTGACCGGCTTCAGGAACCTTGTTTAAGCTGGACGGCCGCTTTGGGCTCTATGACGCGAAAGGCGAAAGATTCGGTAATGAAGAACTCGACCTGTTTTCTGTCGTGGCTGGCATAGCCCACCGAGTAGTCTTTTCCCACGGTAAGCTCGAAGTCACCGCCTCTTGTGCTCAGTACAAGCCCGCCGGTGAGTACCGAACTCATTAAAATCTCGCCCTTTATCATCTCTTTTATAATTCTGGCGGGCGGATACCCCGGCCTGCCCACGGCGAGCAGCGAATAGTACTGGTCCGGCCCGAGTACAAGTGCATACGGTCCGTCGATACCCGTGGCCGACATCGCTTTTAGCGCTTTAGAGACGGCCTGTGGATATTGTTCGGCTGCGTTGGGCAATTTCACCGGTTTATGTTCGGAGGACTTGATGATTCCCGGCATATTCGCCTGATTGAAACCCTCGTAGACCACGGAGTCTTCAAATTTTGCCGCCTTTGTTGCGACCTCAATTACAGCATCCAGGTCGACATCTGCGGCGCCCCTGTTAATACTGTCGAGTTCCATCTGCGTAAGTGTAAAGGGCTGACGTATTTCGAGCAGCTGCAGTACCTGTCTCAAGGCCCAGTTGATGTCGCCGGTCTTTTTGGTCGGGGACTCGATTCGGCCGAGATTCACGGTTGCAAGCTGCCAGTCGTGGGGCCCATTGAAGTCAACGACCTTTCTGCAGGTCAATGTTCTTTTTATTGCATTTGCAGCTTCTTCGTCTATAGCCTGCCAGGCCATGTCGCTTATAGGCGCATACTCGCGTTTAAGTATGGTAGGCATTTTATCACTCCTTTCTTTATCTCATTGGGCCTATATTAAGGCTGCCGTCGCCGGGAGTTGATTTTTGATTACCCGGTTCAGTCGATTGTTCCTCGTTGCCATTTTCCAGCTCTGTTATCGGCTTTGAGGTAAAAAGATAAGTTTTCATCTGTTCGTCGAAACCGGGGAAATTTCTTCGAAGCCATTCCAGCAGCATAGTTGCATGTTCGATTTCTTCATCTCGGTTGTGTTCGATGATGGCTTTTAGTTGCTGGTCGCTGGTATTTGCGGCCCTTTCGTTGTACCAGTTTGCAGCCTCGAGTTCCTCGATAAGGCTGGCCAGCGCTCTGTGCTGCTCGATATTCATTGGGGGCAGTTGCTCCCGTGGTTCGTGGAAGTATTCGAGGGCCATAATGAACACTCCTTTCTAAAAAAAATCCGTCAAAAATACTATAATTTCCCGCCTTTTTTCAGGAGCCGCAAATTATGATAACTGGTGTTTATAATGAACACAAGTGTCGAGATGAGATTTCCTGATAATTGATTTGTTTGTTTTCGGGGCGACGGGATTGCCGGAACGGGTCTTTTGGCGCAAAGCCTTGCTGCTGCCGGACTTATAACCTTTGAATATGCTGTTGTAAACCTTCAAAAATAATGAAAACAAATCGCTGGTCCTATAATTTTATTTGACATTTTTGAGCAGGCCGGTTATATTATCGACAAAGGTAGGATGGGTGACTTTTTTTGTCATCTGCTCGGTGTGATTCCTGCCGATGATAATGTTGTTTGGCGTTGAGGGTGATAAACAAGCACCCCGGGGTATCGGGAAGGTGAACAGGCAGTCGAGGAGAGAGCCTCCAGGGACAGAGAGGCGACTTGATGGTGGTCAAGGAATAGAACCGTCTGCAATAGACGGAAACGTCTTTATCGGCAGTTCTCCGTCGTTTCGCTCTATTCTTGAGTTGATAGATGCGGTAGCGAGGCGGCGATGCTCAATAATTATTACCGGTGAGACCGGTGTAGGTAAAGAAATGGTCGCACGCGAAATACACCGTCAGAGCGATCGCGGCCAGAAAGTTTTCGTTCCCGTGGATTGTACGACTCTGACCGGGCAGTTATTCGAGAGCCAGTTGTTCGGACACGTCAGGGGGGCTTTTACCGGTGCGGTTGATACAACGCTTGGTTTTTTCCGGTCGGCTGACGGCGGTACTTTGTTTCTGGATGAGATTAGCGAGATACCCCTCGAGCTTCAGGCCAAATTGCTCCGTGTGCTTCAGCAGGGGTTTGTAACGCCGGTTGGTTCTACGAAATCCTACCCCGTAAACGTACGGGTACTGTGTGCCACTAATCGAAATCTCGAAGAAATGGTCCGGAAAGGCGAATTCAGGTCGGATTTGTATTATCGATTAAACGTACTGACGTTGAAGGTTCCGCCGCTGCGTGAGCGAAAAGATGATATTCTTGCGTTGTCGGAGTATTTTCTGTCCAACCAATCTGCTTTTTATGATGAGCCGGCAAAAATACTCAGTGAGGACGCAAAACAGATGCTCTTGAATTACAGATGGCCGGGTAACGTTCGCGAGCTTTCAAATGCAATGGAGCGAGCTTACGTTCTGACGCCCGGCAGGGAAATACAGACCTCGGCACTTCCGTTCGAGGTGATAATTTCGGAGAACAGGGAATATCCAAAGTATGAACTTCCCACGCTTGATGAGGTCAAACGACGAATGATTATTGAGACCCTCGAGTACACCCGGGGGCAGAAGCTGGCTGCGGCGAAAA
This sequence comes from uncultured Pirellulales bacterium, assembly GCA_964524285.1. GTDB lineage: Bacteria > Planctomycetota > Phycisphaerae > Sedimentisphaerales > Anaerobacaceae > CAZGGE01. The sequence continues at coordinate 14,323 of CAZGGE010000055.1, forward strand.
TTCTCGGCGTGGAACGAAGGCGGCTTAACAGGTTAATAAAGAAACTGAATATCTCTGTGGAGTCAGTCAAAAGGAACGCTAAGAAATAACCGGTCAATTTGCAAAATCGAAAGCATACCAGGCCCGGGGCTAAAAGAAGCCGCCGGGCATTTTTCTTTCTGGTAAGCGGGCATTTACAAAGGGGAGACCATACTGGTCAGGGGTAACCGTATTGGCTGGTTTCAATGTAACTTGATAAGACACAGATACATAAAAACACAATGAGTTGTTTTCGATGTCCATAATAGTCGTTTTGGCCGCACAGACAAAAAGTATCACGTCTAAATTCATTGTGATTGCAACCTGTTGTTTCAAAATGACTTAAAACTTTTTTCATATTTTTTCCGCCGGCTGGCACGGTGCTCGCTATTAAGTACGTCCGGCAAAACAACTGAGACTAAAATCATTGAGGTTCTTTCAAAAGGTCATAAGGCAGAGAGTAGACGCGGCTTAAAAGCTGCGATAAAGTTGCTCACGAGGAGTTTTTTCCCCCCAAGCTGGGTTTGTTGACCGGTTTGAAAAATTCGGACGGTGGCAAACCCGGCAGACAGCCGACACGGTTAATCCGTGATATAAATAAACGGCTTACAAGCTCTCTCTCCTCTTCTTCGCTGGGCGATAGTTGTTGACTCACAGTTGACGACGGCCCAGCGGTCAATAAGCACGGTTAATCCGTGATGATGATAAAATACTTTTTTCACACAAGCTCTCTCCTCTTCTTCGCTGGGTTTGACAGTTAACGCACGGTTAATGACAAACCCAGCACGTAAAAAAGCGTGGTGTTTTCCACGTTAACGATAGCCGTTAATACCGGCAGAAAAAGACGGATTAGTAAAACATATTTCTGGAGACGGCATGATAGTTCTTGTTCAGGCAAATGTTATGACGGTGGGTCTTGGAGAACGAAACAGCGTTCTACAAGAGCTGCCTTTAAGAGTGATATCAATGCATTTGGCTAATAATGCCGTAAGTTCTTTAAAAACTGAAAAAGTGGACAGTGTTATCAGCCAGTGGGAACTTGAAGACTCAAAGGACGGTGATTTTCTGAGGCGGTTTCGCATAGCGAGGCCGGGCATACCGACAATAGTGCTGGTCGAATCGGGCAACGAGAAACAGGAATCGGCGGCACGAAGTCTGGGAGTCTCAGCGGTTCTGACGAACGACTGCAGTGACGAGCTTTTCGCTCAAACCGTAGCAAACGTCCTCGGCCTTAAGGGCAGGATATCGGTGAAATCGATATCGCCGGCACACAAAAGAAAAGATACCGGAAAACCTGCCGTGAAAAGGGCCTCGGGAGTTGAGTCTTTGCGTAATCGCTGATAACTAAAAGAGCAAACGTGCCTGTTGCAAAAGCACGTTAATATAAGCTCGCGAGGAGTTTTCTCCCCCCAAGCTGGGCTTAGTAACTGACAACGGCGCAGAGCCGGGGTTGCAAAGCCCGGCAGAGAGTTAACACGATTTAATCGTGCTAAAAATAAAATTGCAAACTCTCTCTCCTCTTCTTCTTCGCTGGGTTTGGTTGGCTGACGACAAACCCAGCTCAAAAAAAGCCGCCGACCCGCGTGTGGTCGCGGATGAATATAAAATTACGGCAGACGACATAATGTTTTAGAAAGGAGGTGCTTTTAGCCTAAAAATCAGATTTCGCTGTAAAAGATGTAAGTAATTGTTGTGCTTGTTATAACATTTTACGGGTAGAGAAAACTATTATGTGGGAGAAAACGACAGATGAAAATGTTAATGTGTGGCTTCGGAGTGGTGATTTTCGTTCTATGTGTAATTGGTGCACAAAAAGCAAAAGCGGACACCTGTTATCCCTTGAATACTTGTTTGCCCGGAGACATTGAACAAAAGGGATTTTCGCGTAACACCGGCTTTAATATCAATCAGGGTTTTAAGAGCTTGAACATAGACATAGGCGTCGTGGAATTACAAAGGCACTGCCGGTTAAGATATGACCGCCAGGCTCATCTCGGCGTCCACGGACTCTCGCTTTCAACGACGAACCTCGGTAGCACAGGTATGAATTTTACCGGGCCTGAGATAGATTGGGACAGCCGGGGATGCTGGGGTTATCCTGCCATATCCGATGATGATATGACGGCAGAAAGCCGGCATAGCAGGACGGCAAGGGAAGAATTTTACCCCGCTCTGGCGGATGAAGATTTGTATCCGGCCACTTCACCGAGCAGGGTTCCGCAGTCAGCTACCATTGCGATATTCGGGATGGGCTCTTTGAGTTTGCTTTGTGCGAGGACGAGATAAAATGGTGTGAGGGTGAAAATTTTCTTGAAAACAGGGCAGGCCTCAAATGCCTGCCCTTTTTCATTTCTGTTCAAGGGTGAGAGACGGGATTTGAACCTGCGACCCCTGGAACCACAATCCAGTTCAGGGGGATTTGGCAAATCGGCCATAGCAATTTAAAAACACCATAACTCTTTGTTTTACAATATGTTGTTATTGTTTCTGTTTTGGTTTCTATCAGGTCGAGTCAGGTCATTTTAGCTATCTTATGGACACCATATGTACACCAAATCTGGGGGATTTTTAATTAAGCTTTATAGTCCTTTTGCTCGCCATCTTCTATGGAATTTGTATGCGCCCCACATCAAAGCAGCAGTGAAGGTTATAAGCATAAGCGGGCTAAGCCATAGTGGAAAATAACCGGCCTGCCCGAAGCTGGCCCGTATAAGATCGCCTGCATAAGACAGCGGCGATATGGGAGCAATCCATCGTGCCCAGGAGGGCATCTTTGAAATCGGAAGGAAAATACCGCTTACAAACAACAGGGGAAGCCGTACAAGATTGGAAAGCAGCATAATGTTGGACGGGCTGCTTGCAGGAGGGGCAGCCAGCAGAACACCTAAAGATGAAAAACTTACAGCGCCAAAGATTATACCCATAGCCAGAAATAGTAGATTGTAAACTGCCGCATCGGTGAATATCAATCCGAGTACAATCGGAACGACAGAAAGACAG
>CAZGGE010000056.1:0-9251 GCA_964524285.1 uncultured Pirellulales bacterium
GTTTGGGGGTAGTTGAATCCGGGGGCCTTGACGATAAGGGGTGAGTGCAGCGAGGTTTCGAAGTTGCAGTGTTTGCACCAGAGGCCGTGCTCTCCGAGCTGCCAGCCGTGGTCGCCCCAGAGGCAGACGACGGTATTATCGGCGAGGCCGAGGGATTTTAGGTTGTCGAGGAGTCTGCCGATTTGTGCGTCGACGAAGCTGACGCAGGCATAGTAGCCGTGGATAAGTTTTCGTGCGAGTTTTTCGGGTAGAGGGCCTTGTTTGGGGACGTTGACGTAGGAGCGGAGTTCGCCCCAGTTGTGCAGTGCGGCGTCTGGCGCTCCTGTTGGCCTGAAGGGGTTGTCGGCGAGGTCGATATTCTCTCGCTGGTAGAGGCGCCAGTATTTTGCGGGGGCGTTGAATGGCAGGTGGGGTTTGAGGAAACCGACGGCGAGGAAGAAGGGCTTTTTCATATTTTTAAGCTTTTTAAGGTCCTGGATAGTTTTATCTGCAATCATGCCGTCGGGGTATTCTGAATCAGGGACGTCGGCATTTTCGCATGGTGGTCCTGGCTGGCGCCACCCTTTTTTGCCGAGTTTTTCGTTGATATTTATTAGTTCGAGAGAGGCTTTTGATTTGTAAATAAGGCCCCTGCGGAGATTGCTTCGAGGATGGTGCCAGGGTTTTTCGCTCCATGCTCGCAGGCAGGCATCGGGATGATGGAAGACTTTTCCGTTTGAGATGGTATGGTAGCCGAGATTCTTGAAATGTTCGGGGAGTGTAAGAGCGCCGGGTGCTGCTCTATCGGTATGTACGTTCCATTTCAGGAATCTTTTTCTTGTAGGTCTAAGGCCTGTGAGCAGGCTTGCGCGTGAGGGGCCGCAAACGGGTACCTGGCAGTATGCGCGTCGGAAGAGAGTTCCCTGTGATGCAAGGCGGTCGATGTTCGGCGAGACCATTTTTTGGTGCCCGTAACATGCAAGCTGCGGGCGGAGGTCGTCGACGCCTATTAGTAGTACGTTTAATTTCTTTTTTTGGGTGTGGGTGGAAAAGGGATTGAGGCGGTTGCAGCCTGCGATGGAGATTGAGGTTGTGGAGAGTGCGAGGTTCCGGAGAAATTTTCGTCTTGTTAGGGGGAGTTGATTATCTTTGAGGTATGCAGGCATTTTTTTACCAGCCTCTTTTTAATCTCAGTTTTGTAATTTCTTCTGCGTTTTTGAACGGCGGCAGTCTTCTTCCTCCTGCTTGCAGTTGTTTTCCTTTTGTTTTGTATTGTTTTTGTGGGTTGTATTCCGGGTTTAATTTTGCAGGTACGGGAGCGTCGACATTTTTTCGCCACCGGAGCATAATCTGGTGTAGGTGATTTGCTTTTTTCGGCATTTTTGATGCGAGGTTGTTTTTTTCACCTATGTCCTTTTCGAGGTTGTATAGTTCGAGGTGTCCATCTTCGAAGAATTCCATGAGTTTCCATTTGCCTTTTCGGATTACGCCGACGGGAGTGGTTCTCCAGGGGACGTGGACTGTTGGCCAGCTTTGGAGATAGGCGGGGAAGTGCCAGAAGAGAGGTCTTTCATCGAAGTTTCCGGTCTCGGTGAGCAGTGGTACCAAACTTTTTCCGTCGATGGTGTGGTTTTGTGTTTTTTTTGCACCTGCGAGTTCAACGAAGGTCGGATAGAAATCGAGGCCGATTACGGGGGTTTTGCAAGTGGTTGCGGGTTTTATTTTTTTCGGCCAGCGGGCGGCCAGGGGGACCCTTATTCCGCCTTCGTAGAGCGTGCCTTTTGCGCCTTTGAGCGGGCCGTGCGAGGTGATGACGCCGACGCCGCCGTTGTCTGAGAAGAAGACGAGCAGGGTGTTTTCTGCGAGGTCAAGCTGGTCGAGTTTGTCCATTACCCTTCCGACGCTTTGGTCCATGCTTTCGATCATTGCTGCGTAGGTAGGGTTGTTATGGCCGTTCACGACGGGTTTTTTCCGGTATTTTTCGACGAGTTCGGGTTTTGCCTGCCAGGGGCTGTGTATTGCGAAATGAGAGAGGTAGAGGAAGAAGGGTTTAGCTTTATGTTTTTGGATGAATTTCAGGGCTTCCTGTGTTAATCTGTCGGTAATGTATTCACCGGAAGGTCCGTCTTCGAATCCTTTTATTCTGTATGGGCTGAAATAGCTTTGAGGAAATCGATTTGCGATAGCGACGTCGAAACCCTGGTCGGCGGGTTCTTGTCCTGGTGCGTTTCCGAGGTGCCATTTTCCAATGCAGGCGGTGGTATATCCGGCATTTTTTAGTGGTTTAGGCAGGATATTTGTATGGGGCCTGAGACCTTTCTGGTTTCTTGTCGGAATGAGTTTTCTAAATTCCGAAGAGCCTCTTTTTGAAGAGCCGACGGTGTATACTCCGTGTCGTGGTGTGTATTGGCCGGTCATGAGGCATGCGCGGCTCGGGGCGCAATTTGGTGCGTTTGCATAGGCGTTTGTGAAAATCATTCCCTGTTCAGCGAGCTTGTCGATGTTAGGCGTTTCGTAGTAATCAGCACCGTTGTATCCAACGTCTGCGTAGCCGAGGTCGTCGATGTATATGAAGATTATGTTCGGTTTTTCATCGACAGAGGAAAAGGGTGAGGTTTTGCAGGCGGGAATAGTTAGAGAAGCTGCCCCGAGTCCTGCGAATTTCAGGAATTGCCTTCTGTTTATTGACATTTTTTTCTCGTAATTGAATAATTGCTTAATGACATTATATCAAGCGGCTTATTTTAAGCAATAGCAGGGAGTTTGAGAAACGGCGAAAGGAAATGTTTTTAAGTGATTTGACGGTGGAGGCATGTAGGTTATAATGAAGTATCAGGAGGCAAACGGCATTATGCGGAAGAAATTTGTTAGAGCGATTTTTCCGGGTTCATTCGATCCGATAACGAACGGTCATCTTGACGTGATACACCGTGGAATCAAGCTTTTCGACGAGCTTGTGGTGGCGGTTGGAGAGAGTCCTATCAAGAATCCTTTTTTTACGCCGGAAGAGCGGGTTAATATGATAAAGGAAGTGGTGTCGGATATGCCGCGAGTTTCCGTAGAGAGCTTCAAGGGATTGACGGTTGAGTACGCCGCCCGCAAAGAAGCGGAGGTTATCCTTCGAGGTTTGCGTAGTCTTACGGACGTTCATTATGAGTTTAAGCTTGCGATGACGAACCGTGCGGTAGCGGGAATCGAGACGGTGTTTATTATGACGAGCGAGCAATACGGTTTTACCAGTTCGACTTTGATAAGAGAGGTAGCTTTTCTTGGCGGCGACGTTTCGAATCTGATACCGCAAGTGGTTTATGAGCGTGTGAAGAATCGTCTTTTGGAGTCGGGTTCGCAGGGAGTTCATAGCGGTCCTGATGGTGGGGTCAGATGAGGGATTTTTGAGTACCGGAGTATTGCGTTGTTTATAATCAGTGTTGAAACACGTTATTTTGCTGGTCATCAATTGAGTTTACGCGGCGGCAGGCATGAGGATTTTCACAGTCATAACTGGTCGATAACGGCCCGTGCGAGCAGTGAGAAGTTAAATAAAATGGGTCTTGTAATGAACTTTCACAGGCTTAAGGTTATGGTTGACGATATATTGTCGGAGTTATTTGGCGGAGTTGCTTCGGGTGTCGGAGATGTCGATTTTTTTAAGCGGAACAACTCTTCCGCCGAGAACGTATCGAAATATATATATGAACAGCTTGAGAGCAGGGTTCCCGAAGGTGTAAGTCTTTTGTCTGTAATGGTTACGGAGGAGCCTGGCTGTTCAGCGACCTTTTACAAAAGCGAGGATTTTGATTCAGAGGGGTCGAAGGTGTGACGATATTTATGGAGTCTATAGCATTTGGGTTATTGTACTGTTGAGATTGAGGAAATATATTATGAAGTTGTGGAGTATTTAGGTTATGCAATGTCAGATATGTCATAAGAACGAGGCGACCATACATTTGACAGAAATCAACGAGGGGGTTCGCAGTGAGCTGCACATCTGCGAATCATGTGCCCTGGAGCAGGGGATAGCAGTCAAGAGTCATATGCCGGTGAACGAGTTATTGAGCAGTCTTCTGTCATCTCAGCCTTCGGAAGATGATATGGGTGGATCTCAAAAGCACGAAAGCTGCCCGGTATGCGGGTTCAGTCTTGACCAGCTTCGCAACGAGGCGGTTCTGGGCTGTCCACACGATTATGAATTTTTTAAGTCCTTTCTTTTGCCTATAATTGAAAAGGCTCACGACGGTCATACAATACACCGCGGCAAGGTTCCAGCAAGGGCTCCCGAGGATTCGAAGAATCAGATGGAGCTTCTTAATCTTCGCAAGCAACTGGAGTCATCGGTGCGAGCGGAAGATTATGAGCAGGCGGCACGAATACGTGACCGGATATCTGAAATCGAGTAATCTGGTAATAAACGACGTTTTTTTGTTAATTTGATTTAAAGTCTATGATTCGATGAAACTTACGGATATAAGCAAAAACGTTAATGAGTGGTTTCGTGGGATAGGCCCGCTTTCGGACGTTGTAATTTCGTCGCGGATACGTCTTGCGAGAAATATTGCGGGTTACAAGTTTCTCAGCCGCTGTTCAAGGGCGGAGAAGTCAGAGATTCTGGGTAAGCTGAAAGAGGTTTTGATGTCGCTTGACCTTGGTCAGAGGTTTTTCTATGTAAGTATTGACGATGCGCGGGAGCTTGACCGTAATCTGCTTGTTGAGCGTCACTTAATAAGCCGACACCATGCTTCCGGTAAGGGGCCAAGGGGTGTGGTGATAGCGGAGCGGGAGTATTTCACGGCGATGATTAACGAGGAGGATCACCTTCGTATGCAGGTGATAAAAGCGGGTTGTCAACTGAGCGAATGTGCCGAGCAAATCAATCGAATAGATGACATGGTTGAGTCGAATCTGTCATACGCATTCAGTCCTCGGTTCGGATATCTGACGGCCTGTCCGACGAATCTTGGAACAGGCGTTCGTGTATCCGTTATGCTTCATTTGCCTGCTTTGAAGATGACGGGCCAGATGGAGAAGTTGTTCAACTCGACGCGAGCGATGAGCCTGGCGGTTCGCGGACTTTTTGGTGAAGGTTCCGAGGCCACGGGTGATTTTTACCAGCTATCCAACCAGGTTACACTCGGCATATCCGAAACAGAGATAGTGAGTAAGTTTGAGGGTAGGGTCATACCTGAGATACTGGAATACGAGACAGGAGCGAGGCGTTTTCTTCTGGATAAACAGATTGATTTGCTTGATGACAAGATATCTCGTGCTCTAGCATTGTTGAAAAGCGCTCACCTTATGAGTTCTCAGGAGGCTTTGTTTTTATTGAGTCATTTGCGTCTTGGTATCAATATGCGAGAGCATCTGGACGCATCGACGCCTGCGCTGGACAGGCTTTGCGGCCTTCGGGAATCAACGATAGAGGAATGTGGTGAGGATGGGCTTACGATAGGAACGATTAACAAGCTAATTATGCTGACGCTTCCGGCTCATTTGCAGTTGAATTATGGTAAGTCTCTTGATTCGACGCACCGAGATGCTCTTCGTGCCCAAATAATCCGTTCGGCGTTGAATCCTGAAAAGAGAAGTTGAGAAGTCGTTTTCTTGCCGGTGCTCATTTCAATCTGCCAAAATGGCAAGTATGGGGGTAGATGAGGTTGGGGTTTTGGGGCGTAAATGCGTTTAAGGTTATTGAAGACAAGCACTTAAGGGGTGTTTAGGCAATGGTTTAGGTGCTGGCACGTTGTTTGCGGGTCAATTATTATGATTGGAATTATGTACTGCGCGTTAAACCGGAATCCATTCGGGGAAAGGATGTTAAAATGGCTAAGGTAATAGGAATAGATTTGGGTACAACGAATTCTGCGGTTGCGGTAATGGAAGGTTCGGCTCCGAAGGTACTGATTAACAGTTCGGGTTCGCGACTGACGCCTTCGGTTGTAGGCTTTACGGATAAGAAGGAACGTTTGATTGGTCAGATTGCACGGCATCAGCAGGTTACCAATCCCGATAATACGGTATTTTCGATTAAACGATTTATGGGGCGACGACACAGCGAGGTATCATCTGAGGAAAAAATCGTACCATATAAGATAGTAGGGGGCCCCGAGGAGCTGGTTAAGGTTGAAGTTCGAGGCAAGCAATATACGCCGCCGGAGATATCGGCGATGATACTGCAGGATTTGAAAAAGACAGCGGAGGATTATCTTGGCGAAGAGGTTAAGCAGGCGGTGATAACAGTACCTGCGTATTTTAATGATTCCCAGCGACAGGCGACGAAGGATGCTGGTAAGATAGCGGGTCTTCAGGTTGAGCGAATAATCAATGAGCCGACGGCGGCGGCGCTGGCGTACGGTGTCGAGAAGAAGAAGAATGAAAAGATAGCGGTGTTTGATTTCGGTGGAGGTACGTTTGACATATCGATAATGGACATTGGCGACAATGTTTTTGAGGTTCTCAGCACCAACGGTGATACCCATCTTGGAGGAGACGACCTTGACGAGCTGTTGATAAATCACCTTGCGGACGAGTTCAAGAAGACGGAGGGCATTGACCTTCGTCAGGACGCGATGGCTCATCAGCGTCTGAAGGAGGCGGCAGAGAAGGCCAAGTGCGAGTTGAGCGCTCAGTTGGAGACGACCGTTAACCTTCCATTTATAACTGCGGATTCGTCTGGGCCGAAACACCTGCAAATAACGATAAGCCGAAGTAAATTTGAGGCGTTGGCAGAACCTGTACTTGAGAGATTGAAATCCCCATGTCATAAGGCGCTTCAGGATGCGAAGCTTTCACCGACGGACATATCGGAAGTTCTTCTGGTGGGAGGATCGACTCGTATTCCAAAGGTTCAGCAGATAGTGAAGGACATATTCGCCAAAGAGCCGAACAAGGGCATCAATCCGGACGAGGTGGTATCGCTGGGAGCGGCGATACAGGGGGCCGTACTTGCGGGCGATTCGGGCGTAAAGGATATTCTGCTTCTGGACGTTACTCCCCTTTCGCTGGGTATTGAGACTCTGGGCGGTGTTATGACGAAGCTGATAGAGCGTAATACGACAATTCCGACGAGTAAAAAAGAGATATTTTCAACGGCAGCGGACAGTCAAACAACAGTGGACGTTCATGTTCTTCAGGGCGAAAGGGAATTTTCGAAGGATAACCGGACGCTTGGACGTTTTCAGTTGACGGGAATACCGGCAGCGCCTCGAGGTGTGCCTCAAATTGAAGTTACATTCGATATTGATGCGAATGGTATTCTTAACGTTTCTGCGAAGGATTTGGGAACGGGCAAAGAGCAGTCAATCGAAATCAAGTCGAGTTCGGGGCTGAGTGAAGACGAAGTCAAACGGATGACCAAAGAAGCCGAGTCTCATGCAGAAGAGGACAGTCGGCGGCGAGAGGTTGTGGACCTTAAGAATCAGGCGGACCAGCTAATCTACTCGACGGAAAAGACTCTCAAGGAGCATGGAGATAAGGTCAGTGGAGATACGCGAGGCAATATTGAGAATGCGATAAACAACCTGAGGGAATCGATTAAGTCTGAGCAGGCTGACGCGATTAAGAAGGGCATCGAGAATCTGAGCAGTGCGGGTCAGGAGCTGGGCAAGGTACTTTACGAGGAGGCGGCCAAGAAGCAGGGAGCTTCTGGTGCGGGCGGCGAAGGCGGTGGAGCTACTGCGCCAGGCGGAGAGCAGCATGGCGAGCAAAAAGACGGCGAAGGTGATGTGATTGATGCCGAGTTCGAGGCTAAAGACGAGGATAAGGACAAGAAATAAAGAGGTTGTCTGATATATTGTTTTGTTAGATAATGTTGCTGTTCGATAAACTTTTTTATATGTGGTTGGATTTTACACAGGTGTCGAGTGCAGTCGGATTTCAGGGCAAATCTTTTCCGCGAATGCCGTGAATGGTTACGTTGGGATTAGGGTTCTGGTCGTTTGCGGCATAGATTTCTTTCGCATTTACGAAGCAAACCCGGCCGTCGGCGGTGATGAAGTTTCGAGTCCCGTCCCAGCCCCACCAGCCGGGGTCTTCAGTTGGGATGGTGAGATGATTGCTGGCCCACTCACCGATTAGTATTTTTTTGCCGGGACTTGCGACGCTGGTTTGTTTTTGTTCTATGGAATTCTGGATGTAACTACCGTCGTACTGGTGTTTTATTCGGCTGGTCTGGTCAATCTGTTCGGGGGAATGATAGAAAGTCATTGAGTAGGCGTAACTGGTGGATTCGTAGTTTTGTTCGCTAATTTTGTCTGCGGGACAGAACAGGACGGAGGGATTGTTTGCATCGATATTCCGGCCGAGATAGGGGGCGATGAATGGTCTCCATCCGCGTCCCATCCAGAGCCAGGAATCGGGATTTGTTAACACGGGGTCCTGTGCGCATGGGTATGAATTTTCGTTTTCATTAAGGTACAGATTGACAGCAAGGTAAACCTGCTTGAGGTTATGGGCACAGACGAGCCTTTTTGCGGCGGCACGGACCTTTATGAGAGCAGGCAGGAGTATGGCCAGCAGTAGCGTTATAACGGCTATGACGACGAGTAATTCGACGAGTGTGAAAGCATGTGGTGAGAAATCTGCATTTCTGAAGTTTATTCGGTTCATAATATCAGGCTACCGGTATTATTTTCCGATGCAGAAGCGGCTGAAGATATTTTTGAGGATTTTTTCATTCGCAGTCTCGTTCTCAACTGCAGAAAGAGCCTGATGGGCGATTCTCAACATAGTAGCTGTTATTTCATCGTTTCCGGCGTGTAGATGTGTAATTGCGTGTTCGGTGTTTTCGAGGGCCTGTTCGAGTGCATTTTTGTGTCTGGCGGTGAGTTGAAGGGAGGTTTGTGCAGGCAGGTTTGATTGCAAGGTTTCTGCGTTTGTGTGGTTGAGTTTTTCATCGATTTGTTTGCGGAGGGTATCGATGTTTCGGCCGGTCTTTGCGCTTATGGGAGTGAAGTCTGCGTTGAATTTACTTGTCAGGTTTTCGAGTGTGGCATCGAGTTGTTCCGGTGTCAGAAGGTCGGATTTTGTTGCGGCAAATATTGCTTTTCCGACAGGGATAAATGATTTTGCACGGAGGTCTTCGATAAAGTCGGATTTGGAGATATCGACGCAGAAGATTATTAGAGAGGCGTGATTGAGAGCTTCGATGGCGGCATTTTTCGTCAGGCGGTCGAGGATTTTCCTGGAAGAGCGTAGGATTCCGGCGGTGTCGAACAGGACGCATCTGCCGTGAGGCAGGTCTAATGTGTCGGTAAGCACGTCCCTTGTGGTGTTGGGGC
>CAZGGE010000056.1:9261-17135 GCA_964524285.1 uncultured Pirellulales bacterium
GGGGCGGCCTGAAACGATGCTTCTTTGGTTGCGTAGCAGGCGGTTGACGAGAGTGCTTTTGCCGGCGTTGGGTATGCCTGCGATTCCGACTGAGGGCAGGTCCAGTATTGATTCGCAGTATATATTTTCGTTGATGAGTTTATGAAGGCAGTTTCTTATTCTGGAGATTTTTTTTACGGCCTGTTCGGTGGAGATGATTTCAATATCCTGGTTGCTGAAATCGATACCGGCTTCTATTGAAGTGAGGCATTGCATAATCATTGAGGAGATTTTTTGTATATGTTTTCCGAGTCTGCCGGCGAGTAGTTTTTGAGCGGCGTCGAGCTGAAATCGATTTGAAGCGTTGACAATTTCGCAAACGGCTTCAGCCCGGGCGAGGTCCATTTTTCCGTTGATGTATGCACGTGCGGTAAATTCGCCCGGTTGTGCGGGTCGGGCACCGCGGTAAAAGAGGTGCTGCATAAGTTCGGCGGTAACGGAAGAATTGGTAAATGTATGTATTTCGATGAGGTCGTCGCCAGTGTATGAATTCGGTGCGAAGAAGGAATAGACGGCGGCGTCGAGTTCAAGTTGAGGGGTTAGAACAATAGTTTTTTTTGTTACGGTATTTGACTTGAGTTTTCCGGTGGTTTTCAGCAGGGATTTGAGGATATTGATGGCCTGTTGACCTGCGATTCTTATTATTACTCTCTGGTTTGAGGTTGGCGAGCTTACCGCAGCTATGGTATCGGTTAGCGAATACATTTTCGAAGGGTGTTGTTATTGTTTTTCTACATATTTTTATAGAAGGGCTTTGGCTTGTTCTTTTTTGCTTTTCCGCCGGTTTTGCTTGTTGCGGCGACAAGTCCCTGTGCTTCCTGCTGCTGCTTTTCTCTTATATGTTTTCTGATGAAGTATTGTTCGATGACGCCTGCGAATGTGCTGGCCATGATGTAGAGGTTAAGGCCGGAGGGGGCCTTGTAAAGCAGAAGCGGGAACATCAGGGGCAGCATAATCATCATCATTTTCTGTTGTTGTGCCATCTGTGGATTTGCGGTCTGTGCCTGCTGTCTCGGCATGAGTTTCTGCTGGAGATAGAATGCTATTCCCATGAGTATGGGGAGGAGGTTGAAGGCATCGAGTTCACCGAATAGAGGTAGATTGACGGCGGGGAATCTGAAGAGGGCATCCGGTGCGGAGAGGTCGGTAATCCAGACGGGCAGGAAAGGCTCGCCTCGGAGGGCGACGCTGGCATATATAGCGCTGTAGAGGGAGATCCATACAGGCATCTGGACAAACATTGGGAGCATACCCATTATCGGCGAGGCTCCCTGTTCTTTGTACAGGGCCATTAGTTGCTTGTTCATCTCGGTTTTATTATTAGCATATTTTTTCTTTATTTCCTCCATTTTTGGAGCGAGGGTTCCGAATTTGCTCATGGATACCTGGCTTTTCCTTGTGAGTGGGTGAATGGCGAGGCGAAAGACAAATACGAGGATAATGATGGCGAGGCCGTAATTGCCGATTAAGGAGTAAAGCCACTCCATGATAGCGAGTATTCCGAAAGCGAGCGGACTGATGATACTTGCGGGACAGCAACAGGCGAGAAAATCTATGGTGTGCGCGAATCCGAGTTTTGTGTAAGTTTTGTTTGCGTCGAAAAGTCTTTTGTCTTTAGGGCCGATGTATATCCGGAAGTCGAATTTTTTTGTTGATTCGGGTTGTCCTGCCGGCTTCAGTTCGGCTGAGGTAGTAGTGATGGAGACTCCGATATTTTCATCTTTTGTGTTTTTTCGGCTGTCGGGGTTGTAGAATCGTGCGAATTTTTTGTCTATCCAGTCGCAGTATTCCTTTTCTTTTTGAGGCATTGGAACGAGTATTCCGGCGAAGTATTTATCGATAGCGGCGGTCCATAAGAAACCGGCTTTCCCTTCTTTTTCCTCGTCGGGGTAGATTAATTTCGATTGTGTTTTCAGTTCCTGGTCGAATTTTTTGAGTTCGAGTCTTGTACTGATGATTTCTTCGGTTTGATATTTTCTGAATGCGGCAACGGCCTTTCTCATATCCGAACGGACTCCCTCCCTGGGTAAACCGAGTGGTCCGTTCATGGTGAATCGTACTTTTTCGTTTTCTTCGGAAATATTTTCGATGGTTACCGAGCATTTGAGCATGTAGCTTCCGGGAGTAATGGAGTAATCTTTAATGATTTTAATTAAAGTCCGGCCGGTTGCCCTGTTTTTGATATCAGCTTCGAAGCTGACTTTTTGACCTCCGTCGCCCAGTTGTACTATTGGTAATGTTTTCCAGTGAAGTTTGTCGAGGGCAAGTAAGAGGCCGTGGCGGTCGAACAGAAGATTACCGCTGGCCAGGGAAAGTATTTGTGTTCCGTCGGGCATTTCGATGGGCGTAAGTATTTTCAGGGGTTTTGGGTTATCTGGGTCTCGGTCGTCGAATCCCTTTTCCTGTCCGTTACTGAAGGTAGCTTTTTTTATTGAAGCACCTTTTGTATTGAGCAACAGTTGGAATCGAAAGCCGGTCTGGGGATTTTCGGTGTTTGGGTCTTTTGCGCCTAATATTATTTGTCGGGGCTTTGCTCCTACGGCTTCGAGTTCGATATTTGCTTCGTTTGTGCTGTTTTCGGGGGATTGTTCGAGAGGGGAAGTGGTTGGTGAAACATGGGAGGCGGGATTTTGCAGAGTGATACAGGGGCCGGGTGTGCAGCCGGTATCGTTATCGAAAAGGCCTGATTCGATTACGAGTGCTCCGCAAAAAGCTGCGAATATAACGATGAAAACTACAAAAAAGCTTCGATAAATCATTATTCAAATCCGCTTAACAAATTGACTTAAAAGCCGAAGCCGGCAGGTTGGGAGCCTGCCTCTTTGACGTTTTAGTTCAGGTTTTCATTCAGTTTTTAAACTACCTTCCCTGCCGCAGACGTTCGGCATGAAAGTTATCAAGGCTGTCTATTGCTTTAATTTTTTCAGCGACAGCCTCGATATCATACTCGAGACGGACGAAGTGTACACGATTTTGCTCGACATAAACATAGCTTGCTCTTCTGTCATCGTCTCTTGGTTGCCCGACGCTTCCGATGTTAATTATAGCCTTTTCATTCTCATCAATTGGGTATGAGTCTCCGAGTTCGGCCGGCAGATAGAAATCGGGTTCGTCGATGAAGACACCGGGCAGGTGAGTATGTCCTACAAAACAGATGTGCTGGACACGTTCGAAGAGCATTCTCAGCTTCATGGGGTTGGTGTAGACGTCGTCTGGAAATATGTACTCATTTATGGGTTTTCTGGGAGAGGCATGTACGAAATCCATGATAACGTTCTGATTTTCGAGTGTGGTTTTGAGCCTTCGTCGCATGGGCAGTTCTCCGAGAAAGCTCCATCTTTTATTTCTTTTTGCGTCGTGATTTTCGGTTTCAAGTATATCTCTTGTCCAGAAGCAGGCCTGCTCGGCGCCATAGTTGAAGTTTGTAGGCTCATAAAAGACGGCGTAGTCGTGATTACCGAGGACGCACCACTGTGTTTTTTCGATGACGAGGTCGAGGCACTTTCTTGGGTTTGGCCCATATCCCACGACGTCACCGAGGCAGTAGATGTTGTCGATACCGCGTTTCTGGATGTCTTTTAGAACGGTGTTCAGGGCTTCGATATTTGAATGTATATCACCAATAACAGCGAACATGTTCGATTATTTTCTTTCCTGTTTATATCAGCGAAAAAAATCAACTGCGTGCGACCTTTTTCGAGGACTTCACACAGTTTCACGTATCTCAAAGCCAATCAGGACTAACGACGTTATTTAATATCAAATAGGATGCAACAATGCCAGTCAATTATTGAGTTTTTAATTGTAATGTTTCAAAGTTTCGAGGATGGTTAAAAAACAGGTTTTGCCTGCGGCGATGATGCTGCTATAATGGCGCAGCGATGGTAAAACCTGAAATCATGTGATAAAATCGAAAGGCTGAGACGAGCAGTGGATATGACCTTACTTGAAACTCGCGAGCTGGTCAAGAAATACTCCGGCCGGCCGGTTGTAGACGGTATTTCCATCTCGATAGCTCAGCGCAGCATAGTAGGTTTGCTTGGCAGAAACGGGGCGGGCAAGACGACGACATTTCGGATGATTGTCGGTATGATAAAGCCGAACAGTGGTTCGGTCCTTTTCGAAGGCAAAGACATTGCTCGTTTGCCTATGTATAAACGTGCGCGTCTTGGTATAGGCTACCTTTCACAGGAGCCGAGTATTTTCCAGAAGCTAAGCGTTCGTGACAATCTTTTTGCAATCCTTGAGACGATGTCCATTACGAAGGAAGAAAGAGTGGGAAAAGCACAGATGCTCATCGAGCACTTCGGTTTGACGGAGGTTGCGGAAACGCAGGGTAGGTATTTGTCGGGCGGTGAAAGAAGAAAGCTTGAGATAGCTCGTGCGATGGTAACGGATCCTTCATTGATACTTCTCGATGAGCCTTTCAGCGGAGTAGACCCGATAGCGGTGGAGGATTTGCAGGAGGAAATCCGCCGGCTGGTTCGTGGAGGCGTAAGCATTTTGATAACGGACCATAACGTTGAGCGGACTCTGGAAGTGGTGGACAAGGCGTATATAATTGACCACGGCAAGGTGATAGGTGCCGGCACGCCTGGGGAGATGGTTCGAAACAGGACGGTACGAAAACTTTATCTGGGTAATATTTTCAGCGGAAATGAGTTCGGTTAATTATTTATGAGGTACTGTAAGGCGATAACGGCATGGCAAACGGTTTTTGTTTGTCGGAGATTTTATCGATGGCGGATATAGATGTAGACAAGTGCCGAATCACACATTACCCGGCTGAGGTACTGATCAGGCGTGCTCAGTCTGTGGAAAAGATAGACGACAATATCCGTCGTCTTGTGGACAAAATGGCTGATATCATGTTGAGTAACAAAGGCATAGGTCTGGCTGGACCGCAGGCGGGAGTTAATTTGCAAATATTTATAATATCGCTTGACGGCACGAGAGAGGGTCTGCGAGTTTACATAAACCCGAAGGTTTTTGGGCATGGTGAATTCGAAGCAGTGGAAGAAGGTTGTCTTTCCGTGCCGGCGATTTATGCGAAAATCCGCAGGTACAAGCATTGTACGGTAACGGCGACCAATCTTGAGGGCGAAGAATTCACGGAGGAGGCGGATGGCCTTTACGCGAGATGCCTGCAGCACGAGTACGACCATCTGGAGGGAATGACCATCGCCGACCGCATGAGTTCCACCGAGAAAATTGCACACAAAAGGCAGCTTAAGAGACTTGCGAAACAGCAAAAGACGCGCAACTCACATTAGAGGAAGATAGTATTTTTGTTCGGCCTTTGGAAGAGATGCAGCGGTTGTAATTTTTTTTAGCCCGATTTATATCGGTTTTTTCATTAGCCCGGGAGCAATAATGCGGATCGTATATTCAGGCAGCGGAGCTTTCGGCATTTTTTGTTTGGATGCACTTTTTCGCAGTCATCACGAGCTTAATCTTGTTATAACGTCGCCGGCGAAGGGAGCCGGGCGGGGCAGGAGGTCGACTGCTACGGCTGTGGGGCGGTGGGCGAATGCTCATGAGGTGGTATGTCTTGAAACAGCTAACGTGAATGAGGCAGGGAGCGTAGAGCAGATAGGGTTGGTTAAGCCGGATTTGATGGTGGTGATAGCCTTCGGTCAATACATCGGCAGGGAGCTTATGGATTTGCCCGCTTACGGTTGCATAAACGTACATGCTTCGCTTCTGCCGAGTTATCGCGGTGCGGCACCGATTAACCATGCTATAATCAACGGTGAGAGGGAAACGGGGATAAGTATAATCCGTTTGGCGGCAAAGGTTGATGCAGGAGATATTCTTGGACAGTGCCGGACGTCAATAGGAGAAGATGAGACGGCGGACGAATTGCATGACCGTCTGGCTGAGTTGTCGGTGCCTTTGCTGATGAAAACCATTGATGGTTTCGAAGGCGTCGGGGTGGAGGCGATAGAGCAGGATGAGACACAGGCTACATACGCTCCGAGGCTCAAGAAATCGGACGGTTTTATTGATTTTTTGGAGCCTGCGGAGTTGTTAAAGCGGAAGATACTGGGTTTTTGGCCTTGGCCGGGGGCAACAGTTGAATATCATGGGCAGGCGAAGCGGAAACCGGAACGGTTATCGCTAGCGCGGGCGGAGGTTGTCAAGAGGACTTATTCGGGAGCGATTGAGCCTGGGATGCTGGATGTTGATTTGAATGTGGTTTGCGGGCGGGATTCTCTTCGTATTTTGGAGTTGAAGCCCGCCGGTGGGTCTCTGATGAGTTTCGATTCTTTCGTGAACGGCAGGTGTACGAAGGCCGGCGACAGATTCGTGAAAGTAAGCGAATAGTATGGGCAGGGGAAGGGAAAAAACCGGTCGATATGTTGCCGCGTCAGCTTTGGAGCGATTTAATCCGCGTCGTCAAAATGTGCGCGATATTCTGTGTAAGCTCCTGAATGAAACTGATGAAAAGCAACGCGCCACGGACCTTGTGCTCGGGACGGTTCGCAATCTCAGCAGCATTGACAGGGTGATAGAGAAGTGCTCGGGTCGGTCTGTGCAGAGGATACCGTCGCGAATATTGAATGTCCTTCGTGTTGGGGCTTACGAATTTGTTTATGTGCCGCAGACGGGCGAGCATGCTATTGTCAACGAGGCGGTTGAGAACGTAAAGGCGTGGGCGAGTTCCAGGGAGGCGGGGTTTGTCAATGCGGTGCTGCGACAAATAGGCCGACACATTCGCAGCCGAAATGAAGCGATTTTGGATTCGAACGTGCGGAGGGTTCTTCCGGGCGGGCAATGGTATGGCTGTGAGTTCGATTTTGATATTCTCGCGGACCCGTCGTTGGAGGGAGCCGACTATCTTTCGGCAGCATTTTCCTTGCCGAGATGGCTGGTTGAGCAGTGGATTGGTTGGTACGGGTGGGAAGGTGCGCGGCAGATATGTTTTGCCTGTAATCGCAGGCCGAGCACCTATCTGAGGCCGAACCCGCTGAGGACATCGGCGAAAGGGCTTGCGGAACTGCTCGTTGGTTGCTCAGTGGAAGCTGAGGTTTGCAGCGAATTCGAAATGGTGAGGGTAAAAGGCTCAGCGGCGGTAGAAAAACTTGCCGGCTTTAAGGAAGGTTTATTCACGGTTCAGGATTTGTCATCGTGTTTAGCGGTCCGGCAGGCGTCTCCCGGGAGAGTTGAGCGTATACTCGACCTTTGTGCGGCGCCTGGGGTTAAAACTACACAGTTGGCTGAAGTTACGGGCGATGAGTGTTTTATAGTGGCAACCGATGTCAATGCAAAGCGATTATCAATGCTTAACGAGAACGTCAGGCGTCTTGGATTGAAGAGTATTGAGATTGCCGACCACGAGGAAGTTTTCGGTGGCAAATACGGTCTTGGCAGTTTTGACCTTGTTTTTGTTGATGCGCCCTGTTCGAATACGGGAGTTCCGGCTCGTCGTGTAGAGGTGCGTTACAGGATAAGGCCTGATACAGCAAAGAAGTTGGCTGTAATTCAGCGTGAATTGCTTTTGTCTGCCGGGCAGATGACTGGGCCGAACGGGAGGATATGTTACAGTACGTGCAGCATCCAGAAATATGAAAATGAATTACTTGTAAAAGATTTTGTCAAGGATAGTGATTTTCAACATGAAAGTGAGAAACTTACTTTGCAGTCGGCTTGCGGATTTGACCACGATGGGGCCTATACAACCGTTCTGAAGCGTTTATGATTATGGCGTGTTTGTATTTTAACCAGTTTAACATCGAGGATATAAAGTGCAGCACCTTGAATTTACAAATGTGATAAGAGAGTATTGAGCTGGTGACATTTTCTGAAAATCATTTCCACATTGTTTCCACAAA
>CAZGGE010000057.1:0-9761 GCA_964524285.1 uncultured Pirellulales bacterium
ATGGAAGCCTTAGCTTCCGCTGCTTAAACCTTTATAAAAAATGCGAAAGTTAACCCTTATGAAGTATACTTTTTTGAGCTCGACCTATACGCTTGCGGATAAGATCTTGATCCAAACATATTAACTTAGATATTCTGAAAGTAGAGGGCTTCTTAAGGCCAGTAGCCTTAAAAGCAGAATCTGTATCAGTAATCCTCAAGTCGTACGGTGTATTGTATTTCTTCGTAGTAATAAATAAGAATATTGCATCTTTCTGGTTTTTGTTGAAAGGAGTACTGGAAATTACTAAGGCTGGCCTTACCTTGCTTGCTGTCAGATTTGTAAACGGATAAGACAATAGTACAATCTCACCTTTTTTTACCATACTTCTTTGCCATCAGATAAGGAGTAGATATCTTCTTCAGGTTCTCTAAGGAAATCGAAAGTTCCACATTTTGTTGCCCATTGAATTATTTCTCTATCTGTCGCTTGTCCTTGTGGCCTTGTAAATGTCCACCCTTCACGTTCAGCTACAATATAAGAAGAGGGAGTATACGCAAAGGAGAAATCGAAGTACGCTTCATCTGGTCGTAGATCACTTACAACAGGAAGTTCGTTTATATTCTTTTCAGTGCTTGACATGTTATTTACTCCACTTCTGTTCCAGATGTGGGGCGCAACGTAGGGCCAATGACCCTGAATTTGCGAGATCCAACCTGGCCACCATCGCATTGAACTTCTATGATATATTGTCCTTGCTTGGCAAACTTTAATTGTTGCCACTGGAAATTTATTTCCACCACTTGCAATGGATTACTAAATTCTAACGGCCCCTGTGCGGATACAAGAACCTTACCTGCATCATCAAGGAGCCTAAGTTCACCCTTGTATTTTCCATGGCCATTGGTTAAGGCCATGTAAACATGTAGCAGCGGGTGAATAGCTGGAAAGCTATTTGCGTGGATTGTATTGAAAATTCCGATTAGGGAAACTTTCTTCGTGATTTCATCCCTTATTATGCTATCACAAACGTTTATCGATAAAACCACAGGTGTTGGTTTTTGGGGACGTTTAACGGTTTTCTTGTTTGACTTTTTCTTCTTTGCCATATATGTACACCTTCTATTTTACAGCATTATAACTTATGGCTTCGTTCAGCACAAGGCATGGGTGAAAAAATTTTTGTCAAGCGCATTTTTTCCAATTTGTAAGGCTCACTGTTTGTTTTTCTGAACATAGATGCGACAAGGCCGCGCAGCCTTGATTTTGTAAGGTTTCAAAATGGGCTTGTCTCCTCGGCCATCTTTTTTTCTTTTGGTGCAACGAATGTATTTGCACTGTTCAGGATACATTATATGAGATTATGGTACAGAATCAAGGAAAAAAGGCATGCGATTACCAGTTTTGAATTGGTCTACAGAATAACCTTCTTATGTTGTTAAAATGAAGTTTTATGGGGTGTTAACCTTATTCACACGAAGATAACTTTTCATTACAAAAAACGCTGGGCGTGTGAAGAGGCCAGCCAGTTCCTAAAAAGTCGTGTGGGATTGGAGTGTTTTCGTATTCGTCGCTATGAGTCTATACGAAGACCGTTAATATTGGCTATGTTTGCGATGGGTTTTTTGACCTGGATATTGTTGCGTAACAAACAATTGACCAAAAGCATCTTTTTGCTATACCAGCCGATTTAGGAAGAAAACAAAGTTTGTTTATTATCGTTTGCTGGACGGCTTACAGAAATTTGCTCGACTGAAACAGTTAAGGCTCGGAAAAATACCAATCGAACCATTAAAAAACGGGTAATCGCGTGGAAATTTCTTGCAACTTGTGATGGCTATGGAACATCGTATCCTCCTGGTCAGGTTAAGATGTATGAGGCGGCGGGTGAGATTGGGGAATTTTTAAAGTCCTTTTGAGTACCATTTTCGATGAAATTTGTATGCACCCCATAACAAAATCGCAGTAATGGCTATAAGCATAAGGGGGCTTAACGAGGTTGGGAAATATGGTTCGCAGCCAAAGGCGATTCTTATAAGCTCGCCGGTGCAGGACGGTTATCAGATTTATCATCACAGTCTGTTTTTTTCGAGTAAGGGAAGCTGGACGGTTGTTCAGCAGGGGATGAACGAGTCGGAGGGGTCGGCGAGGCGTTATCACTGGTATTCGGGTAATGTTGAGGATATGGTTTGTGAGCCTCATACGGGGATTGTGTCGTTGAACAGGCGACCTTTGCTGAATCTTACGGCTCGTGAAAGTGAAGAGAGCAGGCAGCTAAGCGTGGAGTTTGTGGGTTCGGGGTATAAATCGCTGATGAAGGATATCCGGATTTTGCGGAAGCACTGTTCGAGTTTGAGCAAGATGGTGAGCGTGGATTACAGGGGCGAGCAGCTAACGTTTTTGAAGCTGGAGGACAGGGAATTCAAGTATCATCCGGTAGTAAATGAGGACTTTTCACGCAGCAGGTATCTGGAGCGGATTCTGGCGCGGGTTTGTGAGAGGAGGCCTGAGAATTACGAGAGGCTTCTGGCGATGCGTGGTGTTGGTTCGAAGACGATGCGTGCGCTTGCGCTTGTTGGGGAGGTTATTTACGGGGCGAGTCCATCTTATGAGGACCCAGCGCGATATTCTTTTGCGCACGGGGGTAAGGACGGTACGCCTTATGCGGTTGACCGACGGACGTATGATGAGAGTATTGCGACGCTTGGTGAGGCGGTTAGGTTTATTGGGGAGTTGATGGGTATTATTCTGCTTTTGGAATTATGAAGTGGTCTGGGACGGGGAAGAGGGAAGTTAGCATCATAACTTCTTTTCCGACTTTTTCGATGGCAGATTCTTTGTCGATGTTGTTTACGACTTCGTTAATCATGTCTGCGATTTGTTTTGCCTGCGGTTCTTTCATTCCTCTTGTGGTTATAGCGGGGGTTCCGATTCTGAGGCCGCTGGGATTGAATGGTGGAGCTGGGTCGTTTGGAACGGTGTTGCAGTTTGTGGCGATTCGTGCCCTGTCGAGAGCCTTTGCGAGTTTTCTTCCGGGAACATTTTTGTTTCTGAGGTCGATGAGAATGAGGTGGTTGTCGCTACCACCAGAGACGAGGTTGAAGCCGTGCTCGAGTAGCCTTTCAGCGAGTGTTCTTGAGTTTTTGACGATTTGTTTAGCGTAGCCGTTGAATTCGGTGGTATCTGCTTCGGCGAGTGCGACAGCGATAGCGGTGAGAGTGTGCATATGGGGGCCGCCCTGGAGGCCTGGGAAGACGGCTTTATCGAGGTTTTTTGCATTATTTTCTTTTGACAGCAGGATACCTCCTCTTGGGCCGCGCAGGGTTTTATGTGTAGTTGTCGAGACGATGTCTGCGTATGGCACTGGGCTTTTGTGTATTCCGGCGACAACGAGTCCTGCGATGTGTGCGATGTCGCTGACGTGGAAAGCTCCGGCGTCCTTTGCGATTTGGCCGAAAATTTCGAAGTCGATTTCTCTTGGATATGCTGTTGCACCGGAGATGATGAGCTTTGGTTTGTGTTTTTTTGCGAGTTCTGCGATTTTGTCGTAATCGAAGCGTCCGGTGTCTGGATTTACAGAATATTGAACGGAGTTGAAGAGTTTACCAGTAACGCTGACTTTCCAGCCGTGTGTGAGGTGTCCGCCGTGCGTCAGTGCGAGTCCCATGATAGTGTCTCCGGGTTCAACGAGAGCGAGGAACGCGGCGAGATTTGCGACAGATCCGGAGTACGGCTGTACGTTAGCGTGTTCAGCTTTGAAGAGTTTTTGCGCTCTTTGCCGGGCGACGGTTTCGATTATGTCTGTTACCTGTTGTCCTTCGTAATATCTTTTTCCGGGGTAGCCTTCTGCGTATTTGTTTGTAAGGCAGCTTGAGGTAGCGTGCATAACGGCCTTCGAGACATAGTTTTCGGAAGGAATTAGTCTGATGGTAGCGCTTTGTCGAGCCTTTTCCTGTTTGATAAGCTCGGAGATTTGCGGGTCATAATAATCAAGAGCAGTTTTCATAGAATTTCCTATCATTAAACCGGTAATTTTCAACGGACGTCGAATTGACCTCCATTGTTGAGAGGCGAAGACAAGAGCGTTAGAATATAACAAAGATGCTTGTATAGTACAAGCCTTTAACATTGACAAAAATTATAATGTGATTAGGATTGGAATATTGAGGTAATCGATTTTTTAAGGAAATGCTGATTTATGGCGGAAAAGCCGACAGAATCGGACGCGTCGAAGGCGAAGGTGTTTTTCGAGCGAGGTCGCAAGGTAGCGGAGACAGGCAACTTCGACTATGCGATAGACATGTATCTCGAGGGCATACGTTGCGAGCCTGATGCACTTTCGGAGGGACATGTTCCGCTTCGTGAACTGGCGATGCAGAGGCAGTCACAGGGAGGCAAGAAGCCTTCGATGATGGAGAAGATGAAGCGGATGCGTGGCAAGACGGCTTTGGAGCAGCTTGTTAACGCGGAATATCTTTTTGCCAAGGACCCGGAGGGGATGTCTCATGCCGAGAGTATGCTGAAGGCGGCGACGGCGGGAGGATTTAAGCGAACGGCTCTGTGGATAGCGGATTTGCTATTTCAGAGTAATAATGCGTCTGATAAGCCTTCTTTTTCGACTTATGTGCTTTTGAAGGATTGTTATAAGAAGATTGGTCAGTATGACCGAGCGTTGGCGGCGTGTCAGCGAGCGTTGAAGTTGCGGCCCCAGGAGGGTGATTTGGCGGACGAGTTGAAGAATCTTTCGGCGGAGGTTACGGTATCGCGGGGCAAGTATGACATGGAAGGAGATTTTCGCAAGTCGATAAAGGACCGAGAATCTCAGGAAAAGCTTCAATCTCAGCAGAGCGTGGTGAAGACGGTGGACTTCCGTGAGAAGGCGTTAAAGGAGGCTCGTGAGGTTTATGAGGAGGAGCCTGACGTTCCGCAGCATATACACGGATTGGCGGATGCCCTTGCGGGAATGCAGAGCGAGGAGGCGGACGCGGAGGCAATCAAGCTGCTGGAGGAGACCAGCGAGAAGAAGAAGGATTTCAGTTATAAAGAGCGTGCGGGCAAGATAAAGATTGGTGGTTTGAAGCGTAAAATCAAAAAGGTTAAAAGTTTGCTGAAGAAGAATCCCGACGACCCGGAGGCCAAGAAGAAATTAGAATCGTTGTCGAAGGAGCTGAATGAGGTTGAGCTTGAGCATTACCGGTGTTGTGTGGAGAATTATCCAACGGATCCGGGGATGAAATATGAGTATGGAGTTCGTTTGCTGCGTCATGAGAGTTATGACGATGCTATACCGTTTCTTCAGGAGTCCCAGAGGGATCCCCGTCACAGGATTAGTGCGTTGAACCGGATTGGGTATTGTTTTTTCAAGAAGGGTTGGTTCAGCGATGCGATAGACGTATTCAAGCAGGCGATAGAGACGTATCCGGGAAAAGATGATGGCACAGCGAAGGAATTGCGTTATAATCTTGCGAGGTCTTACGAGGAGCAGGGCGAGCTGGAGCAGGCACTGGAGGTTTATCGCAGACTTGCTCAGTTGGATTTTGGATTCAGTGACGTTCGAGAACGTGTGGACAAGCTGCGAAGCGGCAAGTCGAAATAGAGTTGGAAAGATTTTATGAGTTGAAGTGAATTTAGGAGACTGAAGTGGCACATTCTTTATCAGCCAAAAAGCGAGTAAGGCAGAACGAGAAGCGACGGATTATCAACCGTGCTCGTAAGAGCCAGGTGAAGACGCAGATAAAGCGTCTTGAAAAGGCAATTGAGCAGGGCGATTCGGCGTCGGCGAATGAGCAGTACCGTTTTGTGGCGAAGAAGCTTGACAAGGTTGCCTCGACAAGCACAATGCACAAGCGGACGGCTGCGAGGAAGAAATCGAGACTGGCAAAGAAGGTTAACGGGCTTGAGAGTGGTGGGGTTTGAAATGTTGAAGGATTTTTGCCGGCTTCAGTCGGACCGGTTTCGCCATTCTCAGGTGCAGTAATGTTGACATCCAAGGAAAGGTTTTGTAGGGCGGTCGAGCACAAAAGTGGCGAGAGGGTACCGATTACCTTTGATGCGGAGGCGGAGGTTTACGAGGCGTTGCATGAGTATCTTGGTACGGGCAGCAAGGAGGAGCTTTTTGATAAGCTTAACGTTGATACGTGGATGATTCTGCCGGGCGATTTTATTTACCCGAAAGAAGAGCTGGGAAATCAGGAAAAGGAATCGATATGGGGTTTCAGGACGAGGTCTGTGAGGTATCCCCAGGGTGTTTACGAGCAGCTTTGCCATAGTCCACTTGCGGGCAGGGACGAGATTTCGGACATTGAGGGTTATAATTGGCCGGGTGGGGATGCGCTGGATTTTTCGCATTTTGAAAAGGAGGCTGCGGAGCACAGCGACAGGGCGGTAATCGGGGTTTTTACGTGGGGTGCGTTTCATCTTGCGACTTTTCTGCGTGGGATGGAAGATTTGATGTCTGATTTTGCGTTGCGGCAGGATTACGCGGAGTATTTGTTTCGGTCGATAAGTGAGAGGATGGTGGTTTTTCTCGAGCGGATGCTGGAGTTTCATGGTGAGGGGATAGACGTTGTTTACATGGCGGACGATTATTGTTCTCAGCGGGCGCCGTTGTTCAGTCCGGGTTTGTTTGAGCGTTTTGTGATGCCTTATCTTTCGGAGGTGGTGAGGCTTGCCCATGGGAAGAATAAGAAATTTCTTTTGCACGTGTGCGGTTCTGTTCGTGCGCTTCTGCCGATGATAATCGAGGCCGGAGTGGATATTCTGGAGCCGATTCAGATTCGTGCGGAAGGGATGGAGCCTGTGGGTTTAAAGAGGGATTTCGGCAGGGATATCTGTTTTTACGGCGGTCTGGATATACAAGAGGTTTTGTGTAATGGCGGCGGTATTGAAGTGAGGGAAGAAGTTAAAAGGTTGATAGACGTGCTCGGCAAAGGCGGTGGATATGTATTCGGGCCGGGTCATACTTATATTCAGGCGGATGCACCGGTGGAGAATATATTGACGATGTACGAGACGGCGGTGAGTTACGGAGCGTGTCCGGAATGATGTTTATGCTGGAATTTTTTCAAGGTCTTGAGCGGTGACGGAGCGATTCAAGAGGAGCATATTGAAGCTGTTGAAGCAGCGGGATTACCGGCCTGTGAAGCTATCGCGGCTGGCGAAGTCACTGGATGTTCCTTCGGAGGATTATCAGGAATTCAAGGAGGCGTTCAAGGAGCTTCGTCAGGCTGGGCACGTGATTTTGGGCAGTGGTAATCTTATAAGTCTTCCTGCGATGTCGGGTCGAGTTATTGGTACTTTTCGAGCGAAGCGTAAGGGTTTCGGTTTCGTAATGCCGCTCGAGCCGACCGCTCACGTCGATTTGTTTATCCCGCCCGGTGAGACGGGGGGAGCGATGAGCGGTGATATTGTTTGTGCTCGGGTGAAAAGCAGGGGCGGGCGCGGGGGACGTTTTCGCAGCAGCGGTCGAGTAATGGAGATTCTTCAGCGGGGAGAGAACAGGTTTGTTGGTACTCTTGAGGAGCATTCTGGTGGTTGGCTGGTGAGGCCCGACGGGACGAGTTTTCTCGAGCCAATAAGCGTGGACGACGTTACGGCCAAGAATGCAGGTGCTGGTGACAAGGTAGTGGTGGAGATATTGTCATATCCGACGGAGCGTTACCTTGCGAGGGGGGTGATAGTCGAGGTACTGGGCAAATCGGGTGTTTATGAGAGTGAGATTAAATCGGTTATAAGGGGATTTCATCTTCCGGAGGAGTTTTCGGAATCTTGTCTGGAGCAGGGTCGGAGGGCGGCATTGCGTTTTGTACCGGCGGCCAACGGCAGACGTATGGATATAACGGAGAAGGTTGTGGTCACGATAGACCCGCCTGATGCGAAGGATTTTGACGATGCAATAAGCCTCGAGAAAGACGAGGATGGCAGGTGGGTTCTTGGTGTTCATATTGCGGACGTAAGCAGTTTTGTTCGCAGTAATTCGGCTCTTGACGAGGAAGCGAAGGATCGTGGCAACAGTGTGTATCTGCCTGGTCGTACGATACCGATGCTGCCGGAGATTCTGAGTAACGGGGTATGCAGTCTTCAGCCCGGCCAGGACAGGTTCGTGAAGAGCGTTTACATAACTTACGACGACAGGGGCAAAGTAGTGGACAGGCGGTATTCGAATTCGCTTTGCAGGTCGAGCGAACGTCTGACTTATCAACAGGCGGACAGGATATTGAAAGGCAACAGCGAGGGGTTTAAGAGCGAAGTAGTCAATTTGCTTAAAGATATGGAGAAGCTGAGCCGTGTGATTGAAAAGCGCCGGCGAAGAGAGGGGATGTTGCATCTGGATTTGCCGGATACCGAGATAATAATGGATGACGAAGGTCGTGTGGTGGATGCTGAGCCTGCGGACGACAGCTATCCTCATACGATAATCGAGATGTTCATGGTGGAATCGAATGAGGCGGTGGCATTCCTTCTTGACGGATTGAATGTGGACTTTATAAGGCGAATTCATCCGGAGCCGGACAATCTGAGTCTTAAAAATCTTGCCAAGCTGGTTCGAGGATTCGGAATTCATATTGGACGTAATCCGGGTCGGAAGGAGATTCAGGAGCTTTTGGAGGGTGTTAAGGGTGGGGACATGTCTTTGCCCGTGAATCTTGCGGTACTTCGTAGCTTGGAGAAGGCGGAGTATGCGTTGAAGCAAATCGGCCATTATGCGCTGGCGTCGGAGCACTATTGTCATTTTACGAGTCCTATCCGGCGGTATGCGGATTTGCCGGTTCACCGTTTGCTTCAGCGTTATCTTACGGGCAAGTTAAGGCGAAGCAGGAGTGGCACGGGTGGGGATGAAGACGCGGAGACAGCGAAGCATATCAGCTTTACAGAGCAGCGTGCGGAGGATGCAGAACGGGAGCTTAAGACAATTTTGATATTGCAGATGTTAAGCGGATGGATTGGAAGAAATCTGGACTGTGTGGTTACGGGTGTTGCGGGTTTTGGAGTTTTCTGTCAATCGCGGAAGTTCGGTGTTGAGGGTCTGATACCGATTGAGGAGCTGGAGGGGGACCGGTGGCGTTATAACGGCAAGCAGGAGTGTATTGTTGGGGAGCGGAGCGGTTGTACGATACATCTGGGACAGGCGATAGAAACGCGTATAGTATCTGTTGACGTATCATCGCGGAGGTTGTCTCTTGTGGCGGCGAGTTCTATTGTGGGCGGTACGAAGGGCGGAAGAAAGAAAGTGGACAAGAAGGGTAAAGGTAAGAGGTCTGTGGGGCGGGGCAAGTCCGGGGGGCGTTCGAAAAAGAAGCGTTAGAAAGTTTTTTTCTTTTTTAATTTATTATTTCGCCGAAGAAGAGGATTTCGCCCAGTCCGTAGAAGCTGCCATATTCGTCTTTTCCCCAGTTTCCTTTTTCATGGTGGGCGGTTAATACGATGTTTTTTGCTTTTACGCCGGCGAAGTCGATTTCGGCGTCATGTGGAGCGTGGAAGAGCGCAGGTGCTTCGGGGATTTCGAAGTCGCCGAGTTTTTTCCATTTTTTGCCGTCGGTTGAGTATTCAATTTTTACCCATCTCATTCCGCGATTTGTGTATGGTTTTCCGTTTGCCTGGTTTTCGTTCCAAATCCACATACGGTCGATTTTGTAGACGTTGTCTAATTCATAAGCGACCCAAGCGGGTCCTTTTGAGCCGCTGGGCGAGGGTTTTTCTGCGGGTTCTGATAGAGGGCCTGTGAACCAGGTGTGATAGGGGCAGGTGGTGTGGAGGAGTCCTGTGTAGTCGAGTCCTGAGCC
>CAZGGE010000057.1:9771-9991 GCA_964524285.1 uncultured Pirellulales bacterium
TGCATATTGGCCGGAGGCTTTTGCGGAGACGACGTGTTTTCTGTGGATGGAGCCTGCGAGGCTTTTGCGTGTTGTGAAGCTCCAGGTGTCGGCGTTTATAGTGCCTTCGGAGTTGTGGGCGTTCACCCGCCAGTAATATGTTGTGTTGTGGTCGAGTTCGGGTAGTTTTTCGCAGCGGGTATTTTTTAGACCGGCGGCGATTAAGTTCATTTTGGAGGGA
>CAZGGE010000057.1:10001-16781 GCA_964524285.1 uncultured Pirellulales bacterium
TCGGTTTTGACGTGTGTGATTGTATTAACGGGACGAGGCATGGAAGGCTTTCGGGGGGCGGTAGTAAACTGCCATAGGGGACCTATATTAGTTTTATTATCGAATTTTGCATCGACGCGCCAGTAGTAAGTGGTGTTGGGTTCAAGTTGCGGTTTGAATCGTGCTGTTTTGTTAACGATTTTGTTGGGATGAGAGTGTATGGCGGCATTTTTTACGGAGTTGTAGTCGCGGTCGATGTGCACGTAGTATTCGTGTGCGTTGGGGCATGGTTGCCATTTGAGGTTTGTGTTGGCGGTGATTTTTCTTGCGTAGTCTGGCGGTTCTGGGGAGGTTGGTGTTCGGGGATTATATGGGCCGTTGATGAAAGGTGCGCCGGTGTTAAATTTGAAGAGGTCTGCTGTGCCGCCGGGCAGGTTAAGGTGTAGATTGTATCGCGAGTCTTCAATATGGGTTAAAGGAACGGTTTCTACTTTTCCGGATTGTCTGCTGAGTCTCTGGAGTCTGTCGATACCGGAGTCTTCGAAGTCAAACTCGAGTTCGATTCTCTGTCGGGTCTGTTCGACGGTGGCAGCGCGTTCTGAGAGGGCGTTGACGATTATGAAGTAAAGTTGATTTTCGTATTCGTGTCCGTCGAAAGATTCGTGTAGAGGTTTGAAGTATCCGACGAGGACGTCTCCGGGTTTGCCGTTGTTTTGTGAACCGAGGTTGACGGCTTTTATGGTGGTGATATACGGGTCTGCGTCGGGTTTCCATGCTTTTACGTTAGGTGGAAGTGGGTGTTCATTTGAAATCATTCTGACATCTGTGCTGAGCAGTCTTATAAGTGCGGGTCCGAGGTTTCTGCTTTGTCTGTTTGTTTCAGCGATATGGTAGAATTCGGGGCGTGGGTAAGTGTCCCCGTCTCCGTAGAAGAGAGAGGCGCCGACGGTGTGGTTGTATGGGGTATTGTAGATGAAGCAGCTTATGAATTTGCAGCCGAAGGCCCAGGAGGCGAACTGGGAGAGGCGCATTTCCGAGTCGGAAGGGATTCTGAACCAGTTGTCGACGAATGTTTGCTGGTAGAATGCGTGAGGTATGGGGCGGTTTGCTGTTCCGTCGTTACCTTCGAGGCTGAGTTTTCTGAATCGCTGGAGGCGTTTATAGAAGTCGCTGATGTTGGGTCTGCCCTTGTCTTTGTAGCGGAAGAGGTATAGTCCCCGCATAATCATATCTGGGTGGGCTTTTTTGATGAAGTTGCGCATGACCTGGTTATCGGGTGCAGCCATTCTCTGGTTTGTATGGCATATTGCTTGTGGGAATTTTTTTCTTAGTTCTTTGAGTGCGTGGGCGGCTGATTGTATGAGCTTTTTTCCCCATTTTGGATTACCGTATCTTTCCTCGTCTCCGTATTGGATACTTACGAGGTTTGGAACGTATGGTTTTTCCGGAGGCGTAAGGTCTTTTGTGGATGTAAGTATGCTCCAGGGCAATCCTGGCGGTGGGCCGAGTACGTTCATTGGGTTGTATCCCATCCAGAGGTTTACGGTGGTGAAATTAGAGCGGTGCCAGAGGTCGAGGTCAAAGCTGTTTGTGAGATGCGGGAATACCAGTGCCTGAATTTGCAGGCCGCGTTCGAGGATTATTTGATGTCCCCTGTCGATTGTGGGGGTGAAGGACCAGGTGTGTCCTTTGAATGTGTCGGGGCTGTTGACTTCGTCGACGCGCCAGTAATAAGTTTTGCCGATGTCGAGTGCGTGTGGTTTGAATTGATTGCAATCGCGAGGGAGGTCGGTTTTTACAGGGTTCATTTTTTGCGGGCTTGTTCCGAAATAGAGGTTGTGGGTTTGGGCGCAGGCTCCTGGTGACCAGGTGAGAGTGGACTTCATGGTTTTTGCCGAGTCGGGGGGATTTGGGTGATGAGCGTGTGGCGGCATTGTTTGAAATGTCCATACGGAGCCTTTGTGTGTTTTTGAGCCTATTATTTCATCGACGCGCCAGTAGTAAGTTTTTGCGGGGTCGAGTTTTGGCTTATAGTTGGAGTGGATTTGATTTGCGAGGTGTGATGCGGATCCCATGTGTGCGTTTTTGAGCTGGTTATAATCAGTGGCGATGTAGATGCTGTGAAAGTTAGCGTCTTTTCCGGGCTTCCATTTTAGCGAGGCATCGAGTGGGACATATTTTGCGTTGTTTTCTGGTGTTGGCGTCCATGCGGTGGGCAGGAAGGGATTCAAGTTGTCGATAGAGGGGTTCTTGTATAGCAGCTTTATGTGGTCGGTAGTGAGGACGCCGTCCCATATAGTGAATTCGTCTATTATTCCTTTGAAATAGTAATAAGCGCGTGTGAACCGTCCGAGGTGTGCTTCGGGCGTGGTGTCGTGCAGTGTCAGGTTTTTTTGTTCTGCTATGAGGTCGGAATTTTTGTATATTCTGAGTCGGCCGGTACAATGGTCGTTTTCTTTTTTGCCGGCCGGCTCAAAAGTAACAGTAATCATCTGCCATTTACCCAAATCGAACGGGATTTGCGTGCCGACGTCGGACTTATAGGCGTAAAAATAAACCCTTGAAGCATCGACGATATATCGGGCGGCGTGAGGTTTATCTTCGCCGAAACCGCCCATACCGGTTATGCTGGGCAATTTTTGATGTAAATAGACAAACATGTTAATTGACCAGGGTTGGTCGGCGGAGGTGGGAAGATTTTGAGCATCAGGGACGTTTATTTTGTCGTCTTCTCCGTCGAATTTCAGGGCTTTTCCCGCAATTCCGGGTACGTAGCCGGGATTTCCTTCGGATATGGCGTGATTGTCGAAGACGGAGGCGTCTTTCAAATTGCCGTTGAGCTTTAGATGCAGGAGGGTGTTCGGTGTTTTTTGAGTACCAAATGCAAAGGCGCTTAGAAATAGGCTTATTAAGGTTGTTAAAGTCATATTAAGCTTTGAAAATTCGTACAAGTTATAGTCATCCTTGATAGATTGGTTCATTTGTGCGTATTAGAGCAGCCGGTGTTTTTCATGCGGGATTCGGCTGTCATTGATTAGAAGCGTTCTTTATCCATTTATTATGTAGTTCGGCGAGCTGTTTTACAATTTCCGGGTTATGTTCTGCGAGATTTTTTGTTTCGGTTATATCTTCGTCAAAATTTGAGAGGAAGTATTTGGTTTTTGGAATTTTTTTGCCTTTATGATTTGAGGATGGTCCGTCGGTTACGAGCTTCCATGGTCCCTTTCGGACGGCCCAGTGGCCGTGGTAATTCCAGTGAATGACGTCGTGAGGTGAAGGAGCCTGGTCGGAATTGATTATGCTGGAGATATCTTTGCCGTCGAGTTTTCGCTGTGGGTTTTCGATGCCGCAATAATGAGCGATGGTAGGTAGTATGTCCATGCTTGTGGCTTTCTGTTTTCTCGTCTGTCCCTGTGGCAGATGTCCGGGTCGTGAGATGATGCATGGTACGCGAATTCCCCCTTCCCAGAGTGTGAATTTGTGTCCCCTGAATGGCCCTGCGTTTCCGCCTCCGAAAAAGGCTCTTTCTTCGACGGAGTGGCCGTGGTCGCTCAGGAAAATAATAATGGTATCTTCCCTGATTCCGAGTTGGTCGATTTTTTTTACAATTCGGCCAATTTTTTCGTCGAGTGTAGAGACGAGGGCCGCGTATAAACGTCGTGGCATTTCGAGGTTTTTGTACATTTTTCTGTATTTTTCATTCGGCTGGACGGGATAATGAGGGATATTAAAGGGCAGATACATGAAGAAATGGTGGTTTTTGTTCTTCTCCATGAACCGGTGCGCTTCGCGTACGACGAGGTCGGGAAAATATTCGCCGTTGTCTTCGAACCACTGTTCGTTATTTTTCCAGAGGTCGTGCCTGTTGGGTCCGGACCAGTAGAAGTAGTGTGAATAATTGTCGATGCAACCGAGCTTGTGGCCGAAGAATTGGTCGAATCCCTGTTCGAGCGGGCTGTATTCTTTTTCGATTCCGAGATGCCATTTTCCGAATATGGCGGTTCGGTAGCCGTGTGGTCGAAGCATTTCAGCGATGGTGAGCTGTCTTGGGGGCATTCCCGGTCTGCTGTAACCGGCGTTGCCGACGAGTTGTGCTCTTTGTGGGTACCGGCCTGTGAGTAGTACGGCGCGTGAAGGAGAGCAGACTGGGGCTCCTACGTAAAATTGTGAGAATCGCACGCCCTGTTGGGCGAGTTTGTCGATGTTAGGGGTGTACAAATCCTTTGAGCCGTAACAATTGGCGTCAAGGGTGCCCTGGTCGTCTGTAAGGATCAGGACTACATTTGGTTTTCTTTTTGATTTTGGTGTCGAAAAAGCTTTCGCTCCGGCCATTGCGATTGCGCCAGCGCCGACAGTTTTGATGAATTTACGACGTGTGATTTTTGTAAGCTGCATTTAACTGCCTCCAGATTTTGACGGTTTGCACTTAATACCCTATCAAATCGGTACAGTTACTGCAACCTCGGAATGTGTCTGTGGAGATTTTTATTGTTTCGGTGGGTGATGATTTTAGCCGAAGAGCTTTCTTATATCCTCGTCGGTGATTTTTTCGTCGGGCCTGATAGGCTCGCCCAGGCGTCTTCTAATGTGCTCGAAAAATTCCCTGATGTTCGAGGGTGCGGACTTTATGACCAGTCCCAGCGAGTATCTCATCAGTGAGACGTCTACCCCTTCTACGGCGCCCTTTATGAGTCCTGTATCGGAGTTATTTTCTTGTTCCATTTTTGTTTCAAACTTCCGGAGTACGTCGGAGCAACTTCCGTATTCGATTCTCTCGTCTGCGACGGGTTTGTTGGTAACTCTTGAATACGGCAGTCCCATAGCGCGAAACAGATATGCAGCTTCGTCAGCAAGTCCTTCGGCTTGCTCGAACCCTTCTGCGAACTCAGGTCCGGAGTATTGATTGGGCAGTAGTATATGTGGTTTTTGTATGAATACAACACCTTTTCTTACGAGTGCCCTGTCGTTGAATCGGTTATGCTCTGCGACAAAGACATAGGGCAGGTTCATATCCGAGTAAGTAAAGAGGTTTCGTTGATATTCTCTTATTATCTCGGTCTGTTTCCAGAATTGTCTGAGTTTTTGTCTGTCGAAATCCTTCATAAGCTTTTTTTCATTTAAGCCGGTGCAAACTATTTCGGGTTTTTAAGTGCGATGTCTTCAATTTTTGGTTTCGGTGTCTTTCAAAACTTTTATTGCCCGCCTTATTTTAGTTTTATCGCCGCGTTTGAGAATTTTGTTTGCGTTTTTTTGGCTGCTGAGCCTTTCAAGAATATCCGGTAGGTCTCTTGGCAGAGCTTTCTCTTTCTGTCCGATTGTATGCAACATCCATCGTGCGCACTGCTCAGCCTTGTGTGGGGGAAGTATGATAGCGCCGTGCTTATCATATCCCTGTCCGAGTTCGACTTTAACACCCATGTTGCCGAGGTCGGTTGCGGAGAAGATATAGCCGTTTTCGTACTCGAAGCTGTCGAGAGCGGGATTTTCCTCGTCTAAGATTGTTTGCATTTCATTTTGGTTTTTTGCAGTCAGTTCCGCCATTTTACGTCCTTCCTATAATATATATAAAAACATAAATTTTACGCGAGGTAAAGCGTTGTTGTTCGGTGTCAAGGCGGGAAATTGAGTGTGTAAAAGTCGGCTAAATCTTTTGCAGCAAAGCACTTATAGTTTTTTGGCTTAAATTTGGTGTATTGTTTGAGCCGAAAGATTGCGTTCGGTCGTTGAAAACGAAGACATCAGGGCCGATTGGGCGGTAAAGGTTGGAGTCGGTTGGTCCGAAGAGGGCCAGGGTTTTGACGCCCATAGCAGCGGCGAGATGTGTTATTCCGCAGTCATTTCCTATAAAGGCATGTGCATGGCCGAGAATGCCCGGAAGGCTGTCGATGGGTAGATTTGTCAGGCAGGGGGCTTTGTTTTTTATTCGGCGGATAATCTTTTTTTCGAGACGTTCGAGTTCAACAGGGCCGAGGAGAAAAACAGGTTTGTATTTGCGAGCATTCAGTTTGTCGGCGAGTTCGATGAAATTATGTATGTTCCAGCATTTTTGCGTACCGCCGCTTCCGGGGTGTATAAGGGTGATTTTTTGCTTTGAGTATATGCCTTGCGAACGGAGGAGGTAATCGGCGTTGTTGAAATCCGCATTTTCGGGTTTTATGAAGGCTGATTTTTTAAGGCTGGTTTTTTTGGGTGGTTCAAGGCCTGATTGTTCGGCAAATTTATGGATGTAAAAGTCGGCAATGTTCATTTTGCCGGCGGTTGGTTTTAACGGGATTGTAAAGACTTCTGCGCTGTGGCTGCAATTTGCGGTGTAAATGAGGTTTGTTTCGAAATTGCTTTCAGGTCCTCCGAGGAATGATACAATATATGCATACTGAGAGAAGAGATTTATGAGGCGGTCTGCCTGTGGGAGTTGGAATCGGCTGGAATCGACGAACAGGCGATGCAAATCGGTGGTTTCGATTGAGCGAACGCCGTCGATACAGCTTCTTCCCGGGAGAAATGAGATGTAGTCGCAGTGGCCGAGTATATTGACGGCACCGAGTTTGAGGGTGTTTTTGGCGAATTCAGCGAGGGGTAAAGTGAGTATGCAATCGCCGAGTGCACCTGGTTGAATGATAACGGCGCCGCGTGTGCGCTGTATAGCCTGCGTTTCATTTTCGTGCAGGAGTTTCAACATGTCGTCCTGTTCGAGCATGGCCGGACTCCCGGAATTAGTAATTTTTCGCGGTCGGCCTATGATTTTATTGGTTCAACTCCCAAAAAGTTGGTGGTTTCAGATTTGTTTATGAGCTAAACCTA